>JBGVBT010000112.1:0-17300 GCA_045225895.1 Sphaerochaetaceae bacterium
GTCAACCGGCACCAGCGCACATTCGCCGATGTACTTGGCCCCCTCGTCCATCTCAAGCATCTTTGTAAGCATGTCGTTGTTCTTCTCGGCGTGCCACTCCACGGCCTTGCCGTCCTTGAAGCGGATCCAGAAGTTCTCGATCAGCTGGCCCTGGTAGCTCAACGGCATTGTGGCGTAAACAATGCCCTCGGCACGGCCGCGCTTGGGAGTGGAGAAACATTCCTCGGACGGGATGTTTGGGTTGAATGTGATGTTCTGGAGCGAGGTCTCGCTGCCGCCGCAGAATCTGGACTCCTTCATGAAGCCGACTGTGAAATCGGTTCCGTTGGAAGCTGTGTAATGGAGCTCGTCGATTCCTATGCTGTTGAGATATCTGCAGCGCTCGGCAAGATCCCTGTTGTGGTTCTCCCATGCCTTGATGGGATCGTCGTCCACGCGGCTGGTGGAGAGGATGGCCTCCCAGAGCTTTTCGATGGCCTGATGTTTGGAAAGGTTCGGGAAAAGCTTCTTGGCCCATGCTTCTCCGGGCACTGCTGCGATGCACCACTGATACCTGCTTTCCATCTGGTCGCGGTATTTCTTGATTGTTGGATAGAGGGCCTGTCTTGCCTTCTGGATCTTGTCCTGGTCGGCTCCCTTCATTCCGTCCGGATCCTCGGATTCGATGTAGATCCTGCACGGGAGGGTGTCTACCTGATGTTGCCAGCGTTCCTCTTCCCATTTCTCCATCGTGGACATGGTCTCCAGGGTCCGGTATTTGGAATGGATCTTTGTCGTCTTCTGGTCAGTCCAGTCCACTATGACTTTCTTCGCTCCGAGCTTATAGCACTCCTCGGTGACCATTCTGACGAACTCGGGCTGGTCCAGCTCCGCCATGATCACAACTTCCTGACCTTTCTGCACATTGACTCCGCACTTCGCTATCAGCTGGGCGAACTTCCTCATCACTGTTTTCTTCATATCCACTGGCCTCCTGCCGTCATGTCCTATGATTCCTTGTGCTTGGCGATCTTGTTCGCCTTGGAGAATATCTTCTCCATCCTCTGGACCTCGCCCTCCGTCATGCCGGCGCGCTCCATGACCGATGTGAGGAACTCTTTTGTGAAGGACCTTTCGTCATTGTTCTTGAAATATCCCATGTCATCCAGGTTAGCGATGCAGTCTGCTGTTGCCCTGTCCACCCGGTCGGATGTCACCACATTGGTCTGCCCGCTGTACGGACGAAGTCTCTGGAACAGGCTGTAGCAGATGATCTGGACGGCCTGAGACAGATTCAGGGAAGGGAACTTGTCGCTTGTGGGGATTGTGACCACCATGGAGCAGGCCTTGACCTGCTCGTCGGAAAGGCCGTTGCTCTCGCAGCCGAAGACCACGGAGACCTTTCCCTCGCCCAGGTTGCTGATGTGGTCTGCAAGCTCCTCGGGGCTTACGCGGCTTGTCTTTCGGCCTTTGCCGACTCTGCGCGTTGCGGCCACGGAAAGGATGCTGTCTGAAATGGCGCTTCTGAGGTCCGGAAACTCCTTTCTGTTCTCATAGAGGTCATATGCATGAAGGGCAAGTGTCCTTACGCGCTCGTCATCGTAGATGCGGTCTGTGACCAGGGTCAGATGTGTCAGTCCCATGGTCTTCATAGCCCTGCATACACTGCCGATGTTCGCACCGTCCTGGGTGTCGCAAAGTATGATCTCAATGCGGTCCAGATTGCTTGAATTAGCCATGCGCACATTCTATGCCATATTGCGAGTTTTTCCAAGGTGGATTATTATTGGACGCATGAACGACAAACCGGATAACTCCATAAAGACAATAAAGACAGTGCTTGTCATCCTTCTGATCCTCGGCATCCTTGTAATCAGCAAGTCGGCCTACAACGTAAGCATCAGGATTCTCCTGTCGTTCTTTGTCTTCCTTCTTGTCCTTCCCATCGTCTCTGCCCTTGAGAAGGCCAAGTTCCCGCACTGGCTTGCCACCGTCATAGCGGTTCTGGTCATTGTGGTTGTGGTCCTGCTTTTCATCTGGTTTGTGTTCTTCAGCGTAGACATGCTCATGGACAAGGTCCCGGGCTATGCGGCCAGGATCAACGACATGGACGATATCCTCAAGGACATGGCACGGAAATGGGTTGAAATACCCGACGATGTCTCCATATTCTCCAGTCTGCAGATAGACTGGGTCGGTGGAGTCATCATGCCGGCCCTGAGGCTGGTCTCCAGCTCTGCCATCGGAATCCTGACCAACGTGGTCCTGATCATCCTCATGACCACATTCCTTCTCGGTGAGCGCCACGTCATCATTCCAAAGCTGATGAACTTCATCTCCGGCAATGACGAGGACAAGGTCGCAGTCATATGGGAAAGGATTGTCAGACAGGTATCCAAGTACATAACCATAAAGGTCTTTGTGAGCATCATCACAGGCATTCTGTTCTATGCGATAGCCATTGTGTCCAAGCTTGACTTCGCTCCGCTTTGGGGTGTCATGGCCGTTGTATTCAACTTCATCCCGACAATCGGAAGCTTCATAATCACGGCTCTGATGATCCTGATGTCCGTGATCCAGTTCGCACCTTCAATCGGACCCGTGATCTTCATCGCCATCAGCACCATTGCCGTCCAGAACATAATCGGAAACTTCCTAGATCCGAAGCTTTCGGGAAACAGCCTGAACCTGAGCCCGTTCATCATTCTGGTTGGACTGGGACTGTTCGGCTACATCTGGGGCATTGTGGGGATGTTCCTTGCTGTTCCTCTTCTCAGCGTGCTTCAGATCGTGTGCGCCAACATCGATGAGACAAGGCCCATAGCCATGCTGCTCAGTTCCGGAAAGTCGTTCAGAAGCCAGGCGGCCGAGCGCCCCGTACGCAAGAGGGCCCAGAGACGCAACGCCGCCAAGCAGTACGACAACTACTCCGACGACATAATGTTCCCGGACAGACAATGAGCAGGCCGGCAGGAATCAGTGGTGGCCTTCCGTTCCGTCTTGGCACCACAAGCTACATCCTTCATGACGACATCCTCCCCAACGTGGAATACCTCAAGGACAAGGTCGATGACATTGAGCTTGTCCTTTTTGAAAGTGCCCGCGAGTCCGACATTCCGTCGCCCGAGGTGGTTGAGAAGCTGGCCTCATATGCAAAGGAATGGAACCTGACATATACCGTCCATCTTCCGTACGACGTGAGGGCGGGAAGCGCCGACGAGAAAGAGCGCCGTCATGCGGTGGAGACATGGATCAAGGTGATCGATCGGACAAAGAGCCTTCCCGTGCATGCATTCATCGCCCATCTCAATCCCGAGAAGTGCGACGGCCCGTCCGATGTGGACAGATGGATGACGCGCCTGGAGAAGAGTCTGGACGAGCTGAAAGACGGAGCCCGGGACTTGATCGATACGTCTCTGATCTGCATAGAGAACCTGAAATACGACATCGGACTGCTCATTCCGATGATTCTTGACCACGGATTCGGCCTCGCCCTGGATGTGGGGCACCTGTGGAAAACCGGCCTGTACGATCCAGAGTGCGTGATGGACATGATTCCTTTTTCCAGGGTTGTCCATCTTCACGGAGTGGCGGACGGAAAGGACCATCAGGCACTGGACAGGACAGACCGCGACGAGCTTGTGGAGTTCCTGGACCTTCTGGGCGGATTCGGGGGAAGCGACATTGTCGTCACCCTGGAGCTGTTCAGTGAAAAAGACCTGAATGACAGTCTTGTCCTCCTTAGGGAGATGGGGGCTTTCTGATGGCGAAGATATACCTCGTTACAGGCGGTGCCAGAAGCGGCAAGAGCTCCTATGCCGAGGACCTTGCCAGAAAGCTGTGTCCGGACGGGTTTAGGCGCTGCTACATAGCCACGGCGGAGGCCTTCGATGACGAGATGAAGGCAAGGATTGCCGCCCACAGAAAGCGCAGGGAAGGCGAGTTCTTCACAGTGGAGGCTCCGATTGAGCTTGGAAAGGCCATTACTGAATCCCAGGAGAAAAGCGAGGTCATTCTTGTGGACTGCCTCACCGTCTGGATGGGAAACCTCCTTCACTACAACAGGCTTGACCAGAAGGTCGTTCTTCTGAAGGCACTGGAGAACGCAAAGTGCGACATTGTCCTTGTCACCAACGAGACGGGAATGGGCATAGTGCCCGCCAATGAGCTTTCCAGGGCTTTCCGTGACGAGGCCGGCTATCTGAACCAGGCGGTTGCACGGATTGCAGACAACGTTGTATTCATGGTCTGCGGACTTCCAATGTCCGTGAAGGGGAGTCTATGACAGGCGGCCTTGGCCTTGCACAGGCGTTCCGGACTCTGACAATCATTCCCGTTCCCGGAAGGGATGCGGGAAATGCATCGACTCAGCTGTACTTCTATCCGTTTGTGGGACTGTTCACCGGCGCTTTGGGAGCCTGTGCATTGTACGCGGTTCAGAAGTGTATGACGGTCACCGGTGGCATGGCTCTTGTTCTTGGTGTGATGTGGGCATGCTATATGGCATTCATCACCCGGGGCTTCCATCTGGACGGACTGGGGGACATGGCGGACGGATTCGGAGGAGGCTGGACGCGCGAGCGCAGGCTGGAGATCATGAAGGACTCCAGATCCGGAAGTTTTGCCGTTGTTGCCATAGCGCTCTGCCTTCTTCTGAAGAGCGCCTCGGCCGGAGCCGCCATCCAGAAAACGGGACTTCTGTCCCTGCTCTGGTCAGTGTTCATCGCAAGGGTTCAGGTGGTGCTGATGTGTGCCGTCTGCAGCTATGCGAAGGACAGCGGACTGTCCTATGAACTGGTATCCGAAGCAGGTGTATCACACTTGCTTTCGGCAGTGCTTCAGGCAGGGCTTTTGGGGTTCGGAATCTGGTATATGTTCGGAATTTGTAAGTGTTTACTAATCATTCCGGCCATTGTTTCCACTATCTCCATGATTGTCCTGGCCATGGTCTCAAGACGCAGAATAGGCGGTGTAACAGGTGATGTTCTGGGTGCCTGCTGCGAGATTTGCGAGGTTTTGGCCCTCACAAGCTCAATATTTGTGAAATAAACGAAATTTCTTGTTGACGGCAGGCCTTTTTGTGTCCATATTATTCCATGACATCAACGTTTGGAGTGAGTCATGGACTACGAGATGACACCTTTTGAGAAAGAGATGGAGCAGAACCTGCTTGAGATGCGTAGCGTGCTGCTTTCAAAGATATCAAAGTCGGATAATGATTTCAGAAACCTTGTCGGTTCCGGCGGGACAGGCGACAGTGTGGATATTGCAAGTGATGACCTTGCTTCCAAGAAGATGGAGGCTATCGGAAAACTTGATGTCGGTAAGCTCAATGCCATCAATCAGGCACTTGTGAGAATCAGAAACGGCAAGTACGGTGTCTGCGCCATGTGCGGAAAGAAGATTCCGGAGGACAGGCTCCGGGCAATTCCGTATGCTCTGCTCTGCATGCCCTGCAAGCGCAGGTCCGAGCACAGGTAAATAATCATGAGAAATTGAAAAAGTCTCTTTCCCCGCCTATGGTGGTGAATTCCCCGTGACCGGGGTAGACCGTTGTGTCCGGATCCAGCGAAAGGATCCGCCTGAGGGATGATTCCATCTGGATTTCGGATCCGCCCAGATCGGTTCTACCGTATGAATGGAAAAACAGGGTGTCGCCGGAAATCAGGACTTTGGAAGCCTTGTAGTAGAGGCAGATGGAGCCGTCTGTATGGCCTGGGGTGTGCAGGACCTCGAACGGTCCTATGTGGTCTCCGTCTTTCAGGAGTATGTCGGGTTTGCGGATTCCGCTGAGAAGCTGGTCATAGCCCCTGCGGAAAAAGAAAGAACCCAGAACTCCGGTAGCGATCCCCGCTATCTGTTCCGGGTCCAGGTCCTCTTTTTCTCCGACGGCAAGCTTTGCATCGGGAAATCTAGAAAGCATCTCTTTGAGAGCTCCGATGTGGTCGAAATGGCTATGCGTCAGGATTATGTGTGTGGGGTCTCCCTCAAGGGCGGAGATTATTCTGTCCGGGTTGTCGCCGGGATCGATGACGGCAAGAAAAGGCTTGCCGTCACTGTCCGTCGAATCCACTATGTAGCAGTTGGTCTGAAGCAGACCTACGCTGACGCAATGAACCTTACTGCTCATCCTTGTCCTTGCTGAAGTTCATCTTGACCTTGCGGCCCTTGTAGGTCTGTCCGTTGACTGCCTCGATGACTCCCTCGGCCTTGTCGCTGCGGATGTAGACAAAGGAGTAGTTTTGCTTGTAGGCCACCTGGAGGATGTCCTCCGAAGAGAGACCTGTCTTCTCGCAGATGAAGTCAACCATCTCGCGGGCTGTTCCCTTGCTGAGCTTTCCTATGTTGATGTAGAAGGATGTCGCGTTCTCCAAAGCCGGTTTCTGGGCTGCCTTGTGCTCAGTGCTGTGTGTCTTTGCCGGCTTTGCCGTTTTTGCGGCTGTGTTGCCGCCTCTTGTCACGTAGAGGTATGCCAGAAGATAGCCTCGCATCATCATCGGGACATTCTTCTTGATGATCTTCTTCATGTCCTCGAGTTCCTGCGGGTTGTTGTAGAGCTTCATCTCCTCGACGAGCTCGCGAACCTTCTGGCCCCTGATATCTTTTATGGTTTCAGCCATATTCGTCTCCTGAAATAGAGTTCGGACGAAGTATACAACATTTTCCTTTTTATTTGCATACGTTTGCAGACGGAAAATCAAGTATATGATATATTTCAATTATGCCGCCGGTAGCTGCTGAAATAGACAGTCTCAAACATGAAATGGAGCGCTCGAGAACCGAACTTTCCCAGATGTATCAGGAGCTGGGGGAGGTTGCGTGCTCATGGCACAAGGCCATAGGTTACGAACCGAGCCAGGAGGCGTTCGAAAGGCTCTCCGACGTCATTGCCGAACGCGATGACATCGAGGCCAGGATCGATGCCCTCAAGACGGCTGTAAGCGAGATGTCTGCCGGTGACAGGGGCATAAAGCAGACCAGCATATCCATGAAGGAGCTGGACAAGCGCTATTCGGTGCTCATATCCTCGCTCGGCGCGGTTGCAATCGAGATCGATTCGGCGGGGAGGCTTCCCCAGAGGCTGAAGAAATGCCTCGAGCCCATGCGCGAATACGAGCAGAAGCTTTCGGACCTAGAATCGAAATACGAAAAATACGCGTCCAAGGGCCCCAAGCTGATGGCCTCGGTTTACGAGGGACGGATCGAGAAGCTCAAGGGCAGTCTGGATGCTGTCTTCGCCGAGACAGGAAAGCGTATATACAACTCCGGCAATTTCCGGGAGGTTCCGGGAGAGAGGGCCAAGGCCATTCTGGACGAGATGGAGAACATCCGTTTCACCAAGAAGAACTACAAGAACGACATCCTGGACCACAAGAACATGATGGACGAGGCGCAGGGTTCCCTGAAGAGCCTCGGGGCATACGGGGAGGAGAACCGCAGGCTCCGTGAGATGCAGAGCCAGAGGAACGCCATAGTCGACAGGCTCTCGGAGATGTATGTCGAATACGGAAGGGTCCTGGCCCAGGGGATTCCGTACTGGATGGACGACCAAGCGCCGGAGGAGCTCAAGCGTTGCTGCAATGCCATTGTGCGTCAGAGCACGAAGCTCGCGCAGCAGAGTCTGAACATGGACCATCTTATGATGGAGAAGGACATAGACATCCACAATCTGCAGCTTTCAAGGCTTTCCGAGCAGATGAACCATCTCAACAGCCAGATACAGGCAATCGAGAACCAGAAGGCGGAGCTGCAGCAGAAGGTGGATGCGGAGCTGAAGGCCATTTCGGACCTGAGGCTCAGACAGAGCGAGATTTCAGACAAGGCTTCACATCTTCTGTGACTGCCTTATTGGATTGGAGAAAACATGGAAAAGTTTGTGTTGTTTATGGAAAACACCGGATTCAGCCTCGTGGCCGTCATTTTCACAGCTGTTCTGGGTTATCTGATCATCGGCAATCTGCTGAAGATGCTCAAGCTGGCGCTTCTGGCAAGCAGTCTGGACAATGCCCTTGTGAACTTCGTCCTGACACTGGTCAGGTTCGCCCTGCTTCTGGCACTGCTTCTTCTCTGCCTTGCCGGACTCGGGATTCCTCTCACCGGTATCGTGGGTGCCATCTCGGCGGCCACACTGGCCATAGGAATTGCGGTCAAGGACATCCTGAGCAGCGTCGCCAACGGTATCGTCCTTGTCATCAACTGCCCGTTCAAGGAGGGCGACTTCGTTGAGATCGGTTCGGTTTCCGGCACCATCAAGGAAGTCAAGCTGATGCATACGGTGCTCACCACGCCGGACAACAGGCAGGTCATGCTTCCCAACTCACAGGTTTTCACATCCTCGATTACCAATTATTCGATCAACGACACCCGCAGGATAGATCTTCCTGTCGATGTCGACTACGCCGAGGATCCGGAGAAGGTCAAGAGGATCCTCCTTGAGGTTGCATCCAGGCATCCGATGGTTCTGACCGAGCCGGCTCCGGCCTGTCACTACAACTACACCAAGGATTCGTCGATCAGCTTCAACGTGCGCATCTGGTGCAGGAGGACCGATTACTGGACGGTCACCTGGGATCTCAACGAGCAGCTCACCAAGACCCTGATGGAAAACGGTGTGCAGATCCCGTTCCCGCAGGTCACCGTGAGCTACAGACAGGATAAGGAGGTGACCGAATGACAGCTTTGGAAAGACTTATCAGCAGTGAGAAGTTCGACACGATGGTCCTCGTCATCTGCTTCTGGGTTGTGGTTTACGTGGTAGTGAAGATCTTTGCCGTAAGGGCCGGAGTGGGGGACCTCCTGGGCCAGGCGTACAAGAGGATAAACAAGCTCAGGAAGAAGTGTCTGCAGCTGCGCATGCTCTGCACCTCCAATGACCCGATGAAGAATCTGGACAAGTCCATCAAGGTCATGAAAAAGGTCATCAAGGCCGAAAAGCGTGCTTCCAAGGTCATGATGATGTATCTTTTCGACGACAGGGGAGACCTTGATGTGGCTTCCGCAAAGGCTCTTGTGGACCGGATTCCCGATCTGTGCAGGGATGCGGTTGTCGGTGTTTCGGAAAGAAGGGATGCGGACATCAGTGAGGACTTCGACAAGATAGAGTCCAACATCAGAACGTCCAAGGAACTTCTGAAGAAGGCCGCCGCCCTTGACAAGAAGAAGGAACTCCTTCAGGTCTGACCTCAATATGAAAAAAGCAATCGCAATGGCCGCCGTACTGGCGGTCGCGTCTTTGGCGTTCTGCTCAATCGTCAGGGGACCTCTGTCTGATGTCAGGGTTGCCACGACCGAGCATTTCGACATCATCTATGAGCAGACAAGCCTGGAGACGGCCTCCCTGATCTTCGACAACTGCGAGGATACCTACAGTTCCCTTGTCCTGTATTTCGGTGTGGATCCGCAGTTCCATACCTCTGTTGTTGTGACATCCAGATACAAGGATCTGAACGCCTCATATAACGCCTATCCTTCCAACAGGATAGTGATGTTCGACACCGTCACAGACCTGGGACAGCAGTCTGCACACAGACAGGTTATTCTGGACATATTCCGTCATGAACTGACACATGCCTTCCATCAAAACATCAGAGGTCCGTTCTTCGAATCGCTCTCAAAAGTCTTCGGAGATCCGGTGTCGTTCTCGCCGCTGTTCTTCCTCTATCCGTCCCTTACCGAGGGCGGAGCCATTCTGTCCGAGAGTGCCAACGGCTACGGAAGGTTGAACAGCTCCTACAGCATGCAGATTGTCAAGCAGGCGAAGCTGGAAGGTCTTTTCCCCAACTGGTTCGAGATAGCCGGTGCACGCGACACATATCCGAGCGGACTTCTTTACTACAATTTCGCCGCGGCATTTCTGGAGTATCTTGAGATCACCTACGGACACGAGGTCGTGGCATCAGTATACAGGGCCTTTGCCTATCCAAGGCTTTGGCCTACACCGGGAAACGTGATTCACGAGCACATAGGAATCCCGATTGCACAGGCATGGAAGAACTTCTATGACTGGGTGGAGGTTCCCTCGGATGTCATTGAGGGCGAGGCCGTGCCGTCAAGAAAGCAGAGCGCGATGTATTCAACCCTGAGGCTTTCCACTGACGGATCTGTCTATGTCTATGACGCATCCGCATGGAGCGTTGTCAGATTTTCGCCAGACATGACCACCTGTTCGACTGTCCTGTCCCTTCCTACAGAAAGCGGTCTCATGAGCCTGTCCTCCGACGGGAGCATGATGCTTCTGCCGTTCGTAACCGATGAACAAGCCTGCGTCAGGCTATACGATGTATCGGGATCCTCGGCAAGGCTGATCCATACGTTCTCATCCGACAAGCGTGACCTGCGCGGCGGCTCATTTGCTGTTGTTGATGGTACAGAATATGCACTGATCTATGGAAATGAAGGTCAGAACACATATCTGGACCTTTATTCTCTTGAAAACCATGAAAAGGTCGAAGGCAAATCCATCTGGCTGGGATTCGATGTGACGGCATCGGATTTCGTGCCGTCCGGCAACGGACAGGTGGCATTTGTCATCAACTACCAGACTCATAAGAACATCGCGTTCCTATCTCTTTCGGATATGTCGGTTTCGCTGGTTGACAACCCCTCCGATCTGGAAATCGTTTCCCTGTCTTCGGGAACGGCGGACGGTCAGGATGTCCTGTGTTTCTCCTGGTATCCGGCTGATGCCAAGGCCACGAACCTGGGCAGGTACGGAGAGCTCAGCGTTTGCGATGGAAAGATCCTCATGCGGCTTTCCCAGGCGGATGTCCTGGGGAGCGTCCGAGGGCCCGTGCGTATAGGTAATGAAGTGGTGTTCTCGGCCCGTTTCTTCGAAAAGGGAAATCTGGAGAGTGCGGATATCGGAAGCCTCGGTCTTTCCGATGCCGTGGAGGTGGGGACCTCGTCACTGTTCAGCACCCAAAGGCCCGACACCTCGGCACTGAGTGCCGCATCCACAGGCTACAGGCCCGGACGGTATTTCCTGGATGGAGTCCTTATTCCGGTTGCGGTTGCATCTTTCGGAGATGATTCCGGTCTGCTCGGACTGGGCGGCACATGGATCACAACAGATCCTACGGAGACCTTCTCGCACAGTATCTCGGCAGGTTTCGGTTCCGGCAACATAATCGGTTCATACTCCTTTGCATGTGACAATGATGTGGTTCCTTTCTCCGTATCGGTCAATGCCGCATACGGTACGGGCCTGTTCAAAAGCGAACACGCCCTGCCGGCAAGGCATGTGCGTCTGTATGCAGGTGCCACCGCTTCCCATACAATCGAGCTCGGCCATCCATATGAGAACCTGCTGCTCGGAGACAGCTTCAGCTATCTCATGGATTTCAGCCCTACGGCCGATTTCAGCGGAAAGGCCTCGAATCTTGCCCTTGTCGAGTACAGCCATGCGTTCAAGACAGGACTGGGTCCATATCAGTACTACCAGTACTATGTCGACGTATACTCCCGGAACCTTTTCCCCGGAATCACGGCGGGTTTCCGTGTTCCGTCGCTTCTGTGGTGGAGATGTGACGGACCCCATATCACGAACCTTCCGTTCTCAGCCGTGATCGATGCGCACTTTGTGGATTCCTATGACAACATCCTGCTCATAGGTCAGGCGAGTGTGGTTCTTTACGGGCTTGAGATCCAGAGGGCAATTCCGTTTCTGGGCCTCCATGTGCAGCGCTTCACGCTTGATGCCTCGTACGTCGCAAACTACTGGGTGAAGACGAGGCGGTTCCTGCACCAGGTCCAGCTTTGCGCGTTTTTCTCGTTCACACCTGTGATAGGCGAGCTTCTGACCAGAACGCAGTGGGGCCTCGGAGCCACTTTGGTCTGGAATCCGCAGTCCGGCGACTGCAATGTGAAGCTGTATTTCTCTCTGTGACGGATTGTAAATGGGGTTGCAAGAAGCGCTCACTTAACATATAGTAAGGAATATGGGCGACACGCATACTTTCATAGCCATTGACCTCAAATCCTTCTACGCATCCGTGGAATGCAGTGCGATGAAGCTTGATGCCCTGGACACGAATCTTGTGGTGGCCGACAGGGCAAGGACGGAAAAGACAATCTGTCTTGCCGTCTCGCCTGCGCTGAAGGCTCTCGGCATACCGGGCCGGCCCAGGCTGTTCGAGGTTGTGCAGGCGGTGAGGGAGATAAACGCCCGCCGGCGTCTTCTGGCTCAAGGAAGGAAGTTCTGCGGAAAGTCGTGCAGCGCGTCGGAGCTTGCAGCCGATCCTTCTCTGGAACTGGACTATATAGTTGCGCCTCCGCACATGGCCCGCTACATGGAGATAAGCGCCTCGATCTACGACATATACCTGAATTACGTCGCCCCTGAGGACATACACGTCTATTCCATAGACGAGGTCTTCATCGATGTGACCCACTACCTGAAGATCTACAGACTGACTGCCCATGAGCTTGCAATCAGGATGATACGCGACGTCCTCAGGGCCACCGGAATAACGGCCACGGCCGGGATAGGGACAAACCTGTATCTGTGCAAGGTTGCCATGGACATCGTCGCAAAGCACATGCCGGCTGACGGGGACGGGGTGAGGATAGCCGAGCTTGACGAGATGTCCTACAGAAAACAGCTGTGGGCGCACACTCCCATCACGGACTTCTGGCGCATAGGGCGCGGTTATGCGACGAAGCTTGCGGCAAACGGCATGCTCACCATGGGTGATGTGGCCAGGATGTCGCTTGAGAACGAGGAGCTCCTGTACGGTCTTTTCGGCATCAATGCCGAGCTTCTCATAGACCATGCTTGGGGATGGGAAAACTGCACCATGGCCCAGATCAAGGACTACAGACCGCAGAACAACAGCCTGAGCTCCGGTCAGGTCCTGCCTGAACCGTACCCGTTCGACAAGGGGCGTCTGATAGTCAAGGAGATGGCGGACTGCCTTGCACTGGACCTCGTGGACAAGGGGCTTGTGACCAATGCGGTTGTTCTGGGCATAGCCTACGATACCAAGATTCCCGACGACTACAACGGCAACCTCACACACGACTGGTATGGCCGTACTGCGCCCAAGGGCCTGAATACAAGTGCCAGACTGATGGACTACACCTCCGCGGCTACGGTCATAAGAAAGGCCGTGCTGGGAATATACGACACCCAGGTGGACAGAAAGCTCTTCATCCGCCATGTGAACATAGCGGCGTGCAACGTCATCCCGGAGGGAAGCCGCAGGCAGAGCACGGAGATTCAGCCGGATCTATTTGCGGATATGGATGAAACCGAGGCTCTGGACGAGGAACTTCTTAGAAAGAGCGAGAAGGAGAAAAGGCAGATGCTTGCCGCACTCTCGATAAGAAAACGTTTCGGAAAGAACGCCATACTCAGGCTGATGGACCTTGAGGAAGGGGCCAAGACCATTGACAGGAACAATCAGGTAGGAGGTCACAAGGCATGAAAAACGACATTGACCGCTATTCGGACATAATCGATCTTCCACATCACAAATCGGTGAATCATCCTCAGATGCCGCAGGCCGACCGGGCGGCCCAGTTCGCACCTTTTGCTGCGCTTGTCGGATTCGAGGATATTCTGAGAAAGGTCGCAAAGCAGCATGAGCAGAGGATGGACGAGGGTTCTCATTGACTTAAATGCTGATGCCCTCTACCATGTCATAGAAGGAGTTCAAAGGAGAACATAATGGGAGACTATCTGGATAAATTCAGCTTGAAGGGAAAGGTCGCCTGGGTCACCGGCGCTTCCTACGGAATCGGATATGCAATCGCGCTCTGTTATGCCAAGGCAGGTGCCAAGGTGGCATTCAACTGCAGACATCAGGACGGTCTGGACAAGGCATTGTCCGAGTACGCAAAGGACGGGGCCAAGGATGTCCGCGGCTACATCTGCGATGTCACCGACGAGAAGCAGGTCAGTGAAACCCTCGCACGCATCGAGAAGGACTTCGGCCAGAGTGTCGACATCCTGGTGAACAATGCAGGAATCATCAAGAGGATCCCCATGACGGAAATGTCGGCCGAGGATTTCAGACAGGTCATAGACATCGACCTCACCGCAGCCTTCATCGTCTCCAAGGCGGTTCTTCCTGCAATGGTGGAGAAGAGAAGCGGCAAGATCATCAACATCTGCTCGATGATGAGCGAGCTCGGACGCGAGACTGTCAGTGCATATGCCGCCGCAAAGGGCGGACTGAAGATGCTTACCAGGAACATCTGCTCCGAGTACGGAAAGTACAACATCCAGTGCAACGGACTTGGCCCGGGCTACATCGCAACACCTCAGACCGCTCCTCTCAGAGAGAGACAGCCTGACGGTTCAAGACATCCGTTCGACAGCTTCATAGTCGCAAAGACTCCTGCAGAGAGATGGGGAACGACAGAAGACCTTCAGGGTCCTGCTCTGTTCCTTGCATCCGAGGCATCGGATTTTGTCAACGGACAGGTTCTGTATGTCGACGGAGGAATTCTGGCTTATATCGGAAAGCAGCCGTAACCGGCTGTCATTTCGGCTGGGCCCTGAAGCATTCCTTTGAGGCCCGTCTGTAGTTCTCCAGCATGACGCGGTGGGAATCGCGGCCGGGCTTGGAGAACCAGCACAGAACATCAAAACCATGGTAAGCACCATGATAGACCTTGTAATCGGCCGGGATTCCGGCCGATTTCATTTTCTCCATGAAATCGACAGTCTCGTTGTAGAACGGCTCTATGTCTCCTACGAATGTGAATGCAGGCGGCAGGTCTGAATAGTTCTCCAACCGTCCGGGAGCTGCATAGGGTGAAACATCATCTGTCTGGAAACTATCGCCCAGATATTTCTTCCATGCTGTGATATTCGATGCAGTATTCCAAACCGGGCCATCGTTGTTCTGCGACGACGGAGTTGTCATCCGGTCGTCAAGCATGGGATACAGAGGCATCTGGTATGCTATTGAGACTTCCTTTCTGTCCCTTGCGTAGATGCAGAGCGCGGCAGTCAGCCCGCCTCCCGCGCTTGAGCCTGCGACAAAAATCTGGTCGTCCCTCACTTTTAGCTCTTCGCAGTGGTCGCGCAGCCAGAGAAGGGCAAGATAGCAGTCATCCAGAGCAGCCGGATACGGTTTTTCAGTTGCAAGAGTGTAGCACGGAGCCACGACGGTGCATCCGCCCTCCCTGATGTACTCGCGGATTGTCCAGATGTCCTGCTCGGGTGTTCCCATGCAGTATCCGCCTCCGTGTAGCCAGAGCATCCCCGGTGTCTTCTCTGTCTTCTGTTTTTTGGGACTGAAGATCCTGACCTTGAGCTGGGTTCCGTCCTCACGTTCAAGGTTGATGGTTGTTTTTTTCACGCCCCGCGGTCTTATATGCGAAATCACACCGTTGATGACACAGTTGAAGAAACGGAATTTCCTCTCCGTATACTGAGGGACAATCCATCTTGCTATGGTTCCTGCAAAGCGCAGGCTTCTTTCCATGTCCTTGGCTTTTATCTTTCTTGTCATCTTCTTCCCGAACAATGGGATGATATGGTGTTTTACCTGTTTTATCAACATGGTCTGCCTCCACGTTGATTGACATTGCAGGATATGATTCCTATCATCTGCATATCTAAGGTATAGGGGTAAAACAATGACATCTATGACATTAGGAAAGTATCTTGCCGACAGCTTCACCACAGTCCAGTATCTGGAATTCTTTCTCCGCATCCTCATTGCGAGTTTCATCGGAATGTTCATCGGATATGAGAGAAGCAAGCGGTTCAGGGGAGTCGGAGTCTATACACACATCCTGGTCTGCTGCGCCGCAGCTCTGATCATGATTCTTTCAAAGTACGGTTTCGCCGACCTGACTAACTCAGTCGGAGAGACATTCAGAGGTACAAGAGGAGCCGACTCCTCACGTATCGCAGCTCAGGCCATAAGCGGCATCAGTTTCCTGTGTGCAGGAGTCATCTTCAAGCAGGGGAGCAACATCAAGGGTCTCACCACCGCAGCCGGAATCTGGGTGACGCTGGCACTCGGTCTTTCCATCGGCGCCGGAATGTACATTGTCACAGCCGCCGAGGTCTTTGTCCTGATACTTATGAAGATTCTCTTCAAGGTATTCAAACTCGGTTACGATGCCTACTACACCTATCAGATGAACTTCACCGTCACTGATGACAAATCCTTCAACGAGCTTCTGGAAGGCCAGGTCAAGAAATGGGGCACCTACAAACTCAGCTCCAGAAGCTACACCTGGAATCCGGACGGAACTGTCACATTCGAGGTCACCGTCCACGGAAAGAACGAGATCACCTTCTCTGAATTCAGTTCATTCATCAAATCCAGCAGCCTGATTAAGAGCGCCTCCTGCGTTCCGTTCGAGTGATTTTTTGACGAGGTCAGAATGCACAGATCGAATCTTACAAGGGAGCAGGCCTTTGAGCTTCTGAAAAAGTACAACAAGGATCCGTTCCACATCAGGCACTCCCTGACAGTGGAAGGGGTCATGCTCTGGTATGCAAACCAGCTCGGCTTTGCAGATGAAGCCGATTATTGGGCCCAGTGCGGTCTTCTTCACGACATCGATTTCGAGATGTGGCCGGAGCAGCACTGCACCAAGGCTCCAGAGCTCCTTCGCGAAGGCGGGTGCGCCGAGGACATGATCCACACCATCTGTTCCCACGGCTATGGAATCTGTTGTGATGTGGAACCAACCGAGGAGATGGAGAAGATACTTTTCGCCGCAGATGAACTGACCGGCCTCATCTGGTCCGTTTCCCTCATGCATCCCAGCAAGAGCGTCATGGATCTTGAGGTCAAGAGCGTGAAGAAGAAGTTCAAGGATAAGAAATTCGCGGCCGGATGTTCCCGCGAGACCATCACAACCGGTGCCGAGCGCCTCGGCTGGGACCTGGACAAGCTCATCGAACTGACCATCCTTGCCATGCGTTCCTGCGAAGCCGACGTAGTCGCTTATATGGCCAGTTATTCCTGATTGTGGATTGGCTGTCCAATCATCTGTGGGTTGCCTGTGCAGCGTTATGCACACGCCAGGCTGGGCGCGGGATTTCCATGGCGCCTATGCCTGAGGCTTGTGCATAAGATGCCGATGCACTGGCAACACACCGGCTTATTGACGGCCCATACATCATGAGGGGATGCCCTGCCAGATAATGCTCAGCCGCTCCCGTCCTCCTGTGCTCACATGCTCTGATGCTCCTATGGTGGTGGTAAATTTAATAACTTATTATATTGCAAATAGATACATTAAACTAATATATAAAAAGGCATCAGTGACAGGCCGTTTTTGATGCTCCCATGCTCCGGTGCTCAGGCATTTTTGCAGGAGCATCGGAGCATAAAAAAGGCTGTCAAAAA
>JBGVBT010000113.1:0-4880 GCA_045225895.1 Sphaerochaetaceae bacterium
CCAATTATTGAAATAGCAAACAAAAAAGGCCAGTCACTAAGACTAGCCTTTTTGTTGCCCAGAACGGGACTCGCCTTCCGCCTCCCGGTAGTCCGGCTTCAGGCCGCCTCGCTTCGGAAGCAGTGCTTCCTCCTACCGCTCGCTTCAATCCCAAAATTCGCGTCAAATGAAAAAGACCAGCCGAAAAGCTGGTCTTTACATTTGACCGCGGTTGGGATTGAACCAACGACAACCAGTGTGTAAGACTGGGGCTCTCCCGCTGAGCTATATCGCCATGCGAGATTAAATTAGCATTTCTCTGTTTTACTGTCAATATTGTATTAACAGGCTGATTCGGCTAGAATCAGTGCTATGGGAATCAACCTGGAGGCTATACGCCGTATTCAAAGCGAGATAGGTACTACAAGACTCATGGCTGTGAGCAAGACCAGATCCGTTGAGGAGATCATGGCTGCATATGATGCAGGGCTCAGGCTGTTCGGAGAGAACCATGTCCAGGAGATAGTGGCAAAATTTCAGAGCAGGCCGTCTGACATGGAGCTTCACATGATAGGACATCTTCAGTCTAACAAGGTTAACAAGGTCGTGCCTCTTGTGGATATGATAGAGAGCGTGGATTCCCTGAGCCTTCTGACAAAGATCGACGGCGCTGCACAGAAATGCGGCAAAGTGATAGATGTGCTTCTTGAGTACAATACCTCCAATGAAGAGGCAAAGAGTGGCTTTGTGACAAAAGAGGAGCTCTTTAACACTCTGGAGGCTTCAAAGGACATGAAGAACATCAGGGTTCGCGGTCTTATGACCGTCGGACCTGTGGACTGTCCGGTCGAGAAGAAGGAAGAGCTTACAGACAAGGCGTTCAAGGAGCTGGTGGAGCTCAGATCTGAATGCGTGGTGAAATACCCGGAGATGGATTTCGGAATCCTCTCGATGGGAATGAGCGGCGATTACATGATAGGTGTCAGAAACGGATCCACTGAGGTCAGAATCGGCACTGCAATCTTCGGGCCGAGGGATTACGGTAACAAAGCATGAAGAAACTTGTGGCAATAACAGTTCTGATCTGTCTTTCTCTTTGCATTTGTGCACCGGTGTTCAGCGCGGATACTGTTGCATATGAACCGTACAGGCCTGATGAATTCCCCAAGTGGGCGCTGGATCTTAGAAGGGCCGAATGTATTTTCTTCGGTGGTATACCTATAGCTTATCCGCTCACGGCCCTTGCATTCAGCGTTGCCAACAAAGAGTCCTCATTCCTGCAGAACCTGGCCATAGCGGCATCGGTATCCGCCGCAATTGCGGTGATCGATTACATAATCGGGGCTGTCAATGCGGATTGAACGTGATTTCGACTTCGTCGTTGAAGAAGGTGTCTCCAAAACAAGGGTGGACGCCTTTGTCGCATCCAAGGTCCAGAACCTTTCCCGCAGCGCCCTGACCGGGGATGACTGTCTGATCACCATAAATGGAAAGAAGGCAAAGAAGAGCGACAAGGTCAGCGCAGGAGACAACGTCAGCCTGCATTATGTGGCCGATGTCTTTGAGAAGGTTGAGGCCGAGGACATTCCTCTGAACATCCTTTACGAAGACCAGGACATGCTAGTCATAGACAAGGCCCAGGGCATGGTTGTGCATCCGGGTGCGGGAAATCCCAACGGAACCATTGTAAATGCGCTTGCATATCGCTATGGGCAGTCTTTCATAGACGAGATGGCCGACGAATGCGATGTCTCAAGACCCGGTATCGTCCACAGGCTGGACAAGGATACCAGCGGAGTTATGGTTGTTGCACTGAACGCAAGGGCCCATGCAAGCCTGAGCGAGCAGTTTCAGAGCCACGATATCGTGAAGATATACTATGCGTTCTGTGACGGAATCTTCCAGAAGCACGAGGATGACATCGAGTGCCTTCTTGCACGCGACCGCAACGACAGAAAGCTTTTTGCCCCTGTGAAGGAGCAGCGCGAGTTCATCATCCAGGGCGGTCTTTCGGCTAAGAGGACGGCTGAGATTGAGAACGAGGTCTACAACGATCCCAAGTACAGGCTTGGCGGAACGGCCGACAGGTACCAGGAAGGAAAGTTCAGCAAGAGCCATTACGAGGTCGTTCGCCAGCTTCCGCAGGCAGCTCTGGTGAAGGTCCATATCTTCACCGGCAGGACGCATCAGATAAGAGTGCATATGAAGTATATAGGACATCCTGTGATTGGAGATGTCATGTACAACAACAGGCTCTCGAGGTTTCCGGGCGAGCCTCTGATGCTTCACAGCTCGATTCTGGAGATAAACCATCCTACAACAGGGGAGAGGATGCATTTCGAATCTCCGGTTCCCAAGAGGTTCTCCGACCTTGAGCAGAAACTGAGAGAAAGCTGACATGACGGGAACGGTCACAAGATCCATAAACAACATCTACTCGGTAAGGACTGAGGACAATGAGGCCTTCAGCTGCAGGATCAAGGGCAAGCACCTTGATCAGGCTACGGGCGAGTACAATCCCATTGTGGTGGGAGATGTGGTCGAGTTCACTCCTTCGGGTGATAAAGAGGGCCTTGTTACTCTCAGACGAGACAGAATGAGTGAATTTTCGCGCTGGAACGACAAAAGATCTTTGAATCAGACCATTTGCGCCAACATGGATCTTGTCGTTTGCATATGCAGCGTGGAAAGTCCGCCGTTCAGGCCGCGTTTCGTTGACCGTGTCATTGCATGCTGCAGAAGCGTTCCCGTGATGATTGTCCTGAACAAGTGCGATATTCTTCTGACCGAAGAGGAAATGGAGCGCTACGAGCTGTACAAGAAGCTCGGATACGAGACTCTGAGTGTCTCGGCTGAGACCGGAGAGAATGTTGATGCCCTGATTGAGAAGCTCAGGGGAAAGACCGTGGCGTTTGTAGGTCAGAGCGGAGTTGGAAAGAGCTCGCTTGTGAACAGGATCCTGGGAACCAACCAGAGGGTCGGTGATCTGAATGCCAAGTACAACAGGGGAAACCACACCACAAACCATTCGCTGATGCTGGACGGGCCTGATTTCGTATTGATCGACACTCCCGGTTTCAGGGAGATTTCGGTTCCTCATGACAATCCGCATCTGATTGCCCAGTCGTTTCCGGAGTTCGTTAAGGCTTCCACCAAGTGTGAGTATGCCACATGCATGCATGTGAACGAGCCCGGCTGTGAGGTCAGAAGACTCCTTGAGAAAGGCAAAATCAATGCCGACAGATATGAAAGCTATCTCAGGATACTTGATTCGCTTGAAGACAGGCTTCCCGTCTGGGGAAGGAACTGGGGAAAGAAATGTTCAAAAGGACAGCAATAGATCTGGGTCTCGATCTGGTTCTCCAGACCGTGTCTAACCATGCTCTCAGCCCTCTTGGTGCCGCTGCAGTGAAAGGTGCCATCCCTGTTTTCGACCGGGATGTATATGCACTGAGGCAGAAACAGGTTTCTGCGGTCATGTACTCGATCACCAAGGCCGTGTCGGAAGAGGGTCTTCATGTCGAGACTTTTCCTGATATCTCAGATGCACTTGAATCCATCCTAACTCGGCCAACTGTATCGTTAGAAGGCCAACAAATCTATGATATCGGCCTGTTTATCAGAAGTTCCAGGCTGTTGAAAACACTTCTGGGGCTTTCCACACAGCTGGGTTGCCCAGACAGGGACAGCAATGTCCAGGAGATAATCCCTGAGATTCCGGAGAACCTTCTGTATCTTGAACAGGAGATCTTCCGCATCCTGGAATTCCCGGGCGTGGTCAAGGAAAACTATCCCACCGTCAAAGCTCTCAGGGACAGGGCGGAGGGCAAACGTCTTGAAAGAAGCCGCCTTGCCTCCGAGCTGATGCACAGCAATGCCTCCATCATGCAGTCCGATGCCGCTGTCATGCGTGACAACAGAATCCTTCTGCCCGTCAGAAACGAATCTAAGTCTATGATCGACGGCTATGTGCAGAGTGCTTCTCAAAGCGGCGGTACGGTCTTCATGGAGCCTTTCAGGCTTGTTGACATGAACAATGCTGTCATCATGGCTCAGGAAGAGATCCTTCTTGAGATTGCAAGGCTGATAGGAAAACTTTCGGACATGGTCAAGGAATGTGAGAGCGACATCCGCATCCTGTGCTCCCAGGTCAAGGAGGCGGATTTCCTCTATGCGTTCGCCTCATGGGCAAAGAACAATGACTGCTGCAGGACACAGATAGGGGAGCCTTCCATAGACGGCGACTACAGCTGCAACCTGATCCATGCAAGACATCCGCTTCTGGGTGCCAAGTGTGTTCCAATCGATCTTGCCGTTCCATCGGGAATCAAGGCCGTGGTCCTTACAGGTCCCAACGCCGGAGGAAAGACCGTCACTATGAAGACTGTGGGGCTTTTCTCCCTTCTGAACCAGATCTGCGGCTACATCCCGGCATCCGACGGAAGCAGCCTTGCTCTGTTCGACAGGGTGTTCACTGACATCGGCGACGACCAGAGCATTGAGAACCATCTTTCTACGTTCAGCGGCCATATGAAGAGCATCGGGTTCATCCTCAGGACAATGACAAAGGACTCACTGGTCATCCTGGACGAGCTCGGAAGTGGAACCGACCCGCAGGAAGGTGCGGCTCTTGCACGCTCGATTCTTGAGTTCTGCACAAAGAAGGCGTCCCTTACCCTGACGACAAGCCACCACGGTGTGCTGAAGCAGTATGCCTACGGATCAGATATTGTCCAGAACGCTTCGATGGAGTTCGATGAGAAGACCCTTGAGCCCACGTTCCGTGTCATCGAAGGTCTTCCCGGTGAAAGCCACGCAATAGACACTGCAAAGAGGATGAGGCTTCCCAAAACAGTCACAATCGCCGCCCAGAAGTATCTGGGACAGGAGGCTGTGAAGAT
>JBGVBT010000114.1:0-2154 GCA_045225895.1 Sphaerochaetaceae bacterium
GTGAGCTTGTATCCGTCGAAGAACACTGCATCGGCCTTGAATGAGCCCTGCTTGATCAGGGTCTCCAGGCTGGAGAGGATCTTGTCCACGCCGATTCCTTCCTGTGAGAAGTTCATCATGACGCGGTTGCTGCGGATTGTCTGGTAGACATCGAAGGCATCGTCAAGGCTCCTGAACTCGGAGATCTCGCGGAAGGCCTCCTTGTACCAGTTCATGATGTGCTCGACGTTGGCGCCGAACGACACGTGGATGACGCTCTGTCCGCGCAGGATCTTGTCTATGGCAAGATGGACCATGCAGGCGGTCTTTCCAACACCGTGCATGGATGCCAGCACACCGAGGTTTCCTTTTCCAAGGCCACCGTCGATGGAACTCTCGAATACTCTAATCGGACTCTTTTTAATCAGTTCTGCAACTTCCATATCTGTTCCTTTGAAATTGTTTCTTTTCTAATGATAGCACGGAAAGCCGGAAAGCGGGTCACTTCTTGGCCTTGTCCTTCTCTTCCTTCTTTTTCTTCAGTTCCTCGGCAATCGACTGGGGAACCTTGGCATAGCGGCAGACCTCCATGGTGTACTCGGCCTTACCCTGGGTCATGGACCTGAGGACGGTCGAATAACCGAACATCTCTGCAAGAGGTACTTCAGCGTCGACTGTACAGACGTTGTTGTCCTCAGTGGAGCTGACGATCATGCCTCTTCTCTGGTTGATGGTTCCGAAGATGGCTCCCTGGAACTCCGACGGACCCTCGATCTCGACCTTCATGATGGGCTCGAGGATGGTCGGCTTTGCCTTGGCGAAAGCCTCCTTGAAAGCTGCGATAGCTGCTGTCTGGAAGGCCATGTCTGAAGAATCGACCGGGTGCCATGCACCGTCGTTCACGCAGACGCGGACACCGACAATCGGGAACTCAAGCTGCGGACCCTTCTTCATTGCGGTCACGAAACCCTTCTCGCAGGATGGGATGTACTCGGTAGGAATGGCTCCGCCCTTGACCTCGTTGACGAACTCGAAATCCTTCGGCTCCTCTTCCGAACCCGGCTCCTGGACAATCGGCTCGATGTATCCGGCGACACGGGCATACTGTCCGCTTCCACCGGTCTGCTTCTTGTGGGTGTAGTTGAACTCGGCCTTCTGTGAGATTGCCTCGCGGTATGCGACCTCCGGGGCACCTACTGTGACCTCGCAGTTGTACTCGCGTCTCATTCTCTCTACATAGACATCGAGATGCAGCTCTCCCATACCCTTAATGATGGTCTGGTTGCTCTCGGGATCCACATAGCATTGGAAGGTCGGGTCTTCCTTCATGAAGCGGTTGATGGCCTTGCTCATGTTGTCCTGGCTCTTCTTGTCCTTCGGATGGATTGCCAGCGAGATGACAGGATTCGGAACGAACATGGATGTCATGGCATATCTGAGACCGGCTCCGCAGAATGTGTCTCCGCTTGCGCAGTCGATTCCGAACAGAGCGGCGATCTCTCCGGCTCCGCACTCGTTGATGTCCTCCATCTCCGATGCGTGCATCTTGATCAGTCTTCCGATTCTGAAGCGTTTTCCGGTTCTTGTGTTAACAAGCTCGTCGCCCTTCTTCAGCTTGCCCTGATAGACTCTGATGTATGTCAGCTGGCCGTAACGTCCGTCCTCGAGCTTGAATGCCAGAACGACGGGTGTCTTCTTCTCATCGGCATCAAGGACAACCTCTTTCTCGTTGTCGTCCAGATCCAGAGCCCTGTTCTCGACATCCCTCGGCTCGGGAAGATACTTGGTGACACCGTCAAGAAGCGGCTGGATTCCCTTGTTCTTGTGTGCGGATCCGACAAAGACGGGACACATCTTCAGAGCAAGTGTTCCGCGTCTGATGGCGGCTTCTATCATCTCCACGGAGGGCTCCTCGCCTTCCAGGATCATGTTCATCATATCGTCGTCGAAGTCGCTGGCAGCCTCGATCAGCTCCTCGCGCTTCTGGTTGGCTTCCTCGAGCATTGAGGAGGGAATCTCCTCCTCCCTGAGCACGTTGCCGTTGGGGCCGTCGAAGTAGATGGCCTTCATGCGGATCAGATCAACAACGCCCTCGAGCTTGTCCTCGAGTCCGATCGGCAGCTCCACGAGCACTGCATTGAGGTGGAGTTTCTCCCTCATCTGGCCTACGACACG
>JBGVBT010000115.1:0-7179 GCA_045225895.1 Sphaerochaetaceae bacterium
GATCGACGTCAACGACAAGTTCGGTCCGTTCGGCGCCAAGTCAATCTCCGAGATTGCCTGTAACGGTGCGGCCCCCGCAATCGGCATTGCCATCCACGATGCCTGCGGCGTGTGGATCAGAAACTGGCCGATGACTCCGGAAAAGGTCCTGAAGGCCTTGGGTAAGATCTGATAAACTCCGATTAATTAAAACGAGCCTGGTTCAGAAGAATCGGGCTTGTTTTTTGATGATGTGACTGTTTTTACAAAATATGTTATATTTACGTTCATAGGATTGGGTTAGTCATGTGGTCTTAAGCTGCTTGTTCATGACCCTGTCCTGTGATTTTGGCATTTTAGTAGGAGATACAAGGCATGAAGAAAGCATTGATACTATTGCTGACAGCATTTCTTTTGGTTTCGTTTTTCATCTCATGTAGTTCTGAGCCTGAGCCGAAAATTGAATTGACAATTGCATTTGATGGAAACGGCGCAGAAGGCGAGATGGATGATCTGACGGTTTACAAGGGTGAAGAGGTCACCCTTCCTCTACATACCTACATAATGGACGATCATAATTTCCTGGGTTGGAACACAGAGCAAGAAGGAACCGGAGATTGGTATTACGATGCCGACACGGTCAGTTTTGATAAGGATACGACTCTGTATGCCCAGTGGTACGAGACTATCGTCTCTGTCAAGTTCAATTCCAACGGTGGAAAGGGCCTGATGGTACCGCAGTGGGTCAAAACAGGCAAAGCGACAGCATTGAGACCCAACGCATACAAGCTCAAGGACCATGTTTTCATTGGCTGGAATACAAAGAAAAACGGCACTGGAGATTTCTATCCGGATAAGTCAGAGATAACAACGGATGGTAATGTCATCCTTTATGCCCAGTGGGCAATGGATATTGCTGCCCTGGGAGACAAAACCCAGTGGAAAGAAGGTGACAGCAAAATCTTTTCTTTGTCTAAAAATGTCACCATAGATAATCGTGTTGAAATAATTGGAAACGTCACTCTCTTCCTTTCTGAGGGTAAGACTCTTACTGCAAGTAACGGAATTGGTGTCAATAAAGGTAACTCGCTTACAATTGATGGTTCCGGTAATCTGGATTCCAAAGGTACATCCATGGGTTTTTCCGGAATCGGCGTCGACGATCTGGAGAGCGAGTGCGGAGACATCACCATCAATGGTGGAAACATTTACGCACAGGGTGGCGCTGGTGGAGCCGGAATAGGTGGCACCTATGCTTGTGACGGCGGAAAAATAACCATCAACGGAGGAACTATAGAAGCAAAGGGTGGTTCCTCAGACTGGTTCGGTTATGCGGGTGCTGGAATCGGTGGAGGAGGAAAAGGTTCCGGCGGTACTGTCATCATAAACGGTGGAAAAGTCACTGCAACCGGTCGAGAAAGCTCTGATGGAATCGGAAAGGGTCAGGATGGTGAATCTAAAGGAACTCTGACTCTCGGAACAGGTGTGACCATCGAGGTGAGTGATGATGGAAACAATTGGAGTCCCTATGAGTCGGATGAACGTCATAGATACATGAGGACCAAGTAATCCTGCATTCTTACTGAAGCTCCAAGCCCTTTGGGGAAACTCAAGGGGCTTTTCTTTTTGTTTTGGTGGTTTGATTCGGTAGGCTTTGTGGTAAAATGGCCGACGGGGCGGGGTGGAGGTGTATTGTGGACGGCAAGGTCAGGGAAGTGATTTACTTCAGTTCGGGTTTCTTCGGATACGGCGAAATGGGTGATTTCAGGCAGTGGTCTCTGGCGCATATCATTCCTATTCTGCTGGCTGTGGCCGCAATCATCCTAATCTGGCGCAACAGGGAGAAGATCCGCACATGGAAGGGCGAGAGGACGTTCCGCTTCATATATGCTTTTGTGATGATCATCTGCGAGATGTCCTATTTCTGGCGCCTGGTATACGTGGGACCCGGAACCGATCCTGACAAGAGCATGATGGGCTTCCTGCCGCTTCAGGTCTGCCAGTGGACGCTGATCTGCACCTCGTTCATGATGATGAGCGAGTCCAGGAAGCTGTTCAACCTGAGCTTCTTTCTGACAATGAGCGCCGGAATCCTTCCGATTCTTTTCCCGGCTGTCATCAGTGCCATGGGACCCGGATACTACCGCTACTACCAGTACTGGGGCGAGCACCTTCTTCCTGTGGTGGGCACGTTCTACATGATGTTTGTGCATGAATACAAGGTCAGACCTTATGGTATTCCTCTGACAATCGGGGCTCTGTTCTGTCTTGCCGTCCCGTGCGTCTACTTCAACGGCAAGTATGAGGATGCTCAATACCTCTACCTCAAGCACGGCAACTTCGCTATGCTGGATTTCCTGCCGGACTCGGTTTTCCTGACAGGTCTTGTCCTTACGGTTGCGGTTCTGATGCTTCTGGGGCTGGATTATCTGGTGTACAGGCTGGTCATGAGGAAGAACCATAAACCTGTTTGAACATAATTTTGAAATCAATGTTTATTTTTAAACATGAATTCCGGTTTAGTTCGAGTTTAGGTTTATTTTCCGATTCTCACTGGACGAAATCGCAGAATGAGGCGCTGCAGGCTCGGGCCAGGTCGTCCGGTCTGATCTTGAGGGAGACCCCTCGAAGCCCTGCGGAGACATATACAAAGTCCTCGAGCTGTGCGAGCTCGCATATGTAGGTAGGGAAGTGCCTTTTCATGCCTATGGGCGAGACCCCGCCGCGGATGTAGCCGGTGAGGGCGAGGATGTTGTCGGTTTTCATCAGGTCGATCGAGGAGCTTCTGGTGATCTCACGGGCCTTCTTCAGGCTGATGGAGAAGCCGGCGGGGAGGCAGAAGACGTGGTACTGCCTGTCCGAATTGACCATGATTATGGTTTTGTAGACCTGCTCTTCGGCCAGGCCCAGGACTTTTGCCGAATGGAGGGCGATGTCGATGTTCAGGTCGTCGGGGATGTCGTATTCAAGCACCTCGTAGCCTATATTCATGGAGTCCAGGATCCTCATCGCGTTCGTCTTCATGACTGCAAAGATGGCACATTTCAGTCTGTATTTCAATGGCCGCCGGTGAAGCGGCGAGGGGCGGGGCCGGACAGATAAAATTTGTTGCATTTTGTTGCATGTGGTAGTAAAATTCTTAGCATAGGGACCGGTGCGCCCTACGTCCAAGAAAACTGATTTTTACGGAGGATATTACATGGACTTTGAAGCCATCAAAAAAGCAGCAGAAAAGTATGGTCCAGACATGACCAAGTTCCTGAGAGACATGATTGCCATTCCATCGGAAAGTTGCGAGGAGAAGGGTGTTGTCCACAGGATCAAGGAAGAGATGGAGAAGCTCGGTTACGACAAGGTTGAGATCGACGGGCTCGGAAACGTCATCGGTTGGATGGGCAAGGGCGACAAGATCATCGCAATTGACTCCCATATCGATACAGTTGGAATCGGAAACATCAACAACTGGACGGACGATCCTTACAAGGGATACGAGACCGACAAGATCATCTACGGCCGCGGTGGTTCCGACCAGGAAGGCGGAATGGCTTCCGCAACGTATGGTGCCAGAATCATGAAGGATCTGGGACTCATTCCCGAGGGATACAAGATCATGGTCGTCGGATCGGTCCAGGAAGAGGACTGCGACGGAATGTGCTGGCAGTACATCTACAACGTTGACAAGATCGTCCCCGAGTTCGTCATTTCCACAGAGCCCACAGACGGCGGAATCTACCGCGGTCACAGAGGTAGAATGGAGATCAGGGTCGACGTCAAGGGCGTTTCCTGCCACGGTTCTGCACCTGAGAGAGGAGACAACGCAATATACAAGATGGCGGACATCCTTCAGGACGTCAGAGCTCTCAACGAGAATCCTGCAGACGACAAGGTCGAGATCAAGGGTCTTGTGAAGATGCTGGATCCGAAGTACAACCCGGAGCACTATGAGGATGCACGCTTCCTCGGCCGCGGAACATGTACAGTCAGCCAGATCTTCTACACATCTCCTTCAAGATGTGCTGTCGCAGACAGCTGCGCCATCTCCATTGACCGCAGAATGACAGCAGGCGAGACCTACAAGACATGTCTCAAGGAGATCGAGGATCTTCCTTCAGTCAAGAAGTACGGCGACGACGTCAAGGTCAGCATGTACTGGTATGACAGACCGGCATGGACCGGCGAGGTCTACAAGACAGAGTGCTTCTTCCCGACATGGATCAACAAGGAGAGCGCACCGCACGTCAAGGCTCTCGCAGATGCATACCATGCACTGTGGGGACAGGAGAGAATCTGGGCAGACGACAAGGCAAAGAGCACCAGAGTCGGCAGACCTCTCATCGACAAGTGGACATTCTCCACAAACGGCGTTGCCATCCAGGGCCGCTACGGCATTCCCTGTGTCGGATTCGGACCGGGAGCAGAGAGCCAGGCTCACGCACCGAACGAGATTACCTGGAAGCAGGACCTCGTGGTCTGCGCTTCAGTTCTTGCAGCAGCTCCGATGCTCTACAAGCCGGAAGCAGGCAAGGGTAGTGCAACAAGCTTCAGACAGGAATTAACAGGTAACGATATCAAATAAGGAAGGTGCTTCGGGTTCATTTCGGCGTCGCATGCTCGGGCCGTACACATAGTACTGTCCCTCGCAAGCTCCTAGAACTGAGCCCGAATCGTCCTAAAAATTTTTATAGGAGAAATAAATGAGCAAAGCATTGGAACTTGCCAGACATCTTGAGACACTCCACATCAACAACATGTACAAGAACGACTTCTACTGGACATGGGACAAGACAGATGAGGAGATCGATGCCATCTTCACAGTGGCAGACGCACTTAGGGATCTTCGTGAGCACAACAAGAGCACAAGGATCTTCGACTCCGGTCTTGGAATCTCGATCTTCAGAGACAACTCCACCAGAACACGTTTCTCATTCGCCAGCGCATGTAACCTGCTGGGTCTCGAGGAGCAGGTCCTTGACGAGAAGGTCTCGCAGATCGCACACGGCGAGACAGTCAGAGAGACCGCAAACATGGTCTCGTTCATGGCTGATGTCGTTGGTATCCGCGACGACATGTTCATCGGCGAAGGCCACAAGTACCAGAAGACATTCATCGATGCCTGCGAGTACGGCTACAGACACGGCATCCTCGAGCAGAGACCGACACTGGTCAACCTCCAGTGCGACGTCGACCACCCGACACAGTGCATGGCCGACATGCTCCATGTCATCCATCAGTTCGGCGGAGTCGAGAACCTCAAGGGCAAGAAGGTTGCCATGACATGGGCATACAGCCCGTCATACGGAAAGCCGCTCAGCGTCCCGCAGGGAGTCATCGGTCTGTTCACAAGATTCGGCATGGACGTCACACTCGCACATCCGGAGGGATATGAGGTGATGCCGGAAGTCATCGAGGTTGCAAAGAAGAACGCAGCTGCAACAGGCGGCTCATTCAAGCAGTGCAACAGCATGGACGAGGCATTCAAGGATGCCGATATCGTCTATCCGAAGAGCTGGGCTCCGTTCGCAGCCATGGAAGAGAGAACCCGCCTTTACCAGAAGGGAGACAAGGCCGGTATCGATGCTCTCGAGAAGAAGCTTCTCGCCCAGAACGCAGAGCACAAGGACTGGACATGTTCGGAAGAGAAGATGAAGCTGACAAAGGACGGCAAGGCTCTCTATCTGCACTGCCTGCCGGCAGACATCACCGGTCTCTCATGCAAGGAAGGTGAGGTCGACAACTCTGTCTTCGACAGATATCTCGATCCGCTCTACAAGCAGGCTTCCTACAAGCCGTATGTCATCGCAGCAATGATCTTCATGTCAAAGGTCAAGGATCCTGTTAAGGCTCTCATGGCTCTGGATGCTGCAGACAATCTGAGAAAGCTCTACTGATAGTTTTTCGGTTATATCGAGGCCACTGGGTTCATTTCCGGTGGCCTTTTCCTTTTTTCAGTTTTTTTCAAACTTTTTTTTTACCGAAACCTTAATGATTTCGACAATTTTCCTGTATAGGGCCGTGTAAGGGGTCAAACCCCGGAGGAGACATTATGACAGGAAAAAAAGCATTAACCCTTCTTCTGACTGTGGCTCTGATCTCGGCTATTCTGGTCTCGTGCCAGGATTCGGCGGAGCCAGCCGGAACCAGACTGAACATCCGGATCACGGAACCGGAATCCGTTTCAAGGACGATCATGCCTGCATCGGCTCTGATGGAAGTCCGCAAGTACAGCGTGAGCGGACAGGGTCCCGGAGGAAAGTCGTTCGGACCGGTCCTCAGTACGGAGAGCAGCGTCACGGTCGAAAGTCTGGATGTCGGAAGCTGGACGATCAGCGCAAAGGCCCTGAATGCGGAGAACAACGAGCTTTCATCAGGAAGCGGTACGGTGTTCATCGGAAGGGGACAGAACGATATGACGGTGACCTTGGATACCATGACGGGAAACGGAAACCTCCAGCTGAACCTGACATGGGATGACGACATCACCTATCTGGAAACACTCAGGATGGATGTCAATCTTCTGGACAGTTCCGGAACTGTGATTTCGACGGTGTCCAGGGAGTCCGCACTGAACAATGCCGACGGGATATCGGTCCTGATTCCGCTTGCAGCCGGATGCCACGTCCTTTCCGTGCGTGTCTACGACGCCGACGGAAGTCTGGATGTCGGGGCAACCGATGCCGTGAGGATTGTAGCAGGGACGACATCCGTGGGAACCATGCACCTGCAGGCCTCCAACCCGAGTCCTGCCGGAGAGCTGACAATCGGATTCAGCAACAATGTCGGTGTTCCCATGAGCTTCTACATCGATTATTCGCCCAAGGTGATATCTGCTGGTCAGAGCGTGACTCTGCAGGCCCAGCACGGAACCTTGCCGTCGAATATCACTTCATTCACATACCAGTGGTTCATAGACGGAGTCCTGTTCAGCTCAGGTACAAGCTCAAGCTGCGTCATCCAGGCCGCCTACGGTCTTCACAGGTATGATGTGATTGTGCGCAGCAACATCGAGGGAACCATGTGCGGAGCCTCGATGATGCTCAACGTGACGTAATCATCTGTTTCTGAAGATCTTCAGTGCATTGACGCAGTTTTCTGCTTTGATCTGTGTCTTCCTGTAGAGTCCTTCCAGGATTTCCAGGTGCTCCCGTTCATCATCACCTGTGTAGTCGGTTTCAAGGACCGTCATGGGATTTGCACTGAAGA
>JBGVBT010000116.1:0-7669 GCA_045225895.1 Sphaerochaetaceae bacterium
CTGCAGTCCTTTCTGACCCTTGAGAAATATGCAGCCATGGCCGCATTCGATGTTGCAATGAGGATTGTCTTCTTAGGGAAGATGGGAGTTCTCTTTCTGTTCATGTCATGCCTCCTCGTTTACAAAGCGGAATTCGCTTGTGATCGGCAGTGCACCGAAGGCACCGCTCTCGTACATTGCGCGTGTCTTGCTGCTCGGACCAATTCTGAAGTTGCTGAGCGGATAGTACATGGTCGATCCGAAGCTGTCCTTCTCTGCGAAATAAACGGCATCCCTTCTGAGAAGACCGTCCTCTAGGAGAGTCGGGTTGCAGTCGACTGCAATCAGCTGGCTAGCGCGTTTGCATCCGTTTGTGAATACGCTTGTCAGATAAATCAGAACCTCCGGATGCAGGAACATGCCGTAGTCATCGATGACAAGTACCTTGGGCTTTGTGAATGCCTCGAAGAAAGCGAGGGCAAGAAGCGAAAGTCTCTTGATGGAGAGGCTTTCCTTTCCATACGGGCTGAACATAGCGGCCTTGATGTTTGTATGTACGAAGAAAACCATGTCGCCGTCGTTGGACTGGACGAACTTTCCGTCCTTGTTGGAACCGACTCTGATGTCTCTGATATCCGTGACGTCCATGCTCCAGAAGTAGTTGATCAGTTGCTCCTTCCATGCCGGATGGGCATTGAGCATGGCAGCGACATACTTTTCGGAAGAGGTTCCGACACCCATCGGCAGGATGTCCAGGACATCGGTGAACCAGCGGAAGACCTCGGAACAGGTCTCACCGCCCTTGTCTGCGGCGTTCTTGATGAAGGAATGTCTGCAGTCGACGGCCTTCTCGTTCCTCTTCTTGTCACCGCGGTAGAGCTTACCCCAGCGTACCTTGTACTTTATCTCGTCTTCCAATCCGGGAACAACCTCTCTGTCGAACATGAGCTTGCGGGATGTTCCGAAGTTGTAGTAAAGGCTCTCCTGCCAGATATGGTCGAGGTCTGCCTTGATCTTGTATGTTGCATACACTTCAGGCTCTTCTTCCGAGACAGCCTCCCTGAGGAGGAATCTGAGGGTGAACTCAGCCGGCTGGTTCTTGACATCGCTGTATGCGAAAAGCGATCCGGCGAGAATTCTTCTGAGCGGGTTCTCATCGGTACCCGGAGCAATGACAATTCCTTTCACGGCTTCAAGAGCTCTGACGACGGTACTCTTTCCGACTCCGTTCGGACCGATGACTGCAGCGGTCCTGAGGACCTTCAGCTTGTCCGAGATCAACTGGACTTTGGTCTGGTCCATCCTCTTGTCTTTGAGGGCCACAAACGAGATTGTCTGCGGATCCTTGATTGACCTGAAATTGGCCATGGTAATATCAATAAGCACAAAGGCCTCCTTTGCCGGATTCGGCATTTCCCATTTCATACCCCGGCAGATCACCACAACGGGGCAATATAATCATATAGTATCGGCTCCGTTTTTGGAAGAAAAATGCGAATAATAAAAAATCAGGCCATCGTTGTATCAAAACGATGGCCCAGATGCGCAATAATCAGAGAAAAACTGCAAAAAGATGATTTTCAGGCCATCTCAGGCTACCGAATCATTAAACCAAGCAATCAGAATTCGATTCCCCGGACCGTCTCTCCCCCGTTGGAACGGAAATGATGTTTGACATCTTCTATCCTGCTTACGGTATCAGCCAGGTCCACCAGGGCCTCCGGAGCCTCACGGCCCGTTATGACCACATGCGGGAAACCGGTCTTTCCGACATGGGATGAAAGATACCCCAGAACCATGTCGGAATCAAGAAGCCCGTAGTTCAGGACATACGTGAACTCGTCCAGGACAATCAGACCGTACTCCGCGCTTTCCGCCTTCCTGACAAAGCTGTCCCATCCCCGGGCGCACAGGGCGGCAGTGGGTCCCGGATCCTTCTGCTTCCACATGAAACCCAGTCCCCAGGACTCCCAATCCACTCCCACGGAACTGAGTGTTCTGTATTCTCCAAGAGCATCGGGATCGGCCTTAATAAACTGAAGGACAGAGCATTTCATGCCCTGTCCCATGGCTCTGACCACCATCCCCAGAGAGCTGGTGGTCTTGCCTTTTCCGTTCCCCGTTATTACGAAGAGCACGTCAGAATCCGATCAGACTGCTGGAATTGGGAGCTGTTGCTCCGGATTTTTCCGTGCTGTTGATCTGCTTGTTGGCAGCATTCTCGCGGTCGGAGATAGTCTTGAAGTGGTAGTACAGATCCAGTGCGTCGGAACTGCCTGTCTTCTTGTATATCTCCTGGGTGAGGTCGAATGCCTTGTCTGCTTCTCCGTTTGCAAAGTAAAGGATGGCAGCGTTGAGTCCGGCATTGTAGTGACCCGACCTGGCATACTCGTCTGCGAACATTCTGAGAGCGACGTTCCATCTCTGGTCGTCAAGTGCATCATAAGCCGGCTCGAGGCTCTTCTCCTTCGGCTTGTTGGGGAAGAATGTGAAGTACTCGGTCACATAGTGCGGTGAGAGCTCGGCTCTGAACGAGTCTGTGAACTCCTTAATCAGGTTGCGCAGCAGCTGGGATGCTGATGTGATTGTGTAGTAATCCTCATAGAATCTGTCTGTGGAATCCTCTGTGTGACCGATCTGTGTCTTCTTCTCACGTGTGTCTGAAGCGAAGGTGCTGGTTGCGATGATCTTGTTGTTCTCGACATCGGTGAGTGTGTATGAGAGGGAGATTGCGTACTGCTGTACAAGATAGAATCTCTTCTTGTAGTAGGGTCTTCCTGCCTTGTCCTTGGATGCGACCCAGTCTGTCTCCTGTGAGATGTACTCATCGTAGTAGACCTGTGTGATCTCCGTCTTGAGGATGGCATCGATACCGTTGTCCATCAGAACCTTCCTGAGGTTGTTGTTACTGGTTCCGACAGTGATGTAGGCATCTGTGAGATTAGGCGGAATGACCTTGTATGAGATTCCGGTGTCGACAGCCTTTGTGATCATGTCTGTTGCGGCATCGGCGATTGTTGTCGAAGCACTGAAATCAAGTCCGGACGACAGGCTCAGGCTGAGCATGAAGATCGGATCGACCGATTTGACCGGAATGAATGAATTCCAGAAGGAAGGGCGGTTCCATCTGGAGTTGTCCTGTGTGGACATGACTGCCATGGTCTTGTAACCGCTGACATCTACTTTGGCGGGCACAAGAGTATTGAGCGCGATTGTCGTTGAACAGCTTGTGAGAGCTACCAGAACGACAACAAGGGCAACTAATAATTGGGTCAATTTTCTTTTCATAATATAGTCCTCTTTCCAAAGTATACCCAAGCCTTGGAAAAAACTCAATTGACATCTGCATTTGGTGATTTTATCCTTTCAGTAAACTAGGAGTGGAACATGCCAGGGAACAGACGCAACTACGGCGATTTTTACGACGATGACGATTTCGAAGACGAAATTGAAGACGATGATGACGATTTTGACGATGACGACGACTTCGATGAAGACGATGAAATCGACGACATCTACGATGCTCCTGATGTAAGCGACTACGAAGACTACGAGGAAGACGACGATGACGACGAGGATGATGAGAATCTCCTCAACGATGGCTTCTATTACGATAACGGAGAATACGGCAGAAACCGTAAGGACGACGACGATTTCTGACGCATGCTCACCAGCGGAGGATCAGGCCCTCTCCACTTCCTCAACAGGCGGGTCTTCTCCATCCTCTCTGTACACGACATGGAAAGGAGTCCCTTCCCTCTCATCGGCCGGAAGCTGGTATCTGGAATCGAAGATTCCGTTCTTGAACAGCAGATGAAGGCTTGTCTCATACAGAACATCGATCATTTCCAGATAAAGCTGGTCTCTCAGGCCATCCCTGCTCAGACTTCTTCTCACTGATACTGAGCTGCCGTCGTGGAACGTATAGTTGAAATAAATGACGGGACAGCTATCGCCGGGCATGTAGATGTCCTCGAAAACCTTGTCGTTCGAAAGAGCTGACGAGGTCTGGTCAAGGATCTGTCTTATCTGCCGTTCACATTTGAATTCAAACGACCCGTGGAAGCAGCTTGTAGGAAAACGCTTGGAGTATCTGAACGTGAAGTCGGAACGGTCCAGAGTCACTGTCTCCCTGTGCGTCAGCTGCTCTTCATCAAATTCATTGAAATAGAACTCTATCTCAAGCTTGTCCACACGGTCGTCCCTTACGTAACGTGTGATCTGGAACTGGCTGTCCATCAGCTCCGAGAAATCCTGGATGAACGGATAGAGCACTGAAAACCTGGGCTCGGGTCCGCTGATACTGACAGCCAGACCGTTGGATAATTCCACATCGAGGGACCAGAAATCCCCTGCATTCTCCGTTGCATCCATTCTTGCAAACCGTTCCACGAAAAACAGAAATCCGCTCTTCTCGATTTTCCTGAGCAGTTTTTCGGATGCGCCCTTCCCAAGGCTCAGCCTTTTGGCTTCCCTGACGCCCAGCGACGGGAACAGGATCTCGTACTCGATCCGGCCGCCCATGTTGTACAGGTTGACCGAGACCGGAGCTCCGATGGAATTGACCATTCTGAATTTGAGATATGTGAACATCTTTTCTCCTTCCGAGGAGACACTCCTCTGATTGTATTCACACCCCTATTCAGGAAAAGTGCTGAAAACATTAAGGTTTCGGGAGAAAAAAATTGAAAAATATGACTGCGGTCCGTGAAATCAGCCTGCGAAGCTGTGATAGAGGATCCTTATCGTGTTCTCGAACTGGCTGTTGTCCACTCCTACGATGATTGCAAGCTCGTCGGATCCCTGTGCGATGGTCCTGATGTTGATGCCTTCCTTTCCCAAGGCGTTGAATACCTTGCCTGAGATTCCGGGCCTGAAGATCATCTTTCTTCCGACTGCGGCGACCAGAGCGATGTTGTCCTGGACTTCGACATCGTCAGGTGAGCACTTGGCCCTGATGTCACCGATTATCTCGTACAGGGAGTCCCCTATGCTCGCCTGGGACAGAACAAGAGCGAACTGGTCTATACCCATGGAGATGTGCTCGGCCTGGACCTTGTGCCTGTCCAGGATCTCAAGGACATCGCGGAGCGTCTCGTTGGAATTGTTCAGCCGTCTTGAGACTGTGAGGATGATGAAGTTCCTCTTTCCTGAGATTCCGGTGATGAACCTGTCGTTGATGTCCTCGTCCTCGCTGGCCTTCTCCACAATCATGGTTCCCGGATGGGACGGATCGTTGGTGTTGCGGATGTTCAGGGGAATTCCGACTTCCTTGACGGGAGCCACGGAATCCTCGTGAAGGACCGATGCTCCCATGTAGGCAAGTTCCCTGAGCTCTGCGAATGTGATTTCGGATATGGGGCTCGGATTCTCGACAATCCTGGGATCGGCCATGAGGATTCCGGAAACATCCGTCCAGTTCTCATACATGTCGGCATCGCATGCGGCGGCAACAAGGGAACCCGTGATGTCGCTTCCTCCCCTGCTCATTACCTTGACTTTGCCCGAAGGCAGGCTGCCGTAGAATCCGGGGATGACGATCCCATCATGCTCACGGAGAGCTCCTGACAGGGCCTCGGCAATCTTTCTGGGCTGGAACTTTCCGTCATAGTCCATGAAGATGCACTTCGAGGCGTCCAGGAAGTAGTACCCAAGATATTCGGCCATAAGCCTCGATGTCAGATATTCTCCGCGTGAAACCAGCTCGTCCACGCTCATTTCCTTGTTCAGTCTTGCCCTGATGGCGTCAAGCTCGGTCTCTATCTGGAACGTGAGTCCCAGCTCGTCCCTGATCTCCACAAACCTTTCCCTGATTCTGTCGAAGATGTCATCGCACGGGACACCGTATGTGAGGTGTGCGTGGCACAGATACAGAAGATCCGTGATCTTATGGTCCTTGGAATCCCTTTTTCCTGCGGCGGATACCACGACAAGCTTTCTCGAAGGGTCAGAGAGGACGATGTCCCTGACCTTTTTGAACTGGGCCGCCGATGCAACCGACGAACCTCCGAATTTTGCAACTTTCAACATATGATCAATCCTTAATCTGTGCAAAGAACACCTGTGCACCCTTTCTTCTGAGCTCTGTGGCAAGGTCATGCATATCCTTGACCGTGACGGCCTTTGTAATCACGCACTTCATGCCGTCCTTTTCCGACACGACCTCTTTGACTCCGATCTTGTCCTCGATTGCCGGAACATAAGAGGAATCAAGGCGCACGTAATAGCTTCCCTCGCACTCCCTGGAGCTGTTGTTCGCAAATCCGAACAGGCATCCGCTCTTGAGCATCTGCTTCTGTCCCTCGTAGAAGGATGTCATGTCCCTGAGGATTGCAGAGGCCGTTGGATAACGTCCGGCACCCTGTCCCATGAACGACATGACTCCGCTGTTCTTTCCCTCGTACTGGGCCATGTTGATGTTGCTGCACACTCCGGCATAGAAATCGCTTCTTTTGCAGAGCATGGGCTGTACGTAGGAGTAAAGCCTTCCGGATTCGGAGAGACCGCAGCGTCCGACAAGCCTGATGGTGCATCCCATTTCTGCCGCAACCTCGAAGTCATAGGCACTGACACTCTGGATTCCTTCCACGTGGTAATCGGAATTGGGAAGGACATCGTATGCGACCATGCTGATGAGCATGATTTTCCTCATTGTATCCATTCCGGAGATGTCGGCTGTGGGGTCGAACTCGGCATAACCCAAAGCCTTTGCCTCGGCAAGCGCCTCATCGAATCCGATTCCGCGTCTATCCATGGAATCGAGAATGAAGTTCGTGGTTCCGTTGAGGATTCCACCGGCCCAGACTATGCTGTCGGTCTTTCTGGCAAGATGCAGGTTCTGAAGGATGGGAATGGCTCCACCGCAGGCTGCGCTGAATAGAAATCCCTTGTCCTTCTTCAGTGAAAGATTCAGAAGGTCGATTCCGTGTGCGGCAACAAGAGCCTTGTTCGACGATATGAAGCTCTTTCCCGCCTCTATGCACTTGGAAGCGAACTCATAGGCAGGATCCACTCCGCCCATGCACTCCACAACAAGCTCCGAATCGTCGTTCTGAATATCTTCAAAGGATTCCGTCATGAAATCCGCACTTTTCTCGCCCTTCTTCACCAAGACGTTTCTCACTTCAAAACATGGATTGTTCTGCAGCATGTCCCACACGCCCTTTCCAACAACCCCGTGACCAAGAATAGAAACTTTCATATTGTCTCCCAACAGGCACATCCGAAAATAAAATGTCCGTGCCTCAAAAACACTTGTCTTTTTATTGGGGACAATGTATCATACGGTCAATCAAATGGCAAGCCATGGAGTTTAAAAATGCTTGAAAACTACCTGATCGTCCATAAGAGCATTCTTCCCGATTACTTCGAGACTGTGCTCAAGGCAAAACACCTTCTTGAGGAAGGAAAGGCGAAGAACGTCATGCAGGCCGTGAAGATGGCCGGCATCTCCAGAAGCACCTATTATAAGTATAAGGATTTCATTCTTGAGCCAATCAGGATCTCGGATGGAAGGAAGGCCGTGATTTCGATGCTTCTCTCCCACGAGACGGGCATCCTCAGCCACGTGCTCTCCGTAATATCCCAGGCCGGGGCGAGCATTCTCACCATAACACAGAGCCTTCCGGTCCACGGCAACGCCAGCGTGACCATCACATTGGACATAAGCGGAATGCCGGCTGCAATCACA
>JBGVBT010000117.1:0-7128 GCA_045225895.1 Sphaerochaetaceae bacterium
CAAGACCCAGACGACAACAAGCCTCCTGTTCACCGAAGAAGAGGCAAAGACCCTGGACAAGGACACCGTGATGAAACGCCTCACCGATGCCCTCTCCTACGACGAGTTCGAGTTCCAGAAGCGTGAGCATGTGACAGTCAAGGGCAACGACAAGGCAGAAGGCTTCGAGACCATGTTCTACAAATGTCCCTGCTGCGGTTCGGAATTCAAAATCAGGTCCAAGGGAAACGATGTATTCTGCACAGAGTGCGGAGCCAAGGCCACATTCCAGGATGACTTCACCTTCAGATGGGAAGGAGAAAAACAGTATTTCGAGAACTACAGCCAGTGGTATGACTGGCAGTACGAACAGGTCATGGAGGAAGTCAGAAAACCCGATTTCAGGATGCAGGATGAGATGGACTACGGCATAGACCTTCCAGGTGTTGACAACTACAAGATTGTCGGACACGGAACCCTGACCTTCTCACATGAAGGCTGGGACTATGACGGCACATACATGGAGCGCCACATCCAGGAGCACGATGACCCGAGGGCTGTGTTCCTTGCAACGCTGAAGGTCGGAAAACACTTCGAACTGCCGGTGCGTGACGGACACAACCGTGTATTCTACCCCAAGGACGGCCTGACCTCGATGAAATGGCACCTGGCCTCAAGAGCCATGAGCGAGATCCTGGGACTGTAAGACAGTTGTCGATTTGGACTATTTTGGTTATATTAATGTCGTTGCGCATGTGCGCACCTGAAATGATTCATAAGGAGATGGATATATGACAATCAAGCCGCTTGGAGAGAGAGTTCTGGTCAAGATGGACAAGGTTGAGGAGAAGACCGCCGGTGGAATCTTCATTCCGCAGACTGCACAGGAAAAGACACAGATTGCTGTTGTCGAGGCAATCGGAGACGAGGTCAAGACAATCAAGGTCGGACAGAAGATTCTCCATGACAAGTATGCCGGAACTTCCGTCAAGATGGACAATGAGGAGTATCTCATCCTCAACATCAAGGACGTCCTTGCAATCGTCGGCTGAAACATCAGTTTCAACTTGAAATGGGATGCCACGTTCGTGGCATCTTTTTTTTGCTGAAAACCTACAACCCCATCATTCAGGCAGTGATTATATGAACTCGGCCAGAGATTTTATGAAACCGCTGTTATACGACAGAAGGAAGTTCAGCTCGTTGGATAGTCCCCTGTCCTTTGTCGCATTTCGGAATCTGTAGGGATTTGGCTTGATAAGGCTGAGCACATGTGGCAGCTCACCGATCGGAAGCGGGTACTCCATTCTGGTGGAAGCATAGTAAAGATCGACGAATGCCTTCTCCGGAAAGGCAAAACCGTTGCTCTGCAGGGCGAAATTGTCCGACGAGAGGATGACGAACTGGATGCGGCTTTTCAGCTTCTCCATTGCAAGGATGTCCGACTCGTCCTCTGTGATGGCAAGGTCGAATTCGCGCATCAGCAGAAGCTGGACATCCTTGAGCGTGTTTTTTCTTGTACAGACAATCACAGGATAGCTTCCGTCGACCTTGAACCCTATTCCGTTCATGCAGTCCAGACCTGACAGATAGAAATCATATCCGGATTCCAACAGACAACAGTATGACTCCCTGCTCAGATCGGGAATACACGAAAGCCTTTCATCATCAATCGGTGTTGAGGAAGACAGGCGGTACTCTCCGTGGGCCGACTTCTCTACAAAGCCTTTGCCAAGCTCCTCATGAAGATGCCAGGAAGCAGTCTTGCTGTTCATCTCAGGGAAAAGATCATAAATCTGTCTTGTCGTCAGCACCTTGTTCTCTGTCAGTGCCTTTATCAGTCTTTCGCGGAATTCATTGGCCATATAAACATTCTAAGCTGTAAATTTTGCTTTTTCAACACAAAATATCAGAATAAGAAGCCCTCTATCTTCTGTCCGATGGTCTTTGTCTCTGTCTCGGGATGATAGCTTTCAGGAAGTGATCGGAGCATCATGGCACCGTAACTTTTGGATATTATTCTTGAATCAAGGATCAGGACTATGCCCTTGTCCGTGGTATGGCGCATCAGACGGCCGTAGCCCTGCTTCAGCCGCATTGTGGCGTCTGGAAGCGACAGACAGAAAAAGCCGCTCTTGCCGTCCTCCTCAAGTTTGGAGTAACGGGCCTTGTAGATGGGGTCGTCAGGCATGCGGAACGGAAGCTTAGTGATGATGACCATCCTCAGGGTATTCCCCGGTGCATCAACACCTTCCCAGAAACTGTCGGTTGCGAACAGGATGCTGTCCGTATCCTCCTTGAACTGCTGCAGAAGCGCATAGCGGTCCATCTCACCCTGCTTCATGCTGTTCAGACCCATGGCAGAGAACCTGGGCTTAAGACATTCATATACGAATTCCATCAGCTTGAAGCTTGTGAACAGAACCAAGGCCCCTCCTCCGGAGCTTGAGACAGCCTGATATACTGTCTCGCAGGTGAAGTCGGCATACTCGGCCTCGCTGTCCTTGCTGAACGTCGGAGTGTCATAAGGAGTGAGAAGCATCAGGCGGCTCTTGTAGTCGAACGGCGATTCATATACCTTCCTGAGGAAACCTTTCTCAGGAACGGGCAGCCCCACGGCAGTGCTCCAGTATACAAAGTCATCGTGAAGGTCCAAAGTCGCGCTTGTGCAGACCACGGAATCCAGCTTCCTGAACAGGGCATCCCTGAGGACTTCGGCCACCTCCAACGGAGCGTTGTTGAACGTGACATACCTGTTCTGGCCATGCTTCTCGATATCGAGGTAGTGGATCGATTCGTCCCAATTGTTGAAGTCCATGAAACTTCCCAGACGCTCTATGACCTCGGAGACCCTGTTGATATGGACGTTGAGCTCGTCCAGACGGGGTTGTCTGACCTCGTCGACATTCACCTTTGATGAGAATGAGTTCAGCCTTGCAACCAGCCTCAGACCGTTGTCCACAACCTCGCGTGCGGCATCACCTATGATGGAAACCAGCCGTGGCATGCTCTTTTTTGTCAGAAGAAGATGTGCCAGGTTGTTGTATTCAAGCAGATTCAACGTGGCCAGGTTGAGTGTCTCCGACTTGGCCCTGACCAGTGCATGGAAGTCGAGAATCTCCTGGTAGATGCCCTTCTCGCTGCAACTGGGAAGAAGATCGTCCAGGATGCGTCCGGTCCCGTTTCCCTTCAGTCCCCTGCTGTCGTAGATGTATTCCATCTGGCGTCTGAGCGAATAGCTTGAGTACGTTGTTGTGAAAAGATCAGTTGCGTGGCGCTCCACATTATGGGCCTCGTCTATGACAAGGTGCCTGAAAGGCGGAAGCACGGCATCGTCGTCATAATCTATGGAGTTCTCCAGCCTTGTGTTGCTGTCCACGAACAGAAGATGGTGGTTGCAGATGATGATCGAGGCATCGGAGAGTTTTCTCTTGGCCTTGAAGTAGTAGCATTCGTTGAAATAAGGACACTTTCCACCCATGCAGAAGTCAGAATCCGAGCAAACGGACGTCCATACCTGGAAATCAAGTCTCCCCTGATATTCCGTCCGCAGTCCCGTCTCCGTCTGGGCGGCAAAACTGTTGAGCTTGGAGATTTCTGACACACCGTCGTAGGCATAGAGCTCGTTGTCACGTACAAGCTCTGCAAGACGTCTGAGACAAAGGTAGTTGTTGCGTCCGACGGCGAGGGCCACCTTGCATTCCTTTCCAAGGGCCTTGAACAGCGCCGGTATGTCCTTTTCCATCAGCTGTTTCTGAAGATTGATTGTTGAAGTGGCTATCACAGTCCTGTCGGACTCATCTTCAAAGGCGTAGAACATTGCAGGAACAAGATATGCATAGCTCTTTCCTATTCCTGTTCCGGCTTCAATAGCCCCTATGGAGTTGTTCTGATAGCAGGAAAGCACATCCCTGGCCATGAGAAGCTGACCTTCACGGAATTCGAAGGAGCTCAGGTTCCTGCTCAGAATCCCGTCATGGTCGAAGATCTCGTAGATCCTGTCCTCTTTCATTCGGATTTCCCCGACTCGTATTCCTGCATCTTCCTGATAATGGTCTTCCGCCCAATTCCAAGCACATCGGCGGCCTTTGATTTGTTGCCCTTGCAGAATGCTACGGTGCTCTGGATGATCTTCTTCTCAGCTTCGTCCATGGTGGACCCGAGCTCTATCTCTACAGTGTTGCCGGCACGGCTTCTGCTTACGGCAGGCGGAAGGTCCGAAATCTCAATCTGATTTGTCCTGCACAGCACAACTGCGCTTTCCACACAGTTTCTCAGCTCGCGGATGTTTCCGGGCCAGTCGTAAGCGGCCATGGCATTTCTGGCTTCATTGGAAAAGCCCTCGATGCTCTTTTTGTTCTCCTTGCAGAACTCGTTCAGAAACGAGGTTGAGAGAAGGAACAGATCCTCCTTGCGTTCCCTTAGAGGTGGAACCTCAAGGCTCACGACATTCAGCCTGTAGTACAGGTCCTCCCTGAAGTTGCCTTTCTCGATCTCCTGTTTCAGGTCCCGGTTCGTGGCGGCTATGACACGGACATCGGTCTTGATAGTCTTCTCTCCGCCCACTTTCTCGAACTCACGTTCCTGCAGGACCCTCAGGAGCTTGATCTGCGTACTCTGGTCGATCTCTCCTATCTCGTCAAGGAATATCGTTCCTCCGTCTGCAAGCTCGAAACGGCCCTTCTTGTCTGCAACAGCCCCTGTGAAAGCGCCCTTTACATGTCCGAACAGCTCGCTTTCAAGAAGATTGGCATTCAGCGCGGCACAGTGTACCTTGATGAACGGCTTGTCCTTCCTGTCCGAATAACCGACAATCGCATCGGCAACCAGCTCCTTTCCCACACCGCTTTCACCTGTAATCAGGACCGTTGCACGAGACGGTGCTATCTGCTGGATGGTCTCTATGAGTTTCTGTATCTTCTGGCTCTTTCCTATGATGTTGGAGTAGCCGGCCTTCTTCTTGAGGTTGTCGAGCTCGGTCCTGAGCTCCCGGTTGCGATCTGCCATGTCCTTTCCGGCAAGAGACCTCTTGATCAGTACCGAAAGGTGGTCGAGGTTGACAGGTTTTGTAAGAAAGTCCACCGCACCGTTCTGCATCGCAGTGACGGCATCCTCTATTGTCCCGTGACCGGTGAGCACGACAACGGGAATAGTGGGATAAGTGGAGTATATTTTCTTCAGAAGCTCGCTTCCGCCCATGCCCGGCATCTTCAGGTCTGTTATGACCATGTCCACAGGTTCATCGGTGATTGTCTTCCAGGCGCTTTCGGCATCCTCCGCCTGAAGTCCCTCGTATCCGTCAAGCTCAAGGGCGGCGACAAGGCCCTCGCGGATGTTTTTCTCATCATCTACGACAAGTATTGTCCTTTTCATCTTCAGGCCCTCCCGTCTTCCGTCAATCTGAAACGCTCCGAACTCGGAACCGGTATCTGCAGCGTGAACTCGCTTCCCACACCTGGAGTGGAACTGACCGTCACATCTCCTTCATGCTGTTTCATGATCTTGAAGAGCACTGTGAGCCCCAGACCGGTTCCGGACGACTTTGTAGTGTAGTACGGCTCGAATATCTTGCTCATCTGCTCCTCGGTCATTCCGCATCCGTTGTCCGCGACAGAAATCTTCACCATATCGTTTTCCATGAAGGTGCTTACCGTGATGGCAGGATCCTTCCTGTCCTCAGGCATCGCCTGCATGGCGTTGTTTATCAGATTCAGGATCGACTGCTGTATAAGTGAACTGTCTGCAAGAACCTTTGGAAGGGACACTGCAAGGTGCTGTTTGAAAGCAATCCCCTTCTCCTTGAGCTCTGCGGAGACTACGGACACTGTCTTCTTCACAATGTCGTTGACGTTGCAGATTGCAAGGTTCACCTTCATGGGCTTTACCGCAAACAGGAAATCCACGGCTATCTTGTTGATCCGGTCGACCTCCTCACTGACAACATCCAGGTATTTTTTTGCCTCCTCACGGGTCATTGATCCGTTCTTCTCCATCATCTTGTCCATCAGCTGAAGGTAGATTGAGATCGATGCAAGGGGATTCTTTATCTCATGGGCAACACCGGCTGCCATTGTGGTCATCTGTGCAAGACTCTCGTTCTTTCTGAACTCCTCCTTGAAACGGTTGAAGAAAGTCATGTCCCGGAAGACAAACAGGAGATTCTTTGAATCGCTGACGCGGCTGGCAACGCAGACCACGGACCTCTGGCCGTGGACCGGATCCGACACCTGGAAATACTCCTCCATCGTGGGTTCCCCGGATTTCCTGAACCTGCGCATGAAAGCGGCCATGTCTGGATCGGCTATAACCCTGGACACGTTGATATCCGTATATTTCTTTCTAGGATAGAGTGTTATGAGATTTGTCAACGTTGCGTTGAGGTAGATGACATTGTCCGAGCCGTCCAGCATCAGGCTTCCCTCGATCGAGTTGTCCAGGATGTAGTTCCTTATCTTAAGGTCATTGGTCTGGGTCTCGATGATTCGGAGGATCTCCTCATTGGAAAGCTTTTCGATCTTGCTGGAGGCCTTCTTAACAAACTGGCTCATCTGTTGATCTCCTTTACCCTGTACACAACGAAATCGAACGTAAGACGTTTCATCTGGTTGTAGGTCTTTCCCTTGTTCACAGCCTCGCTGATGGCCTTGTGGAGGTAGGAAGCCCTTCTTTCCTCAAGTCTTCCTTCCATGAAGGCCTCTGAAATCCTGTCCAGTACATGCTCGAAGAAACGGTCCCATCCCTGGGTCTTCTCAAGTTCGGAGACAAGGGCCGGAAGGTCCACATCCTTCTTATCCAGAAGGTCCCTTGCACCCTGAAGCAAAAGAGCATCGTTGATACCGCTCCCCTCGAGGAAGAAAGCCTCGAGGCTCCCGTATCTGTTCGGGTCCACGAAAAGTGAGTTGAAGATGAATGACCGCTTGTCCCTGTCCAGATCTGCGAACCTCAGCTTCTGGACACGGCTGAGGATGGTAGCCGGAATTCTGCCTGAATTGGCGGAGACAAGGATGAAATGGCAGCCTGCGGGAGGTTCCTCCAAAGTCTTCAGAAGCCCGTTCACCGCGGAATCGCCTGCATTCTCCAGTCCTTCTATTATGACCATCTTTGACTGTCCGTCCATCGATGATGTGGCGCACCAGTCACGGATAGCCC
>JBGVBT010000118.1:0-6374 GCA_045225895.1 Sphaerochaetaceae bacterium
GCACCATGAAAACTTTTCTCATTAGAAATACCCCCTTCAATTGATTTCCTGAAAAGTCACTTTAAATGATAGGGGGCGTTTTTTTGAGCTGTCAACAAATGATTTGTTTCTTTTAAAAAAAAACATCCCAAGTGTAAAAATTTTTTAATTCAAAGACAGGTGTCCGTCATTCGCTGACAAGCATGGTTTCGAGCTTTTGCATTATTTCGATGTAGGAAATGTTGTTGAAATCGGTGGCATCGACTTCCAGGAGCTTCCCGAAGCTGAAGACCATAGTGCCGCGTCTTCTGTATTTCTCTGCGTATTTTTCCATTGTCATGTGTACGGACTCATCCTCAACGCCCTCCACAGGGGGATAGCAGGTGTTGAGCACATGTCCGGGATGCCGGCTCGGATCCTTGTCCCTGAGGACAAAACGCCTGTAAGCCTCTTCGATGTCGCAGTTGAACCTGACGGTGACCACGTTGCACGGATGCCCGGCGACCAGTTTCTTCAGGTTGTCCATGTTGCGGTCCTCGAAATTGTTGTCGAGGATCACAGAGCATCCGGCATCCAGGATTCTGGCCGCGCTGTACATCATGATGTTGGACGCGGCGATGTCCAGCGCGGTCTTTTCCTCATAGCACCTGAATCCTATGGTGTCGAACAGGTACTCCTTGATCTCGTCCTTGGCGATCACAGGAAAAGAGAGTTCCTTTGAGGCGTATTTGGAAAAAGAGGACTTCCCTGAGGCGGGAAGTCCTGCAAGAAGAATCAGATTGGGTTTCAGCCTGCTTTCCCCTCTGAGCCCATGACATCGATGATCTCTGAGCAGATCGAAGCGACTTTGTTGATGACCATCTTGGAGACGGCTCTGGGATCCTGCTTGGCATCCGGGCTGTTGAAACCTGCCACACAGGTGTCAAAGACTCCGTGGACCTTGAGCTCCGTTCCGACGTTGATCTTTCTGACTCCGCGCCTGATGGCCTCTCTGAAGTCATCATAGGGAACTCCCGTACCGCCGTGGAGAACGAGCGGAGTGTTGGGAAGAAGCTTGTTGATTGCGCTGATTCTCGGGAAGTCGAGTTTCGGCTTTGCCTTGTAGAATCCGTGGACGGTTCCGACGGCGACTGCGAGACAGTCGATTCCTGTGGTCTTTACAAAGTCCAGGGCATATTCGGGATCAGTGAACAGGACGGACATGTCGTCTACGACGATGTCATCTTCCTTTCCGCCGACGTGTCCGAGCTCGGACTCGACAGTGACACCGTACTTGGCTGCATACTCCACAACCCTGCAGGTGTCCTCGACGTTCTCGTTGTATTCCTTCTTGGAGGAATCAATCATGACCGATGTGAATCCGTTGTCAACGCATCTCTTGATCATGTCGATATCGGTGCAGTGGTCCATATGAAGGACAAGGTTGATGCCGTAGTCGGCTGCGACACCTTCCGCCATCTTGACCACGCCATGCTCTCCCATGACCTTGAAGCCACTCATTGTTGCCATTGCGATGACGGGGCTCTTCTTCTCTGCTGCAGCCTTGGCGATTCCGACAAGGTTGTCATAGCTGAAGAAGTTGAATGCAGGAACGGCATAACCGCCCTTGATGGCCTTCATCATCTCATATTTCATTGTTACCAGTCCCATAAAGACCTCCTGTATTGATTGTCCCTGAATAAGGGTTACGTTTCAATATCTTTTAATAAAACCTTCAAAGTCCGTGGTACAGATGGCTGGCCCTCTGGACCGCGCACTGCATTCCGAACTGGATGGACTCCGCAAACGGACGTCCGTCCAGGATGGCATCCACAAGTCCTGCCGTCATGCTGTCCCCGCAGCCTATGGTGTTCACAACAGGGACGTTGATGCTCGGCACCGTTATGAATTCCTTTCCGTCGAAAGCCCATGTGTCGAAACGCCCTCTGGACAGGATGGTCTTCACACCGTAATCCCTGAAGAGTTCCCTTGCCTTCTCTTCAACACGTGGCTTCAAGCTCTCTGAATCCTCGTTCTCGGTAATCCTCACATCATCGAAGAACGTCTCGACGAACTCTGAAAGATTTGGCTTGATGATATCAGGATGATGTTCCAAACAGTTGATTAATTCCTGTTTTTTAACATCTATTACTGCAATTAGGCCATTTTCCTTAGATTTCTTGACCATCCAGGGATAAATGTCAGCAGAGAATCCCGGGGCCTTTGTTCCCGAAATCACCAGGGCCTTGCACCCGGGCAGAATGGAAAGGAACCTGTCCTTCACATCCCTGTCCGTCTTCTCTGAAACTTCATGGGCGTTCTCCACAAGTTCCGTGCTTGTGGAAAGACGGCGGTTGATCACGGTGGTGCATGTTCTGGTGACAGAATCACAGAGAACGGCATTTATTTCCAGACCTTCCTTTCTTCCCATCTCCAGATATTCCTGAACCCTCGGACCTCCGAGCTGGACCAGACACTCTGCCCTGCGTCCGAGCTGGTTGAGGATGCGGATCACGTTTATTCCTTTTCCTGAGGCATCTATATGCATGTCGGAGACTGCACGGTTGACCTCGTCTTCCTTGAAATCATCGAACACAAGGGTGTTCTGGAACGTGGGGCTTAGACATACCGCCAGAACCTTTCCTTCCTTCATGAGTTGAGCCTCCTGATGATCTCATCCCTCCATGCATCCGTTCCGATGGCAAGGGGTTTGGGGAATTTCTTTCTCTCAATCACAAGATTGTCGTCGTATCTGAATTCTTCTCCTGTCCAGTACTGAAACTTCATCCCGGCCCTTTCCGCCAGGGCATGCGCCGGAGCGATGTCCCAGATGTAGCACGGAGGATCAAGGCAGCCGTCGATTCCGCAGAACACAATCGCGCATGAGATGTGGACAATGGAGCATCCGAACGATCTGAGCTTAACCTTTGCCTTTGCAAACGGCAGCGTCGTTATTATGTCTGACCCTCCGGTTACGGCATAGGGCTTGTCCTTTGCTCCGTTCTTTGTGATCTCGGTCACATCCAGGACCTTTCCGTTGAGGAAAATCCTGTCGTCATCCGGGTCTGTGCGAAGGAAAAGATCGTCGCAACCCCGTCCGAACCTGGGGGCGTAGACAATGGATCCCACAGGGCGTCTGTCCCTGTCCAGGATTCCCAGGCCTATGCACCAGCAGGGAAGCCCCTGGCTGTAGGTGTCAGTTCCGTCGATCGGATCCAGAACGAACGTATAAGGTGCCCTGTTGTCCTGCGTTCCTACAAGCTCTTCTTCCGTGACAATGTTGCAGTCGGGAAACAGATTCTTGATCATAGGGACAAGGGCGTTTGTGATAGCAAGGTCTGTCTCGGTAAGGACCGTTCCGTCCGGCTTATATGATCTGTGGATACGCGTCTGCATCTCGCGTGCGTATTCACCGCATTTCTTTATCTCATCCGAAAGCATGTCCAGCTTTCTTTTCATCTCGTCTGTCACTGTTCCCTCCCGTCGATCATCTTCCCGAACTTCTCATCCAGCTCGTCAAAACCGGAGTACTCCAGGTACAGGGTCCTGTCTGCGTCCCACCTGGGCCTGTGAGGCATGTGGGTCAGACAATACTCCTCCCAGTTTGGGATTATGTCGTCGTTCCAGATAGCGTTTCTCTTTTTCATGATCTCCAGATGGAAATCCTTTTCCGGTGCAAGATAAACTCCTACAGCCAGAAACCCGGTTTTGGCTGCGGTTTTCAACGAACTGAAGAACGAGGGGTTCTCAATCTCCTGCCCGCACGGAGCGCTGGCTACAAGACCTGCACCTGTTCCCAGAATCTCCGCACAGGTATCCCAGAAACTCTTGTAACAGGCGTCCCTCCATTCGCGGTAGAACCCGGCCCTGCTGGGTCCTATTCCATACCTCTTCTCTATCTCGGACAGAAATGGCTGGACCAGCGTATCGTAGTCCAGATATGCAAGGGAGCGGCTTTTCGCAAACGCCGACGCCAATGTGCTTTTACCGCTTCCGGTGAGTCCGCAGAACAGATAGAAGGTGTTCCCGCTCATATGTTGTTGTACTCCAGAACACCTCTCGCCGTTGCAACATCGGTGATCAGTGTATTCACTCCCCTGGCCCTGAGGAGCCCGAGAATTCCGGGAACCTTGCTTGGACCGCCGGCTATCGCAATCCGCTGCGGAATGCGCTGGATGTCGTCCCAGCTGATTCTGTTTCTGCTGAGCACACACGGCTCCAGCACCCTTCCGTCTGAGTCGAAGTGATAGTTCAGATAGTCTCCAAGAATGTCCTTTCCGTCCAGTTCTGCTGCAGTATTTTCACCAAACATGGCAGAACGGGCTATCGGATCGCGTGGGAACGGAACTCCGACACCTCCGATGATCATATCAAGACGGCTCCAGTAGCGGGAGGAAAGTTCCTTCTCTATATCCTTTGCCTCTATGTTTGATTCGAAGCTTTCCAGGAAGGATCGGTCCTGCTTTCCTCCCCAGTTCTTGGAAAAACCGTCAATCATGTCCTGATAGTTGAAGTAGTCGCTGTGCTCGCCCGCTACATGCCTTTTCTGGTCATAGTAGTTCATCACGGGATAGAACTTCCATGAAGAACGCCTGTCCGCGTAGCTTATGCGGTTGTCCGAAAGCTGGAACATGGTGCGTCCCATACCAACACCTATTCTAGTGGCCTTGTTCTCGAAGGTGGAGAGGATGTATTTCGCCGCACCCTTGATCAGGAAGGACATGGACTGTTCCTGACTTGCCGCAGTTGGAACCAGAACAAGGTTCTCGAGCCCGAAAACGCTCCTGTATACCATGCTCTGCTTCTTCTGCTCGTCGTCATCGACAAACGGGGCATTGATCGTGATTTCGACAATACCCTTCTGCCGGGCCATCTTCAGGTACTTGCCTATCTGGACGTGCGAGACGCCCAGCTCGTTGGCGATTTCCTGCTGATGGCGGCCTTTGACATAGTATGCCACGGCGATCATGAACAGCTTCTCTTCGGAAATCATTCCTTGACACCTCCGGCGAGTCTGTTGATGAAGAAGTCCTGTGAAACAGTGAACAGTATCATGGCCGGAATGGCTATGATGACACTTGTTGCCATCAGGCCGCCCCAGTTGATGAACTCACCCTTGAACGTGGAAAGTCCCACAGTGAGGGTATAGTGGATGGACTTTCTCACGAACGAGGATGCGATGAGGAACTCCTGCCAGACCTGGATGAAGGTGTAGATGCTTACAGCCACGATTCCGCTTGTTGCAAGTGGCAGCATGACCTTGAAGAAAAGCTGGAACAACGAACATCCGTCTATCAGGGCTGCCTCCTCCATCTCCTTGGGGATGTCCACGAAATATGTTGAAAGGAGAATCACCGAAACGGGAATCTGGATTGCGACATACGGCAAGATCAGGGAGCTCTTGGTTCCCACAAGACCCATTCTGGTGCACATCAGGTACAGCGGCACGAGAATGACTACTACGGGGAACATCTGGCTCATCTGCAGGAACTTCACGAACGCCTTGCTGCCGCGGAACTGAAGCCTTGTCAGCGAGAACGATGCCATGGTCGATATTGCCGTGGTTATCAACACGGTGGATACCGTGACAACTATGCTGTTGATTGCATATGTGCCGATGTGGTATTCGGTGAACACCTCTTTGTAGTTGGTGAAATCAAGCCGCTTGGGCAGGAACCTGATCGGGACTTCAAAGATCTCGAGGAAGTTCTTGAAGGACGACAGAATGATCCAGTAGAACGGGAAGATTATCAGGATGAAGAGCATCAGGGAGAATAGGATCAGCACGATCTTGTGACCAACTGAAATCCTTCTGCTGCCTACTGCAAGAGCTGATTTCGGTTTGGGTTCTTTAAACTTCTTCATTTCTTGACCCTCCTCACCAGTCTGGAAGCCAGAGTGAAAATGACAATGACGCTAATCATCAGAACGAACATTATCACGCTCATTGTCGATGCATTGGATATCTCGAAGAACTGGAATGCCTCGCGCTGGACCATGATGGACATGGTGGTCGTCATCTCGGCGGGACCTCCGTTTGTCATGACCTTCAGGATATCAAAGGCGTTGAACGACCATATGAAGCACAGGTACGTGCAGGTGTAGACCGTGGGCCTGATGAACGGGAACGTCACATGCCTGAAAAGCTGGATGCTGTTGGCACCCTCAAGCATGGCGGCCTCGATGTGGTCCGACGGAATTGTGTTGATCTTGGCATAGATCATCAGAGTGAAGAACGGGAAGGCTCTCCAGATGTTTGCCATAATGGCTGCGGCCATGGACAGCGGACCGGTCCTGAACCAGGAGAAGTCCGGAGCCACCAGCCCCAGTATCTTCAGAATATATGTTATGACTCCCGCATCCTCCTGGAGCATGAGGGACCATATGTATCCTGTGATGACCGACGGAAGAACCCA
>JBGVBT010000119.1:0-10952 GCA_045225895.1 Sphaerochaetaceae bacterium
ACAGAAAGCAGGCTGCCGATTTCCACTTTGCAATGTGGGCTGTGGTCCACGGCATAGCGGTCATGGCTGCAACATCCTACTGCAAACTTGACATGGAAATAGTCTCCAACACCCTGACGGATGTGTATCAGGGTCTGCTTCATAGATTCAGAAACAAAGAAGGTTCAGATGAACAACGCAATTGAGATCAGGAAACTCACAAAGGACTACAAAGACATCAGGGCTGTGGACAACCTTGAGCTGGATATCCGCGCAGGCGAGCTCTTCTCACTCCTGGGAGTGAACGGCGCAGGTAAGACAACCACAATCAAAATGCTCTGCTGCATCACACTACCCACATCTGGCGATGCTTTGCTGGAAGGTAAAAGCATAGCCTCAGATGCAGAGGATGTTAAGAAAATCATCGCAGTATCTCCTCAAGAGACCGCCGTTGCCAAGAATCTCTCGGTCAGGGAAAACCTCGAGCTGATCTGCGGCGTGCATGGTTTCGACAAGGCAACATCACATAGAAAAGCCTCACAAGCCATCGAAAGATTCAACCTCGGGCAGGTGGCCGAAAAGAAGTCGTCCAAACTATCCGGCGGATGGCAGAGACGGCTCAGCATAGCCATGGCACTCATCACAGAGCCGAGTATCCTTTTTCTGGACGAGCCGACGCTCGGCCTAGATGTAATTGCAAGAAGCGAGCTCTGGGACATAATCCGAAGCCTCAAGGGAAAGATCACAATTATCCTGACCACCCACTACATGGAGGAGGCGGAGGAGCTTTCGGACAGAATTGGCGTGATGCGCGACGGTCACCTTCTTGCTGTCGGAACGGCAGAAGAGCTCAAGGGAAAGACAGGCGAAGACAAGTTCGAGAATGCATTCATCCGGATTGTCAAAGGAGGTGCACTATGAGACGCATGATCGCCTTTGCAAACAGAATCCTCAAGGAGATTCTCAGAGATCCGCTTACCGTATTCTTCGGACTTGGATTTCCGCTTGTAGTTCTTCTTCTGCTGTCTCTAATCCAGGCGAACATTCCTGTGGAAATGTTCGAGATCCATCATCTTACCCCGGGAATCACCGTCTTCGGACTTGCCTTCATGACGTTGTTCTCGGCCCAGATGATCTCCCATGACAGAGGAAGCGCTCTTCTGACAAGACTGTACACCACTCCTCTCAGGGCACATGAGTTCATTTTGGGATACACTCTCCCCATATTGCCGCTTTGCATCGCACAAAGCATCATCTGCTATGCTGTTGCCATGGTTCTCGGGCTTCGGTTCAACATCAACGTAGTCTGGGCAATTCTGATGAACATTGTTCCTTCCCTGTTCTATGTCGCGCTGGGACTTCTTTGCGGAAGCGCAATGAGCGACAAGCAGGTAGGAGGAATCTGCGGAGCCCTTCTTACCAACCTGTCCGCATGGCTTTCAGGAATCTGGTTCGATGTGAACATGCTTGGCAAGGCAATAACGGCATTTGCAAACGCTCTGCCGTTCGTCCATGCCGTGGAACTTGAGAGAGCAATGGTGATAGGAAACTTCAAAGCAGCCCTTCCCCATCTCTGTTGGGTTCTGGGCTATGCTGTGGTGACAATGGCAATTGCAGTCTGGGTTTTCCTCAGGCAGATGAAGCGCCAGTAACGTCACAGTTGTCACAGACGTCACCGTTGTCACTGACGTCACCGTTGTCACGGACGTCACAGTTGTCACGGACGTCACAGACGTCACTGACGTCACCGTTGTCACAGACGTCACCAATCGTCACCGTTTTGTAGAAAAAGAAAGAGGCTGCTGCGATGAATCGACCCCCGTAAGTTGGAGCAAATCCAACACGGGGGTTTTCTTTTGCCAAAAATCACAGAAGAACAGAAAAAGAAATTCTACGAGCTTTACAGCCAAGGCTACAGATCCTGGCCCATTTCAAGAGAAACTGGAATCAATCGCAGCTATGTGCTAAAAGTATTCCATCAATTCGATTCCGGAGATTTCACTTGGCTCAATTCCGGTTACCATGACCATGAAAAAGCAATCCCGGAGAATGAGAAGAGAAAAATTGTACAGGAACTCTCCGAATCTGACATGACATGGAGTGAAGCCGTCTCAAAGTACGGATTTCCGGAAAACACACTGCGGATGTGGAAAAGGAACTATAATGAGTACGGAGTCTGCTCCAGAAAACGGGGCAGATCCCGGAAAGGAGGTTCCGATGGCAACGAAAGAGTCGGCAAGGATCAGGCAGCTCGAGAAAGAGAAGAGATCACTGCAAGAAGGAATTACTATCTACAGAACGTACTTCCGTGTCTGCGCGGAAAGCGAGACGGATCCTCAAAAAAAAAAGACTTTACGAGCGATTGGCGAATGCAGAAGACTTGGAATCCCTCTCAGAAGATGTCTTGAAGAGCTCGGACTGAGCTCCAGCACCTACCACTTCTGGAAGAAGCATGAGAACGAAGAGAACCCGAAGGACAGAAAGCTCTCTGAAGCCATCAGGTGCGTCCAGGAGCAGAACCGGTGGGCCTACGGGTCCAAGAGAATGGCCAAATGGCTTGTCAGCGAAGGATTTGCAGAGAGACTGAACCACAAGCGCGTGGAACGGGTGATGGGAAAGTTCGACCTGCATGCGAAGATTCGCAGGAGACACCATCCGAAGAACTATTACCTCACACTCAAGGAGAATCCCGTTGAGCTTCCGGGCAATGTACTTGCGAGGGACTTCAGTGCGGAAGGCCCCATGCGGAAGCTGGTGACCGACATCACCTATCTGCCGACCGATGAGGGCTGGGTCTACATGGCTGCGGTCATGGACCTCTGGAACCGTGAGATTGTCTCCTACAGAATCAGCCGGCACATGAGCCTTGAGCTGGTGAAGGATGTCGTCAGCCGGCTCGGACCATGCAGAGGAACCCTGATCCATTCCGACATGGGCTGGACCTACACCAATCCAAGCTACATCAAACATCTGAAGAATCTTGGGTTCAGACAAAGCATGTCACGAAAGGGCAACTGCTGGGACAACGCTTGTATGGAAAACTTCTTCGGACTGATGAAATCGGAGACAATCAGGCAGACAAAACAGCTTCTGACTGTTGACGGGATGGTCAGACTGATTGATGATTACATTCACTGGTACAACAACCAGCGAATTCAAAAAAAACTAGGTTACCTTTCTCCTGTTGACTTCAGGAAATTGGCAACCTAGCTTTTCAAGAACTGCTCCAATGAATTGGGGTCAATTCAATGTGGCAGCCTTCTTTGTTTTTTGCATATTCAGATCTAAGGATTGATTGCGTGCAGGCCTTTTGATTTCAGATAGTCGGAAGCCTTGGTGTAGCGTTCCCCGGATATGAAGTAGGGGGAGTGGGCATCAAAGCCTATGTAGACGTCCACATCGTACTCGGGTGCCATGTCCCAGAAACCTTCAGTGGGATAGCCAAGACCCTTCACCAGACCGCGCTCCTGCTTTATGAATCCCGATGTGTTGTACTCTATGGGAATCCTGTGCTCCTGTGCAAGGGAAAGGAGATCACGGGATGCACTGATGCAGTTCTCATCAAAGACGGGATAGTTGTTGAACACAAGATCCGGGTGGCAGATGTACTTGAAAAGACCGGTCTCCACGGCCTTTCGGGTGTTCTCGAGGGACACAATCATATCGGAGGCGGAGCAACGTTTGCCGAGGAACACCTCTTCTTCGGTTGTAAGGTAATGACTGCCCAGAATCAGATATTCTATCGAGTATTTCTCTACATGTTCCTTCAGCCAGCCATAGTATTCGACATAGGGCTCGACCTCAAGGCCCAGTCTGATGTCGATCTTTCCTGAAAACTCGTCCCTGAGGGAACGTACTGAAGAGACATAGTCGCCCAGCTCTTCGGGATACATCCTTCCACGTTTTTTCCCGGGATTCTCGAACGGCCATGGAGTATGGTCGGAGAATCCGAGAACGCTCAGTCCCTCGTCCATTGCCTTCAGGACGTAATCGCGGTCCTCTCCTTCGGCATGGCAGCATCTTCTGGTATGGGTATGGTAGTTCTCCATGGCTTGAAAGCTATCACAATCAATTTGTTTGCACAACGTATCGGTACGGTGATAGAATTAGCTAGATTCTTCATCAAGAGGTCTGAAATGAGAAAAACCGTTGTTGCGATCATTCTTTTGGTTGTCCTGTCGATTTCCTTTGCCTTCGCTCAGGAATCCGACTCAAAGAGATTAGTCGAATCGGTCCGTCTGGGTGCAGGTTATGACCTGATGTATGCCAGCGGCAAGTTCGATGACGGCAAGACCTCATTCAACAACAGCAAGACCGGTTTCGGTCTGAGTGCCGGAATGACGTTCGACCTTTCTGCCATACCTCATTTCATGACAGAGGGATGGTACTCCTATATCGGTCTGGATTTCTATTTCTCAGGTGGCCTGACTTTCCGGAGCGAGAATCATCCTACGGAGACTGAAACGGTGAATGGAAGCGTCGGAATGAAGGCCCATATGGTCATGATGCACCACCATACATTCAACACGAAGTTCAATTTCTATTTCGGCGGCGGTCTGTCGTTCGACTGGATGACGGGCAAGCTCACCCAGGGGACGCAGGAGTCCACAAAGTCTGCATCGGCATGGGGCATCGCACTTTATGCCGAGGCAAGCTACAGGATCATCAACCACATTTCGGTGAACCTGACGGTAATTCCTGACATCACACTCATCACCAACATGCAGTCGGCGATCGAGTCCGACGGATACAGGGAAATCAGGACCCGAACCTGTTTCGGTTTCGGTGTCAGTGTTAGTGCAAAACTGGGACTGAAGTACATCTTCTGAAGAAGGGAAAATGGATAGAAACAGAATACTCGATTCAATCAAAGGACGCCTGATAGTTTCCTGTCAGGCGCTTGGTTATGAGCCTCTTCACAGCTCTTTCATTATGGGACGCATGGCAAAAGCCGCCATGGAGGGCGGAGCAGGGGGAATACGTGCCAACACCCCTGAGGACGTGACCGAGATAAAGAAGGTCGTGGACCTGCCGGTGATCGGGCTGTACAAGAGGGACTACATAGACAGCGAGGTCTACATCACTCCCACGATGGTGGAGATAGATCAGATGGTTTCCTGCGGATGCGAGATCGTGGCCATGGATGCCACAGACAGACTGCATCCCAACGACATGACACTGGACGAGGTTTTCTCACGTGCCAGGAAGGCCTATCCGTCACAGCTCTTCATGGCTGACTGCTCCACATACGAGGAGTGCATCCATGCGCAGGAGATAGGGTTCGATATTGTGGGCACGACGATGCGCAGCTACACCCCCTACACAAAGGGGATCAGGATTCCGGATTTCGATCTGTTCAGAAGACTTAAAGCTGATCTGAGGGTCCCGTTCATCGCAGAAGGCGGAATCTGGGACCCTTCGGAGGCCCGTCAGGCCATCGAATGCGGGGCCTTTGCCGTTGTCGTCGGATCGGCGATAACAAGGCCCCAGCTCATTACAAAACGTTACGCTGAAGCTATCTCTTGTCCTTGTCTATGAACTCCAGACAGATGATGGAAAGCGATGAGAACACGATGATGAACAGCACGAATGCTAACCACATGCCCGCAATGTTGTGGGGGGAGCCTTCGTACTCGGGTTTCTGGGCAACTTCGGCTGTCTTGTACTGAAGATATTCCTTCAGTTCCTCACGCCCGATGAAGTCTATCACGTCCCTGACCTTAAATCTGATGGTCACCTCTTTCTCCATCAGGGTCTTAATCTCCGGAACTTCTGCGATGGCCTGCACGAGAGTCCTCACATCATCTTCCTTTAGGTCTGGATACTTTTCCAGAACCTTGGGAAGCTCTCTGTTTTCGGCCATCTCAAGAATCTCTCCGATTGTGTAGATTCCTCCGATTTCGTTGTCCTCCATCTTTACCAGAGTATTCCAGGCCGTGACGGTGGGCAGGTGGTTGTAGTCTGCCTGGGCGGCTATGCACCGGACTCCGTAGTGGGAGATCATGAAGCGCGAGATGCTGTTGCTCCATGCGGGGAGGGTGAAGATTCCGCCTGAGAACACGAGCTGTGCAATCAGCAGGAACGGCATGATGGACATGGCCGTTGTGGTGTTGTGCACCAGCGTGGAGATCCAGAGGGAGATCATGTCGGCCGAATAGGATATGAGGAACACCGTGACTCCGATGTCGAACATCATCCAACTTGAGAAAAGGCCTTCTTTGGGGAATCTGATTCCCATCATCTTGCATGTGTAGATTGTCAATGCTGACTGTACGGCGCAGAGGATCGCCTGATACATCATGTGGGACACGATGTAGGACGAGATGTGCATGCCGGCACGGTGCTCGCGCTTGATTATCTCACGTTCGCGGCAGATGACCTGGATTGAGTTGAAGAATCCGTTCCAGATGGCCACGCAGGATAGGGCCAGAGCTCCCTTGAGGGTTCCCTCCATTGTCACGAAGAAGTCCCTCTTTACGACAAGGGACACAAGTCCGGCGATGATGACGGACATTGGGAGGAGCTTCCAGTCGTTCTGATAGACGAACAGTCTGAGGAGTTTGGTGAAATAGATGCCGATCTGTTCCAGTCTGCCTCTGTGTCTGATTTTCCTTACAGCGGTTTTCTCAGCCATTTGCAGCCTCCTTTGTCTGTTCCGTCGCATATTTGATGACGAACTCGTCAGCCAGGCCATCGCCGCCTACGTCCTTGGCATTTATGCACTGAACGATCTTCTCCATGCTGTCACGTCCGAAGAACTGTCTGGCCTTGGCGATCTCGCCGAAGAAGGCAAGGCGTCCGGTCCTGTGGCTGTCCTTTGCAAGGACGATCACATCGTCGAACAGGTCGATGACCCTGTCCGGAGTATGGGTGATGACGATGACTATCTTTCCCATGTTCGCAATGGTTCTGAGCTGCGACATGAGTTCGCGGGCCATAACTCCGTCAAGACCGGAATCGGGCTCGTCAAGGATGAACAGGGAAGGGTTGGATAGTAGTTCCATTGCGATGGAAAGACGTCTCTTCTGGCCTCCTGAGAGCTTGTCGACAAAGTGAGTCCTGCTGGGAGTGAGACCGAAGATGTCCATGACCTCCAGGACACGCTTTTTTCTGGCATCGGAAGTGACGTTCGAGGGGAGGCGGAGCATCGCTGCATCCAGAAGCGTGTGCTCGACCGTATCCTTTCCGCGGATGAGGTTCTGCTGGGGTACGAATCCCACTTCATAGAGCATGCTGCGGTACTTCTCGTACATGTTGCTTCCGTTGAGGATGACCTCGGCCTTGGCCTTCTCGTAGCCTGTCACGGCATTGAGTAGCGTTGTTTTTCCGGCACCGGATCCGCCCAGAAGAAGAACCATTCGTCCCGGCTTGATGTAGAAGTTGATGTTCCTGAGGAGGTATTTCTTGTGGAAGAACTCTGTGACTGTTCTCTCCTTGAGCGATACGGCAAGGCCCTTGTCCATCTTGTTGATGACGTGGGTTCCCTCGGCCAGATCCAGAGCGTCCTTCTTCAGATCCTCGACCCTCATCGACGGGACGAATTTCTTGCTAAGGCCCCAATAAAGGGATGTGAAGCCGCTGACCAGAACCCATGCCACAATCCAGAGCTTCCTGGCTTTGTAGACCTCGACCATTCCCACATAGATGCGGATGGAGTAGATGATTCCGATGAAAGCGATTGCAAGAACTGCAAACGATGCGATCAGAATCACGATTGAGGATGTCATGTAGTCGCTCAGGATGTTCATGATGAACAGGAAGAACATCGAGCTGCAGAGGATTCTGCCTTCCTCCTCCCTGTCCGCGCACTTGGAAAGCTGATAGAGGCGGGCAAACGGAACGAATGCCCAGAACTGCTTGACTCCTGACTTCTTGAACAGGAAGAACAGTCCTACGATCTCGATTATTCCGAGAATGCTGCTCCATCCTGTTCCTCCGGTAAGCAGGAAGACAAGGACGTCAAACAAACTGTTAAGTTCACCGGAAAAATACATTGTCTCTCTTACCTCTTGTCGTAGTCGGTGTTGTTGTCGTTACGGTTGTTGTAGTTGCGGTTGTTGTCGTTGCGGTTGAAATTGTTGTTTCCATTGTTGCCGTTACCATTGTTGCCGTTACCGTTGTTGCCGTTACCGTTGTTGCCGCCGTTCCCGTTGTAATTGCCGTTACCGCCGTTATTACCACCGTTGTTATTACCACCGTTGTTATTGTTGTAGTTGTTGTTACGGTTGTAATTGTTGTTATTGTTGTAGTTTCCGTTGTTGCGGTTGTAATTGTTATTTCCGTTGTAGTTGCCGTTGTTGCGGTTGTTGTTATTCCCGTTGTAATTACCGTTGTTGTGGTGGTTGTTGAAGTGCGGCTTGAGCTTCTTGGAACAGGCAATCATGTCGGACAATTCCAGCTTGTTTACATCTGGTTTGTTTCCCTTCTGTTTAATCAGCTCCTCGACCTTATCATAGCAGTGGATGAAATAATCGATGGACTGGACGATGGTGTTCATCCTTTCGCTGACATCCGAGTCATGCATGACGGAAGAGAATCCTCCGAACTCCTCAAGAGCGTGGTTTGTGGCGTTTCTGACATCACCGATGTAGTAGTAGGCGAACAGAAGGTCTCTCAGTGCATCCTTGTCCGGACAGATCGAGTAGGCCTTGATCATCCTCGGGTCGTCCGTGGTCAGCTCGCTGATTCTCAGGTTGGCATAGGCCATCTGGTTGGATTTCTGGTCGTTGGTGTGGGGGACTCCGCCTCTGTTGTAGTACTTGATGTAGTAGTGCGAGATCTCCTCGAGCTTGTACTTCTCGTACGGCTTCAGGTCGTAGTACAGCTGGGCGAATACCTTCTTGGCCTCTTCCGTGGCCTCGGGTGAGTTGCTGTAGTAGAAGAATCCGTTGTCGACGAAGGCATCCGCGGCACGGGACTCGATCAGGGTGAGGGTCTGCTGCCAGAAGCCTTTCCTGTATGCCCATTTGACAAGGTCGATGAATATGATGTCGTCGCTTTCCACAAGTGAGCCGTAGTCGCGCTTGATTCCGGTTGCTATCATGTCGAAGTACTTGTCGACGAAGGTGACGGCATTGAACTCGCGGACTTCCTTGAACAGGTTCCTCAGGCTTGAGATTCCTCTCTCAATGTCAGAAATGTCGCAAAGCGAGATTCCGTAGTCGATGTTCCTCATCGCATACAGGAGCCTCTCGACCTCTTCGTTCTCAACTCCCATTCTGTGCCAGAAATCGATGAGCATGTCGGTTTTTCCGTACTGCATGAAGGCTCTGGTTCCGGCAACAAGATCGGTGATGGAGAACTTCAATGTATCGTCCTTGACGAGTGCGACGACTTCCTCGGGGTTGCGTGTGGTGGTGATGACCCTTGCGATCTTGATGTGGGCATCGGGCATGGCGTTGACCAGGTTGATCAGGTTCGTCAGGACGAACATATCCGAGGCATCGTCACTCTGGATGCAGATGTAGAGCTCGATTTCCGCGTTGTCCACGTCCTTGATCTCACGCATGATCTTGCTGAAGTTCTCGATGAAGACTCCGTTCTCCTCCTCGCCGACGGGGATGAATCTGATCATCACCTCCGAGTTTTCCTCCAGGAGCTCGAGCTTGAATGAGCTCTTCATCTCGTTGTAGAGCTTGTGGTAGATCCACTTGAGGTACCGTTTCGGATCTTTCCTCGTCTCCGGATATTTCTCCTCCATGTTCGATATGAACGAGTCACGGAGGTTTATGTCCTGCATAAGGTGGTTGAAGAACCTGTTGTAGTGCTGGGTCTTCTCCGTGTTATCCGTCTTGTAGAAGAACTCGTCGATGAACTTGCTCATCTGATCCTGTTCCTCTTCGGTGAGAATCTCGCGGATGTCCTGTTCCTCGATGTTGATTTCGTCCAGGTACTCGGCAAGCCTGTATCTGAACAGACTGTAGGTGGACATGTTTCTGATGTCCGATGCATAGAAGGCGTTGCCTTCTTTCAGGAGCAGTGGCTTCAGGCCGTCTCCCTTGTCAAAAGTGGACTTTGATCCGAATGTGACTATCTCGTCGATCCTGTGGTTCGCGAGAACGAATTTGCAGCTTGCCTCGGCGGAGATGAGGGCATCGCAGTAGAGGATCTTGTCATCCTTCTTTGTGTAGTAGTAGCGAAGCTTTCCACCGGAAACTCCTCCATAGAGGGAGGTAATCAGAATTCTGTGTGTATTTGCTTTTTCCATAAAAGACAGATTACTATAGTTTCCATCTCATGTGGTAGTGGAAAAAACGCAAATGGGCGGAAAACAATTGAGTCGGAGACTGTTTGTCTGTAGAATTACCCGAAAGGTCCAGGAAATGAAGAACACGGTTCAGGACAGGAACAAAACGATAATAAAGGTAGCCGCAGCGGGTATTCTGGTGAACTTCCTGCTGTTCGTCGGCAAGATGATCACCGGTATGGCCATAGACTCGAAAGTAATCGTTCTCGACGCCATCAATAGCCTGTCAGACTCTTTCTCATGCGTTTTCATCATAATATCGGCATTTCTGGCCATGAGAAACGCCGACAGGACCCATCCGTTCGGCTTCGGCCGTCTTGAATATGTGTGCTCGATGCTGTTTGCGATGTTCATCATGCACTATGGCATCAATTCCATAATTAAGGCGGTGGATGCGATCATTGCCAACGCTGCCAACCCCAACTACAATCTGGTCTCCATCATCCTCATGTCGGTTTCCATGCTGTCGAAGATTCTGTTCGGACTCTTTGCCAGGAAGAAGGGCAAGGAACTCAGATCGCCGAGCCTTCAGCTTGCAGGTACCGACAGCATAAGTGATTCCCTGGTGGCGCTTTCCATTCTGGTGGGAATCGCCGCGGAGAAGCTGTTCGGTCTGGGAGTGGAGAACTACCTGTGCATCCTCATTGCCCTGATGCTGATCAAGAACGGATTCAGCATGCTTCGTGATTGCCTGAACAAGATCCTCGGCATGCGGGTGGATCCGGAG
>JBGVBT010000120.1:0-2158 GCA_045225895.1 Sphaerochaetaceae bacterium
ATATCTTTAAAAAATGTTTTGAAAAGAATCCTGTAGCCTTCAAATCCTTTACGATGGTAGGAATGTACAGGATGCTTCAATTAAAAAGGGTCAATCATTTTTGGTGTGGGGTGAACACATGAGTGTTCTCCCCGGTTAACAGTTTCAACGGACGCCGTCCTTGACATGAACCTCAGGAAACGTTGTTCGGTCTATGCCGACGGCGAAGAACTCAGGGACAGGCTCCAGACTCCATCGCCGTCGGGCTCGGAAGTGTAACGTTTCCTGAGAACCCTGTCAAGGATCCCCTTCGGCGGCTGGGATCATGCCTCTGGTTCTGCTCCTCGGAACAGGCGAGGCGCTGCCGGGACCATAAAACAATTGCATAAAAAAGGATCTTCCTGTACTATTCGAGTTGCATCTTGGCGGATGTAACAACCCAAACAGAAGGGAGATCCTCTGCATGAATTGTACTCGGACTGACGCAAACGGGCAACTGTCTTTTTCCGCTTTTACCGGAAATTTCCTCATGGTTCCTTCCTCCATGACCAGCTTCTACAACACCAAAACGACGGTTGAGACTACCAGGTCCGGCCGTACTGCCTACCGTTATGAGGGAACCCTGGACATACAGGATTCTGATCGCATCTGCCCGAAGTGCGGCAAAAAGATGCATGTTCATGGCGGGCATCCTATTGCTGTGCAGCACCTGAATGTCGGAGGAAGTTTTGGCTACCTTTCATTCAGACGCAATCAGCTGGAATGTCCTCACTGCGGCGCAACCGTGATGCAGTCTGTTCCTTTCATGGCCGATCATCATCGGATCACAAAGGAACTTCTGCAATACACGAAGGACCTTCTCGCTACAGGGACTTATACGCTGAAGCAGGTGTCTGAGATCACCGGACTTGGCAAGAATACAGTAAAGGCGATCGATCTGAAACGGCTTCAGGATAAATACACCATTGATGGCCAAACACTGATAAAACCTGAGCAAACGACGCGTTTCCTCGGCATTGATGAGTTCAAGCTGCACGACGGACACCGCTATGCCACTCACATCATCGACATGCTTACCGGGCATATCCTCTGGATCTCGCACGGCAAGAAAAAGCAGGTCGTGTATGACTTCATCAAGCATATCGGTCTGGAATGGATGGACAATGTCGAGGCGGTTGCCTGTGACATGAACTCCGATTTCCAGGAAGCCTTCGAGGAAAAGTGCCCTCATATCCAGCCGGTCTTTGACTACTTCCACATCGTTAAGAACTTCAACGATAAGGTGGTCAGCGAGATCCGGAAGGACGAACAGCGCAGGCTTTACGATGAGGGCAACTTCGAAGGCGCACGCCAGCTGAAACGGTCAAAGTATATCCTCACGTCCTCAAGAAAGACCCTTCGGAAGAAGGACCAGGAGGCACGTGATGGCAAGGTTATCTCCAAGGGCAGCGAGATGTTCTGCAAGGAAGAGTACAGGCGCAAGGAGGGGTATGAAGCCCGCTACGATGACCTGCTCAAAGAGAACAAGCTCCTGTTCACCTGTGATCTCATCAAAGAAACTCTGACTCTGGCTTACAGCCGTGTGGACGAAACTTTGATGATGAAGGACATTGAAAAAGTCATGGACCTCTGCGAAGAGACTGGGAATGTCCATCTCATGTGGTTCCACAGACTACTGTCCAAACACTTCGAAGGCATTATTGCCCATGCAACTTACGACATGTCCTCTGGCAAAATCGAGGGCATCAACAACAAGATTAAGACGCTTCGGCGTCAGGGATATGGATACCCGGATGATGACTACTTCTTCCTCAAGCTCTTTGACTTAAGCCGGGCTGAGGTGGTCCGGAACCCCAAATCCCATAGGAAAAGTGATTGAGGCAAAAAAAATCATTAACGGGTAGTATTCTTTATCTTTGTTTATTTTGTGACAATTTTGTTTGATTTTTATCCATTCTGGGGTTATTTTTCTGGCATTATACTGGAACAGATACCCTTTTAATATATCTTCATCATCAAGTTTCACGCCCTTCTGATTAACATCAATAAATCTATTGATTGCATTTTGGGGATTGGTCTCCTCTTCAAATAGTAATAGGTTAATTTTGCAATTGTACATGCAATTGAATATCTTCATCATTCTTTCACTATCATCAGACAAGTCATCAGCTATGTATCC
>JBGVBT010000121.1:0-3329 GCA_045225895.1 Sphaerochaetaceae bacterium
GATGCACAGATACTTCCACAACGACATGGACTCTCTGGAGCGTGTCCTGAAGAAGCTCGGCCCGGATGCACCGAAACTGATTGTCACCGACGGTGTATTCAGCATGAGCGGAGACATCGCAAAGCTTCCTGAAATCGTTGATCTTGCAAAGAAATACAAAGCACGCATCATGGTCGACGACTCGCACGGAATCGGAACCATCGGCGAAGGCGGAAGAGGAACAGCCTCCTACTTCGGTCTGGAGGACGAGGTAGACATCATCATGGGAACGTTCAGCAAGTCGTTCGCAAGCCTCGGCGGATTCGCCGCTGCAAAGGACATTGTCATCGACTACATGCGCCACATGTCCCGTCCGTTCATGTTCTCGGCAAGCCTCACACCGGCCAACACGGCGTCTGCCCTTGCAGCCCTCGAGTACCTTGTCGCACATCCGGAGATCAAGGACAAGCTCACTGAGATTTCCGAATACCTCCAGTCGGCTCTTGAGAAGCGCGGAGTCAAGTACAAGAAGACCAAGACTCCTGTCGTCCCCATCTACACATCGGACGGCAACACCACCCTGAAGATTGTCCGCGAGCTGTATGACGACGGCGTCTTCGTAAACGCAGTCCTGCCGCCGGCAACAGCGGAGAACGAGTGCCTGATCAGAACCAGCCTGATGGCCAACATCTCACAGGAACTGATCGACGAGGGAGCAGACAAGATTGCAAAGGTTCTCGAAAGAAATCTGAATTAACGACCCTTTTGGTCAAACAGAAGCAGTCTGAAACCCATGTGTTTCAGACTGCTTTTTTTTCTGGGTATTTGTCTATAGGTTTTTGGTTCTCAGAGCCCTGATTGCATTAAGGACAGCAAGGACCATGACACCTACATCGGCGAAGATGGCAGCCCACATGTTGGCGATTCCGAAGGCTCCCAGGGCAAGGCAGGAGAACTTCACCAGCAACGAGAACACTATGTTCTGATGGACTATCCTTATGCACTTTCCGGAAATCCGGACAGCCTTTGCAATCTTCATCGGATCATCATCCATGAGCACAACGTCAGCGGCCTCGATTGCGGCATCAGAACCCATGGCACCCATGGCAATTCCTATGTCGGCCCGGGTGAGTACCGGTGCATCGTTGATTCCGTCTCCCACAAAGGCAACCACCCGGTTCTTGTCCTTCTTCTCCGAAATCAGGCGTTCGACCTGCTCAACCTTCTGCTCGGGAAGAAGCTCGCTGTGGACCTCGTCTATACCCAGATCGGAAGCCACCTTGTCGGCGATCCTTGCGGCATCGCCCGTGAGCATGACCGTCCTGCTGACACCGGAAGCCTTCAGGGAAGCAATGGCATTCTCTGATGAAGGCTTCACCACATCGGAGATGACAATGTGGCCGCAGTACTCGCCGTCTATGGCGATATGGACTATCGTTCCTATGCTGTGGCACTCCCGTACTTCGATGCCAAGCTGGCGCATCAACTTGATGTTGCCCGCAGCGATAACGTGTCCGTCAACCACCCCGGTGACCCCGTGACCACCGATCTCGCGGACATCGCTGACCTTGTCGCGGTCGACAGGTTTTCCGTATGCGCTCAGAAGGCTCTTGCTGATCGGATGCGAGCTGTAGCACTCCACATGCGCCGCATACTCGATGAGCTTTTCCTTCTCTATCGTGTTGTGGTGGACATCGACAACCTCGAACACCCCTTTTGTCAGGGTTCCTGTCTTGTCAAAGACCACGGTATCCGTCTTGGAAAGGATTTCCAGATAGTTGGCACCCTTGACCAGGATGCCATCATGTCCCGCTCCGCCGATTCCTGCGAAGAAACTCAGCGGAATGCTGACTACCAGTGCACACGGGCAGCTGATGACAAGGAACGTAAGTGCCCTGTATACCCAGATGCTCCACATAGCCGGTCCGATGTTGAAAAGGGTCCTCACCAGCGGAGGAAGGACTGCAAGGGCTACTGCACTGAACACAACAACCGGAGTGTAGATCCTTGCGAACCTTGCGATGAACTCCTCCGAATGAGATTTTCTGGAACTGGCGTTCTCGACAAGTTCCAGAATTCTGGAGACTGTGGATTCACCGAACGCCTTGGTTGTTCTGATCCTCAGCACCCCGGTCATGTTGATGCAGCCGCTGACAACCTCATCTCCCTCGGAGACATCCCTGGGGACGCTTTCTCCTGTCAGTGCGGCTGTATTCAGACTGGATGTTCCTTCCACCACTACTCCGTCGATAGGAACCTTCTCGCCCGGCTGGACAAGAATCACAGTACCTATCTGGACCTCGTCGGGATCGACCTGCTTCAACTCACCGTTTTCCTCGATGTTCGCATAATCGGGGCGGATGTCCATCAGGTCGCTGATGTTCCTGCGGCTCTGTCCGACGGCATAGCTCTGGAACAGTTCTCCGATCTGGTAGAACAGCATGACGGCGATTGCCTCGTTGTAGTCGCCGCTTCTTTCATACAGCGCAAGTGCAAAGGCTCCCACCGTGGCGAACGCCATCAGGAAACATTCATCGAACGGTCTCCCGTTCAGTATCCCCTTCACTGCCTTTCGCAGGATGTCGTATCCAATCACAAGGTAGGTTGCGAGATAAAGCGTCAGATAGAACACAAAACCGAATGTACTGTCCTGCGAAACCAGATTTGTCTTTCTGGTAATCATCAAGCCCACCAGCATTACTGTGGTGATGCAAATCCGTATCAGCACTTTCTTCTGTTTTCTGTTCATCTTCAGCATCTTCGCACTTCCTATTTCGGATTCTACTTAGGTAGAATTCTCAGAATTCGATCTCGCAGTCGGGCTCTACCTTTCTGCAGGCCTTGAAGACATCCTTCATGACGGCCTTCTCATCAGCACCCTCTTCGAACTCGACGCTCATTTTCAGAGCCATGAAGTTAACATTTGCATCTGCAACACCCTTGGTCTTCTTTGCAGCCTGCTCCATGAGATTCGCACAGTTTGCGCAATCAACATCGATCTTGTATGTCTTCTTCATTCCAGCACCTCCGTTTATCACTTAAACATTTAAGCAGGTTCTAAAATGTTTGTCAATCAGAAACATCATTCTTATCCCTATTTCCGCTTCCTGCACGATTGTTCATGGGCCGGTGTGTGGCCTGATGCATCGGCAATTTTCGCACAAGCCTCAGGCGTCGGGCGCCCAGGCTTAAGGCCGCGCCCCGCCCGCCATGTGCATGGCAACACACAGGCAACCCACAGCTGATGAACAGCCCGGGGGCAAGGGTGAGACATACAGAAGAACACTTCACAAAAGCAAGCCTGCATCCATTTCAGGCAATAACCATGGTTTGGTATGCACAAATGAGAC
>JBGVBT010000122.1:0-2087 GCA_045225895.1 Sphaerochaetaceae bacterium
CATCAGACGAAGAAGAAGTATCTGGAAGAGACAGGGGATATGGATAAACTTCCCGCGCCTTACAACCTGGGATTCAACACGCTCGGGCCGTGGAGTCGGATGCGCCATCCCAATTATCTGGGCGAGCAGGGAATCTGGATGAGCCTATATTTCTTCACTGTCGGTGCAGGTGTTGCCAGGTACGGCATCTTCCACTGGTCCATGGTGGGTCCGCTTCTTCTGATCTTCCTTTTCATGGGAAGCTCGGCGCTGGGAGAGAAGATATCATCGGGCAAGTATCCGAGGTACAGGGACTACATCGACCAGGTCTGCAAATACATTCCGATCCACAGCTTTGACAGTTCAAAGACGGGCAGCAGGTGATTTCTACGGAAAAGCAAGGGAAAAGCTGATTTGAAAGAATCCGGAGACGGTATAGTATGGATTTGATACCGGGGCATGTGTAACAAAGCACTGTCCCGGTTTGTTTCATTTTCAGCTCTACTTCTGGAGGTGCTTATGAAACGTACATCGGTTTTGATTTGCTTTGCCGTTCTGGTTCTGCTCCTGGTTTCATGCAGCGAGTTTGTCTCTCCTGTTGCATATACGAGATACGAAACAACAGGGAGTCAGGTTGTTTTCTACACTTCGCATGAGGTCGGAACCCAGATTGAGGTTTATGAGGATGCTTCCGAAGAAGCAGAGCTTTTGATGGAGTTCAGTTTCACCCGTTGCCTTGGCAGGGATGAATTGGAAGATGTGGAATACACCTTGGTTGATGTCAAATACCATCCCAGTCTCAATGTCACCGTGAAAAACTATGACAACTCCAAGGATTTCTATCTGAACGGAACAAAACTCATTCCCGATGATGAATTTTGCGTTGGCGATTACAAAACCTATTTTTACAACGAGATAACAGGTTTCATCAGAACCAATCCGAACGGATACATCGATCCGGCACTGGTCAACGTAATCGAGTACAAATAATAAAAACATTACTCCTCTGCACGCGTATATTGTTGGCATTGAGTTACTAAATGTGTTTATAATACTCTCCGTGGAGCAATGACGGCAGGATGCTGCGTCGGGATTCGCTCCATAGGATTGGATTGAAACCGGAGGTGGACTATGGGCGCAGTAATCGTTGACAGAAAGGCGGATCGCAGGTCCAAACGTTATCATGCCCTGGCTCTGTGTGTAATAGGGCTTCTGATTAACATAATCGGTGTCCGTGGTGCCAGAGCAACTGGAATCCCTCTTTATCTCGACAACATAGGAACCGTTCTGGCCGCTATACTGGGCGGAACCATCCCTGGAATCGCTGTTGGATTCTTCACAAACTTGATCAATGCAATAGGGGATTCGGAAACAGCGTACTACGGATGTTTGTCCGTAATGATCGCCATTGCGGCCATCGTTTTCGAGCACAGGGGATTCTTCACTTTCAGGAAGCCCTGGAGACTTCTGGTTGTCACCGCCGTGTTCTCTCTGATCGGAGGCGCTCTGGGTTCTGTCCTGACATGGGCACTCTACGGCTTCAGTTTCGGAAACGGAATATCTGCTCCTCTTGCCCAGAGGATCTATGCGGCAGGTCATTTCCCCCAGTTTTTCTCACAGTTCAGCGCCGACATCATCATAGACTTTGCAGACAAGGCGGTGACGGTTCTGATTGTTACGGCAGTCCTCCACTTCCTGCCTGAGAAACTGCGCAAAAGCCTTGTTCTCACCAGCTGGCATCAGGCACCTCTCACAGATGAGACGCTTGCTGAGGCCAGAAAGAGCCAGACGAACAACAGGTCTCTGCAGTCAAAGATCATATTCCTCGTCGCCACAGCGATGCTGGTCATTGCGCTTGTGGTTACGGGAATAAGTTTCATCTACTATCGTAGCGCCGCCATCCAGGAGCAGATCCTCCAGGCCGAGGGTTATGTCCGTGTCGCAGCCAAAGTCGTTGACGGAGACAAGGTCAACGAGTACATAGAGAAGGGCTTTGATGCGGAAGGCTATGATCTGGTCTACAGCCGTTTCTATGACCTTGCAAACAGCTCGGAGAACATCGAGTATGTCTATGCCTATCAGATCCGTGAGGACGGATGTCATGTCGT
>JBGVBT010000123.1:0-12434 GCA_045225895.1 Sphaerochaetaceae bacterium
GATGAGGGGTCTATGAAGCGCATGGCAAGGTTTGCTATGGTGCTCTTTCCGCTGCCTGTTGCGCCCATGATACCCAAGGTTTTTCCACTTCTAAGGTGAAATGAGACATCGTCAAGGATCTTTCCGCCATTGTTTCCAAGTAGCGTAACATGGTCGAACTCAAGGTCTCCCGTCTGCTTCTCAAGATGCTTCGGACCGTCTTTGATGACTGGTTCCGAGTCGACTATGACAGATATCTTCTTAAGCGACGCACGTGCCGATGCGAATTCGGAAAGAATCCATCCTATCTCCATCATCGGCCATGACAGCTCCGCCGTGTAGACGGTGATGGCTGAAAGCTCTCCAAGTGTCATGCTGCCGTTGATTACCTGCAATCCGCAGAAAAGCACGGAGGCAAACAGCATGATCCTTCCAAGGGCTTCCATGGGTGATATCCAGTTGGCCCAAAGGTAGTCGAGCTTCAGAAAATGCCTGTTGTAGGCGCGGTGGCTTCTGTCGAACCTTGCGGACTCCTCGTGTTCCCGGCCGAATGCCTTGACGGTGCGGATTCCGCTGAGTGTCTCGGTTGCACTCTGGTTCATGGCGGCTATGTCGTCTGATTTCTTCTCCGAAAGCCTCACGCCCTTTGGTTCGGACAGGATTGCAAGAAGTCCGATCACCGGCATGATGACCAGAGCGGGAAGGGCTCCCTTTGGACTGAGCCTGAGCATGCAGTATGACATGTAGATCAGGTGGATGACGATGTACGAGAAGAACATGAAGATGAAGCCGCAGGAGAAACCGATGTTCTCGATGTCCTGCTTGGTGCGGCTCATGAGCTCGCCAGGGTTGTTGTCGTGGAAGAAGTACTGGTCCTGGGCCATCACGCTGCGGAAGGTCTCCTCACGGAAGCTCCTCTGCATGGCTGAGCTGATGCAGTCCGATGAGAACTCCTGTATGTAGTTGGCAACTCCTGCGATGATGTAGGCGGCCAGAAGGGGGATGGCCAGTGAGAAGAACAGGTCCCCTCGGCCTCCCACGATGCATGTGTCAATTATCTTTTGTATGTATTGCGGCCCCAAAGCGGCGAAGAATATTCCGAAGAACGTGAAGATCGCGGACGTCAGATACAGCTTCCAATGCTTGCGGGCATATTTTAATATCCTGCGCATATTGCTTGATGTTTTTTTCTTAGAATGCGAGAACCATATCGACTTCAATATCGTGTGGCTGCTGGGGGAGTTCTTCCACCAGCTGGGATTTCCTGCAGATTCCTATTGATGTGAAATCTGCAAAACCGGATTGGGCCATCAAGGCAAGTAGCTGATCATAATATCCTGCACCTCTTCCAAGTCTGGTTCCGAATTCTGTGAAGGCAAGTCCGGGTACCAGGATAATTCCTTTGGTGGAAGGAACTATACCATTGCAGCTGTTTATGTTCAATACGGGGAAACCTTCGGTTGTCTGTGTCCTGTTCTCAAGTGTTTTCAGATGCAGACGCCAGTTTCTGTCTGCGATGTTGAAGACTCCGGGTTCCATATCGGGAAATGCCACGGTTTTTCCATCTTCCAGGGCCCTGTCTATGAAAAGGGAGACATCGACTTCGCTTTTGAGTGGGACGTAGGCAAGAACTGTTTCGGCTTTCCTGTACTCCTCAAGGGCGCAGATGGCAGCTGCCACTTCCGAGGGATCCGGTCCCGGAGTGAGTGCGAGCTCTTTGAGAATAGTTCTGCGCATTTCCTGTTTGTCCATTCATTTGACCTTTATTTGCCTATGTTACGATTCGTATGCAAGTCCTGGGAGCAAGCGCGGGACAGTGCTGTCTGCACGGCCCAAGCGATGCGACAAAGGAATTGCCACGAAACACATTCGATAAAACAAAAGGCAGCTATCGCTAGCTGCCTTTGTCTGCCGTCTCCAGGAATTGAACCAGGGACACATGGATTTTCAGTCCATTGCTCTACCTACTGAGCTAAAACGGCGTGCAGAAGTATGTATAACCCAAAGCAGGCCAACTGTCAAGTACCGAATGAAAAGAAAGAAAAGAGTGGTGACGGCCTGTGTTTTCATTGTACAATCAAAGGGATGGACAACTATCAGAAAGCATTGAATTACGAGACAGTGGCAAGCATCCTCAACAGAGCGGATTCATTCTGCATGCAGGTGTTCGACAGCATCTCGGAAAAATGCAGCACGGCGGAAGAGCTTCCGTACAACCTGCAGTGCTATGCGGAGGAGCTTCAGGTAGATGACTACATAGTCCGGGATGCCTATTCCAGATGCCGCCTTGCCTTCGAGCGTCTTGACAAGAACGCCATAATAATCAGTCCTTCAAGTCCCATGTGGCCAGCATCAGTCACCGGCGTTCCGTTCCTTTATCTTCTAGGAGATGCCTCCATCATGAGCACCATCGGAATCAGCGTTGTGGGAACCAGAAGCCCGTCCGACCGCGGGGTCCAGCTGACGCGGGAGGTTGTGGATTCTCTGGGAAAGAGTGATATAACGATAATCAGCGGCCTGGCTATGGGAATAGATGGAGTGGCCCATATCGAAGCCTTATCCAAAGATTTCAGGACAATTGGCGTGATCGGGACCTCCGTTTGCGATGTCTATCCACAGAAGCATGCAAAGCTTCAGAGCCTTGTCGCCCAGCTCGGACTTCTTGTCTCTCAGTTCTCTCCGGCCCGGAAGGTCCAGCAGTATTTCTTCATGCAGCGCAACCTTCTGATGAGCCAGCTTGGAGAAGGGAGCTTTGTCATTGAAAGCCGCGACGGAGGTGGAGGAGTGAAGCAGGCCCAGTACAGCGAGCGCCAGGGCAAAAAGGTGTTCATCCTGCGCGAGACCTACGACAACAGGACCTTTCTCTGGCCAAGGCAGTTCAGGGATCCGGTGGTCATCAGTCTGACAGGCAATGCGGGCTCCCTTGTGAAGCGTGCCATCCAGCTTCCCAGAACATTCGGAAGGAAGGCCCCGGAGACCATCCAGCCGAGTCTGTTCTGAGCCCTGACTCCATGACCCTAATATTGACTGTTTTCATACAGGTAGATAATATCTAGGGCATCATGAAATCACTTACAGCAAACGAACTCAGAAAGAAATTCATCGACTTTTTCGTATCCAAGGGCCACGTCCAGATCAGTGGCGCTTCCGTCATCCCTGAAAACGACCCGACAGTCCTTTTCACAACTGCCGGAATGCATCCGCTGGTACCGTACATCCTCGGTCAGCCCCATCCTGCCGGAAACAGGCTTACCGACTATCAGAAGTGCATCAGAACCGGAGATATCGACAGTGTCGGCGATCCGCACCATCTCACATGCTTCGAGATGCTGGGCAACTGGTCTCTGGGTGACTACTTCAAGAAGGAGATGATCCCCTGGAGCTACGAATTCCTGACAAAAGAGCTCGGAATAGACCCCGAGAAGCTGTCTGTGACCGTCTTCGAAGGAGAGGAGGGTATTCCCCGTGACGAGGAGAGCGCCGAGATCTGGCACAGATGCGGCATTCCCTACGAGAGAATCTACTTCATGCCGCATGAAGACAACTGGTGGGGACCTGCCGGAGAGACAGGACCCTGCGGACCGGATACCGAGATGTTCATCGACACCGGACGTCCAAAATGCGGACCTGACTGCAAGCCCGGTTGCGGCTGCGGCAAGTATTTCGAGGTCTGGAACGACGTCCTGATGGGCTATCAGAAGACCAAGGACGGGAAGTTCGTGGAGATGGAGCGCAAGTGCATCGATACCGGAATGGGAATCGAAAGGACAATCGCAATCCTCCAGGGCAAGAAGAGCGTCTACGAGACCGAGGTCATGCAGCCGATCCTCAAGAAGATCGGAGAGCTTGCCGGCGTCACATACGGCAACGATGAGAAGACCGACACATCGATGAGAATCATCGCTGACCATATCAGAACCAGCACCTTCATCCTTGGTGACCAGAGAGGTGTCTCACCGTCCAACGTCGGACAGGGCTACATCCTCAGAAGGCTCATCAGAAGAGCTGTCAGAAACGGAAAGCACCTGGGAATCGAGGGAACATTCCTCGCCAAGGTCGCCGAGGTCGTCATCGACCTTTACGGCGAGCCCTATCCCGAGCTTGTCCAGAACAAGGACAGGGTCTACAACGAGCTCACGGCCGAGGAGGTCAAGTTCAGCGAGACTCTTGAGAAGGGTGAGAAGCAGTTCGACAAGATGACCTTCTTCCTGGAGAAGCAGGGTGTCAAGGAGATTTCCGGAGGTTCCGCCTTCAAGCTCTACGACACATACGGATTCCCGATCGAGCTCACCAAGGAGCTTGCCGCAGAGAAGGGCTTCACCGTGGACGAGAAGGGTTTTGCAGAGGCATTCGCAAAGCACCAGGAGCTCTCAAGGACAGCCGAGGCCGGCCAGTTCAAGAGCGGACTCGGAGACCACAGCGAGCAGACAACCGCCCTCCATACAGCCACACACATGCTTCAGGCTGCACTGCGCAAGGTTCTCGGTCCCGAAGTCGGACAGAAGGGTTCCAACATCACTCCCGAAAGACTGAGATTCGACTTCACATACCATGAGAAGATGACTCCCGAGCAGATCAAGCAGGTAGAGGACATTGTCAACGAGCAGATCGGCAAGGACCTCAAGGTCACCGTCCAGACAATGAGCCCGGACGAGGCCGTCAAGAGCGGTGCCATCGCCTTCTTCTCAAGCAAGTACGGCGAGCAGGTCACAGTCTATTCCATCGGTGATTTCTCCAAGGAAGTCTGTGCAGGACCGCACGTGGAGCATACCGGTGATATGGGACACTTCCATATCCTCAAGGAGGAGAGCTCCTCTGCAGGTGTCAGAAGAATCAAGGCAGTTCTTGAGAAATAAGAGGAAGGTGTTTCGGGCCGAGGGATTATGGAACAGAAATACATCGAATCAACGCTTGAGCTGATGGACTTCATACAGGACAGCCCGTCCTGTTTCCATGTTGTGGAAAACGCCCGCACCATGCTTGAGAACGCCGGTGCCGTGTGTCTTGACGAGAAGAAGACCTACAGTCTGGAGGCCGGATCCTCCTACTTTGTCACGCGCAACGGCTCGGCCATCATTGCGTTCAGGCTCCCACAGACCGAGGCCAGCGGCTATTCGATTGTTTCAGCCCATACTGATTCACCGTCGTTCAAGCTCAAGGAGAATCCCGAGATCGCTAACGGCGGGACATACACCACACTCAATGTCGAGGGCTATGGCGGAATGCTCATGGCCCCTTGGCTTGACAGACCTCTGTCCATTGCAGGCCGCGCATTTGTCAAAGGTAAGGACGGCTCCATACAGCAGAAGCTTGTCAATTTCGACAAGGACCTTTGCCAGATAGTCAACCTGTGCATCCACCAGAACCGCGATGTGAACAAGAGCCACGAGTACAGGATACAGAAGGAACTTCTTCCCATTGTCGGTCTCGGGGAGATGCCCAAGATAAAGGAAATGGTTGCGGACATTCTGGATATCGATGTCCTGTCGGTGCTTGATACCGAACTTTTTCTGTACAACAGGATGCATGGAAGCATCTGGGGCGTCGGCGACGAATTCTTCTCAGCACCTAAGATCGATGACCTTCAGTGTGCCTTCAGTGCCCTGAAGGCTTTTGTCACGGCAGAGGATTCCTGTTCTTCCAGAATCCAGATGGTCGCCCTGTTCGACAACGAGGAGACCGGAAGCATGTCCAGACAGGGTGCGGACAGCGATTTCCTCAGACAGACAATCCACCGCATCGGATGCGCGATGGGCTGGGACTACGACAAGCGCTGTGCGCTTCAGGCATCGAGCTTCATGCTCAGTGCCGACAACGGCCACAGCTTCCATCCGAACTATCCTGAAAAGTGCGATCCGACAAACAAGCCGCTCATCAACGGCGGTGTGATGATCAAGTACGCCGCAAACCAGAAGTACACTACCGATGCCTTCTCGGCATCTGTTCTGAAGAGCATCCTCACGGATGCCGGTATTCCTTTCCAGGTCTTCTTCAACAACTCTGATGTAACCGGCGGAAGCACACTTGGAAACATCTCAACAAGTCAGTTCTCCATTCCCACCGTGGACATCGGTGCCGCCCAGCTGGCCATGCATTCTCCGTATGAGACAGCCGGAACGCAGGACACGTTGAACCTCACGGAAGGTATGAGGGCCTTCTACAAAGCCTAGCAGCAAATGCTTGACCGCTCTTGTGCTCTGTTGCTGTGATGCTCAGAAGCTCTGGTGGTGATGCAATTAAAATAATTCTTTATATTATATAAAATTATTGCAAATTGATATGTCAAATGGTCCCAATAGGGTGGGGTTTTTCATGCTCTGATGCTCTTGCATAAATGCATGAGCATCAGAGCATTTTAAGGAGGGTTTTAAAGGCAGTTTAAAAATAATTTATTATTATATAATAAGTTAAGTTTTAAAATGATATGAGCATCAGAGCATCAGAGCACAAGAGCGGTCGAGCATGATGGAAAAAAAGAATTATTTATTCAAGGATTGTAAAAAACTGTCGGACTATGGAGGCTACAGTCTTTTTGTGTAAAAAAAAAGGGACCGTCGCAATCATGCGACAGTCCCCGAAGGACAATGTCCTACCGATCTCAAAGATGGTAGAGAAGTCCGAGAGCGCCAGCCCAGCTGAATCCGGCCTTTGCATAGTCGCCGGAAACACCGATTCCGACTCCACCAGCAAGTCTGAGATAAGCTGTGAAATCACCGACGTCCTTCCATGTCCAGTCGTAGGAAACGGAAGCTGTTGCGCGAGCTGCGATTGCCAGAGCCTTGAAGTTGGTGTAGATACCGGCCTGGAGACCGACGTTGACATCGAAGTCAGCCTTTCCAATCTGGAACTCTGTGACCTTGTACTGTCCGCCGACAACTGCATCAAGTGCCTGTCCGACAAATGCGAAACCGACTGTTGCGTAGCCGTCCCACTTGTCATCAATCTTGTAGCTGAATGTGACTCCGGAAGGATTTCCAGCCTCAAGACCAACTGCTGCAACTCCCTTTGCTGCGACAGGGACGATTGCCAGTGCTACGAGAGCGAGAACAATAAGAACTTTCTTCATACTTGAAATCTCCTATAACCCCTAGGGGTTAGCGTATTAATACAACAGAAATATATCACGATTGGTAAAGCGTGCAAAGTATGCAAACCTCCCGATTTCCTATATTATTTGTCAAGGCAATCCTCGGTTGCCTGATCAGGAGAAAGCAGATGCAGAGCAGTCAGTCGCGTCAATTGACATTCAGGGGAGCACTTACCGGTATCCTCGGACTTGTAATCATCACCGTCAGCTCTATGTATGTCGCCCTCAGAATGGGTGCCCTTCCATGGCCGACGGTCTTTGTAACCGTTCTTTCCATGTCGATTATCGGACGCTTCAGGGGAAGTACGCTTCAGGAAATCAATGTTACCCACACCCTTATGAGTGCAGGTGCAATGGTCGCAGGAGGTCTGGCCTTCACGCTTCCGGGAATCTGGATCATCAATCCTGACCAGAAGGTTCCATTCCTTCCCATTCTGATTATGGCTGTCTGCGGTGCCGTTCTGGGTACGCTTCTGTCCGCCGTCTACCGTAAGAACCTGATAGTAGACCAGCAGCTCGACTATCCCGTCGGACAGGCTGCATACAACACTCTTGTCACAGGTCTCAAGAAGGGAAAGGAGTCTGTCAAACTGTTCGTCTCCATGGCGGCAAGCGCCGTGTTCACCTTTGTCAGGGACCTTTTCGGATGGATTCCCGCGGTTGTCACAATCTATCCCGGCAGTGCATCGGTTGCACCTATATCCATGTGGATAAGCCCGATGGCTGTTGCAATCGGTGCCATGATAGGCAAGGTCTTTGCCCTGCTGTGGTTCGGAGGGGCAATCCTCGGATTCCTCGTAATTACTCCGATCGGAATCAGGACCGGTTTGTTCGCGGATCTTATCGCTGCTGACCTGTTCAGACAGAATCTGGGAGTGGGGCTTCTGATAGGAACCGGCATTGCGGTCTTTGTAAAAGCCCTTATGAAAATCATCAGAAAGGATTCCAAGGGCTCGAAAATCGCCGTTTCCAGGACAAACTTTGTCCCTGTGGTCTGCGTACTGGTCTTTGCCGTCATAATGATGGCAGTGGGTACCGACATGAACATCCTGCAGGCCCTGCTGGCCGTCATCGGCGTGTGCCTCACCTGTCTTCTCAGCGGAATGATAACCGGAATGAGCGGAGTGAACCCCATGGAGGTCTTCGGAATGCTCGTCCTGCTTCTGGTCCAGGTGATCTGGAATCCTTCGCTTCTGGTGCTCTTCCTTACGGCGGGCCTTGTGACGGTTGCGTGCGGCCTTTCCGGTGATGTGATGAACGACCTCAAGAGCGGCCACATGCTGGGAACCGACCCTAAGCAGCAGATCCTTGCCGAGGGAATCGGTGGTGTGATCGGTGCGGCAATCTCCGTCTGCGTGCTGTTTGTCATGCACAGAAGTTTCGGCGGATTCGGTACGGAAGCCCTTCCGGCCCCCCAGGCCAGAGCTGTTGCCTCGATGGCCAGCGGACTCGGTTCATCGCCTGTCTTCTACATCGGAATGGCCATCGGACTGGTCCTGTTTTTGTTCAACATCCCGGCATCAGCCATCGGACTCGGAATCTATCTTCCTTCCTACATCTCCATGATCGTTGGAGTGGGTTACATCATCTCCGCACTGATCAAGAAGATCACAAAGGCAAGTGACAGCACCATGAATCTGGTCTCCAGCGGTCTTCTCGGAGGCGAGGGCATCAGCGGTGTCATAATCGCCATAATAAGTATGTTCGCATGACAGACACTCCGTTCTCCCTTTTTGCCAAGACTCCTTCTCAGATAAGCGCGGCACTGAATCTGGACAAGCCGTTCCAGGGCAGGCAGATATATCAGTGGCTCGTCAAAGGCGCCGACTCCTTTGAAAGGATGACGAACCTTCCCAAGGCTCTTCGCGAAAAGCTTTCTGCCGAGCATCCCTGTCTTTTATCAAGCACCGTTGAGACTTCCCAAAGCGATCCCGACGGGGCTGCGAAGCTTGCTCTGCGCCTTTATGACGGCAATGTGGTGGAATGTGTTCTTCTGACCGACAGGGAGGGGGAGCTTACGGCATGTCTTTCCAGCCAGGCCGGCTGCGCCATGGGATGCCGCTTCTGCAGGACCGGAACGCTGCATCTGAAGAGGAACCTGAACGACTTCGAGATTGTCGAGCAGTTCATCCATCTTCAGAATGCCGCACCCGGAAAAATCACCCATGTGGTCTTCATGGGAATGGGAGAGCCGCTGGCCAATCTGGACAATGTCATCAGCGCAATAGGTTTTCTGCATGATCCGGAAGGCCTGAACCTCAGCCACAGGAGAATCACAATTTCCACATGCGGCCTTGTACCCGGAATCAACGAGCTTGCGCGACGCAAGGTCCCTGTAAAGCTGGCGGTTTCCCTTGTCACCGCAGACGACGGGAAGCGCTCCGCTCTGATGCCGGTCAACAGGTCTTTCCCTCTTTCCCAGCTTCGTGAGGCTCTGGTCAGGTTCCAGAAAGTTAGCGGAAGGCGTTTCACCTTCGAATACTGCATGATCCGCGACAACAACATCTCCGATGAGGATGCCGAAAAGCTTGCCCGCTTCTGCCGTGGCCTTGAGGTCATTGTGAACCTGATTCCGTTCAACCCATGCCCCGAGCTTCCCTTCGAGACTCCGACTGAATCAGAGATCAGGGCCTTCACCAATGCCCTGAAGAAACGTGGGGTGGAGTACACCATCCGCATCAGCCGTGGAAGGACAATCCGCGGAGCCTGCGGTCAGCTTGCAGGAAAACTCGAGGAGAACAGACAGTAGTTTTTCTTCAGATCTCCGTCACCGGTATGGCGCTTACAAAGTCCATGTCTTTGTAGAACCTGCCTTCGAAACCTGTGTCGAAATTCATTATCCTTACACTGCCGTCAGCTGACTCGTCGCTGCTCCAGTAGTATGTCCATTCGACGTCGGACAGCTCTGTTATGACAAGCTGTTCATAAAGATCTTTGAGCTCATCGGTGGTAGGAAGTCTGTATAATACTCCTGAATATGCGCTGATAGCCTCAATCTGGGCAATCGCCTGATCGTAGGACGGGGTCTCGTAGATTACATCTCCCGCTTCGAGAAACAGCTTCCCGCTCCGGAAGACAAGACCTCCGTGGGGGCCTTTCTGCCCGGTAGTCCATGCCTTTTCAGCGGGCTCCGGAACAGGTTCCTGTACTGGCTCCATCGGTGGTTCCGGTGCGGGGACCGGTGCCGGTTCAGGGCTTGGGACATCGGTTGTTTCCGTTGCTTTCTCCTGCTGTTCAATGACCGCCGGTTCTGGGGTAGTTCCGGTCTTTGATGTGGCACATGATGCCAGAAGCATCAGGACTGCAAGTATTGTTGACAATGTGGCTGCTGTTTTTCTCATGACCTGATTATAGCATGCTCTCGACGGTAGAAAGAACGTTTTCCACGCTGAGGTCCTCTTTCACCGAGACCTTGATGCATCGTTCGCCCGAAAGGGTGAATGAGTTGATGGCGAAAATCGACTCCTCCGGGACAAGGTCCATCTTGTTCAGCAATACCAGGCGCGGCTTCTCAAAGGCTCCCAGATCCTCCAGAACGGACTTCGTCGTTTCCCAGCACATGAGAAAATCATCCCGTGATGCATCCAGGACAATCAGAAGCAGGTCCGCCAGGACAGCCTCCTCCAAAGTGGAGCGGAACGCATCCACAAGCTCATGCGGAAGGTCGCTGACAAAACCTACGGTGTCCGTGAACAGAACAGTCTCGCCTCCGGGGAGTCTGACCCTCCTTGTTGTTGGATCAAGTGTGGCGAACAGCTTGTTCTCGGAAAGCACGTTCGCATCCGAGATTCTGTTGAGCAACGTGGATTTTCCGCTGTTGGTATAGCCTACAATAGCGACATTCCTTACATTTCCGCTTGTGCGGTTGCGTCTCTGGATATTGCGGCTCTTTCCGATCTGGGCAATCTCCTTCTTCAGGCGGACGATCCTCTCCTGAGCCGTTCTCCTGTCCAGCTCGAGCTGCTTCTCTCCGGAGCCCTTGGCTCCCTTGACCCCGCCTCTCTGCTGAGATAGGTCCGCCCATTTTCTCTTGAGTCTTGGAAGCGAGTACTGAAGCTGGGCAAGCTCCACCTGAAGCCTTGCTTCCCTGGTGGTGGCCCTGTCTGCGAAGATCTGAAGGATTATCTCCTGTCTGTCAACAACCGCAATGTCAAGGATAGTCTCGAGGTTCCTCTGGATTCTGGGACTGATGCTGTTGTTGAAGACAATCAGGTTGCACTGGTTCTCGTCTGCGATGCAGGCAAGCCGCTGGACCTGGCCGCTTCCTATGTAGGTGGCACTGTTGAACGTCCGGATGTTGAAGAAATCCCAGGCTGCGGAGCGGATTCCCAAAGTCAGGCACAGGGATTCAAGCTCATCCCTGTTGCGTTGGGCCGCCGTCCTGTTCGGAGCCTGGTCGGAAGTGACGACCAGAAGCGCACTTACGCGCTTGAAGATGTCCTGGGGTTTCCTGATGTCCGCATGCTCTGAGAATGCCATGGCCTGATGATAGCACAAGCAGACAAAAGATGGTAATATTCAAGCGTCTGGAGATTCGAATGGGACTTAATTGCGGTATTGTAGGACTCCCGAACGTGGGAAAGTCCACCATTTTCTCAGCACTTACCAGTGCTCCGGCAGATGCTGCCAACTATCCTTTCTGTACAATCGAGCCGAACGTCGGGGTCGTGAACGTCCCTGATCCGAGACTCGACAAGATCGTCAGCCTGATTCCCCCTGCAAGGGTCATTCCCGCCGTCACACAGTTCGTTGACATCGCAGGCCTTGTGGCAGGAGCCTCCAAGGGCGAAGGTCTTGGCAACAAGTTCCTTGCAAACATACGCGAGGTAGGTGTGATCGCCCATGTCGTGCGCTGCTTCGATGACCCCGACATCATCCATGTCAACAACAGGATCGATCCCGCCGGCGACATCGAGACCATCGACATCGAGCTCTGCCTGGCAGACTTCGACACCGTTGACAAGAGATATCAGAAGGACTCCAAGCTGGCCAAGGTGAACCATTCCAAGGACCTCCTTGCCGTACTTCCCCTGTACGAGCGCCTGATGAAGGGCCTTGAGCAGGGTCAGAGCGCCCGCTCAATCATCACAGACCCCGAGGAAAGGGCCCTTGTCTATGACCTCCATCTGATAACCATGAAGCCCGTGATCTATGTGTGCAACATCGACGAGGGCTCAATCGGCACCGAGAACGACTACGTAAAGGTCGTGAAGCAGATCGCCGAGTCCCGCGGCTCCTCCGTCATCACCATCTGCGGCAAGACGGAGGCCGAGATCGCCGCCATGGACACCCCGGAGGAGAGAGCCGAGTTCCTGGCCGCCGTCGGACTCGAGGAGAGCGGCATGAACGCCCTCATCCGCGAAGCGTA
>JBGVBT010000124.1:0-2909 GCA_045225895.1 Sphaerochaetaceae bacterium
AGAATCCTTCCCCAGGAACTGGAAAGGTCAATCCCGATTTCCTCAATCTTCAGGGTAACCGTCATGAGATGGACTGTCTGAAACCTGCATTGTCACATTGACTCAAGCTCGTCGGACTTCTTCATCCAGAGAGACTCGAGCTCTTCCCGCTCGTCTTCAAGAGCCTTGCGCCTGTTGGCAAGTTCACTGATCTTGTGGACATCGCTGTAGTTCTCTTCCATGTTCATCTGGGCATCTGTCTCGCGGATTTTGTCCTCTATCTCCCCTATCCGGGACATCAATGAGTCGATCTCCGTCTTCAGCTTGCCCTTGCGGTTGCGGATCCTGTTTGCCTCCGCCCTGTCGATTGTCTCGGTTTTTACAGAAGCCTCTGGGGCAGCTTTCGCTGCAGGACCCGATGCCTTTGCGGGCTCTGAATTCTCGTTCAGTTTCCATTGGAAGTAGTCGTAGTCCCCGTTGAAGAATGCCGGCGGGTTCTCGGAAAGATACAGTATGCGGTCTGCTATGGCACGGATGAAGTAGGCATCGTGGCTTACGAATATGATCGTCCCCCTGTACTCCTGAAGAGCCCGCAGAAGCATGTCCTTTGCATTGATATCCAGATGGTTCGTAGGCTCGTCCAGAATCAGTAGCGACGCAGGCTGGAGAAGTATCTTCAGAAGGGCAAGTCGAGACCTCTCCCCTCCGGACAGGACCGATGCCTTCTTATTGATGTCGTCCCCTGAGAAGAGGAAGGCACCCAGGGCGTTGCGGATGGCGCCTTCAGTACCGTAGGCGCTGACCTGGGAGAAGACCGTTCCGTCCATGTCAAGTGAATCCGCCGTATCCTGTGCGTAGTATCCGATCTTCACACCTGTACCAAGACGTGCAACGCCCTCGAAATCCCTGTCCTGCTGGGCGATTATCCTCAGAAGAGTACTCTTTCCTATCCCGTTGTGACCTGTAACGGCCAGCCTCTGCCCCTTTGAGACAATCATGTCGAAGTCCTTGAAGACCACCTGGCTTCCGTAGCACTTGGTCAGATGCTCTATTACCACCATGTCGTTGGGACTGTGCGGCGGCTCGGGAAACGAGAAATGAAGGGTCTTCAGATGGGAAGGAACCACAACGGGCTCAAGACGGTCAAGCATCTTGATCCTGCTCTGAACCTGCTTGCTCTTAGTGGCCTTGTACCTGAAGCGCTCTATGAACTGCTCGGTACGCTCGATTTCAGCCTGCTGGCGCTTGTATGCCGCCTCAAGCTGCTCGATCTCCAGACGTCTCTGGTTCTCATAGAACGTGTAGTTTCCGCTGTAACGGGTAAGCTTCGAGTTGAAAAGCTCATAGACCTCGTTGACCGTGTTGTCCAGAAAACCCTTGTCGTGGCAGACAAGAAACACCGAGCCCTTGTAGGTCTTCAGATAGTTCAGAAGCCAGATCCTGGCATCTATGTCCAGATAGTTGGTGGGCTCGTCAAGCATCATCAGATCCGGGTCCTCGCACAGGACCTTGGCAAGGGCGATCCTCATCTGATATCCGCCGGAGAACTCGCTGCACGGCCTTCTCATGTCACCGGCAGAGAATCCCAGACCTTTGGATATGGCGAAAATCCTCTGCTCCCTGTCGTAGTACCCGCTTTCAAGAAGGCTCTCCTGCAGATTGTGGAGCTCCAGAAGAAGGGCATCGCTGTGGTTGTGGGACAGAAGACCCTCGATCTCATGCTGCCGTTCAAGATTCTCCTGATATCTGGAGAACGCCTTCTCAAGCTCGTCATACACGCTGTTGTCCTTCAGGACTATGTCGCTCTGTGGAAGATATGAGACCCTCATGCCCCTTGTTCTGGTGATAGTTCCGCCGTCACAGGGCATCAGACCTGCGATGATCTTCATCAGCGTGGACTTCCCCTCACCGTTTCCACCGGCAAGAGCCGCCCTGGCGTGCTCGCCTATAGTCAGAGAGACATTCGAAAGAAGGGTCCTGTCACCGAAAGACAGGTCTATGTTCTGAACCTGAAGGATTCCCATGCCTATCTTTTACCACCTTGTGCCGACAGTGTCCACCCAAGCTGTTTTCAAGAAAAGGCCCATCAATTATAATGAGGCCATGCTCTGCCTGGTTCTCAACGCACCGACAATCGAAGAAGACCTCAGGATTCTTGAAAGGAACCGCCGCTTTGTCCAGATGGCCGAACTGCGCGTGGACACACTCAAGGACCCGAACACCGCAACGGACTTCCCCGACAAGGCTGGCCTGCCCGTGATCCTCACCATCCGCAGAACGCGCGACGGCGGCATGTACACCGGCAGCGAGGACAGCCGCAAGGAACTTCTCAGGGAACTCTCACAGGGAAACTTCTCCTACGTGGATATGGAGGTCGATCTGAACTTCCCCTCCCTGGAGTATGACCTCATGGCACGCGGCGTGGACATCATCCGTTCCATGCACGATTTCAACGGCATTCCAAAGGACCTTCCCGAACTTGCCAAGGTGGTTGCATCGTGCGGCGAGATTCCCAAAATCGCCGTCACCCTCTCATCCCAGGCCGAGCTCGACGAGTTCGCCCACAATGCCGAGCTTATGAAGGGAATCCCGCGCAAGATCCTGATCGGAATGGGGCATTTCGGCATGGAGACAAGAGTCAGATACAAACGATACGGCAGCATGCTCACCTTCTGCTCGGAGAGCAACCCCGTAGCCGTCGGTCTCATCCCTCCGCAAGAGCTTTCAAACCTCATTGCCTCAGACCTTGATTGAACTAACCACACACCGGCCCATGAACATGAGGGCCTGTCTTTTACCCTGTCCTCCATCTTCCTTTACGGACGCATTCCTGATTTCTCCCAAATTGGGAATGCCTTGGATTGTACCATCGGAATCATAAGAACAAAGGATTCAACGGTGATGGTCATTCCCCGGGACTGGTCATAAGC
>JBGVBT010000125.1:0-7431 GCA_045225895.1 Sphaerochaetaceae bacterium
AGGTCGCCGAGGCTGGCATCTGACTGCGGGAGTCCGTCCTTGTCCAGGATGTAGTTCACGCCTTCCATACCGTAACCGCAGAGCATGTAACCTTCGCCGTATGCCATCCACTCGAACATCTCGATGATCTTGGCATGCTTCTCAGGAGAGACATCTGCGTTGATAGCGAAGATTCTGAAGCCCTCTACGAGAGGTCCGACTGACTTCTTGCCGGTAGGTCCGACAGGAGCGTCGATAACGATGAATCCGCCATCCGGGAAGTTCTTGTCGAACGGGCTGTAGTTGTTCTCTGAAGCGTAAGCTGAGTTCTGCTCTCTGAAGACACCGAACTTACCCTGCTTCCAGGCAGCTCTGAAGTCGTCCTTCTTGTAGGACTGCCAGTTGGGATCAATCAGACCGTTGTCGATAACCTTCTTGAAGAAGACCATCCAATCGTAGTAGGCAGGATCGTGGATTCTGAGTCCGAAGTGGTCGGAGCTCATGTTCCATGTTCCCTCAACGCCGAAAGCACCCATCAGAGGCTCGAATCTGCGTCCGGGATATGCCTCGTATGCGATGTAATCCTCTACGAAAGCACCATAACCATAGGTGTCGTTCTTTCCGTTTCCGTCAGGATCGTTGTATGTAAATGCATAGAGAACATCATAGAGCTCGTCGAGAGTTGTCGGAGCCTTGAGTCCGAGCTTGTCGAGCCAGTCCTTTCTGACAAGAAGACCTTCGTTTCCGGCATATGCGGAAGGAGTTGCGAAACCGTAGATTCTTCCGTTGTATGTGGTGAAGTTCTTTGAAGACTGACCGAACATGACCTTGCTTCTCTCGGGCATCTTAGCGAAGTCGTCTGTGACATCAGCGAACATTCCCTGCTTCACGAGGTCTGCCCAGACTGTTCTGGAGACTGTGATGAAATCAGGAAGCTCGTCAGCTGCGGCCATTGTTCTGACTGCAACATCCTGGTCATTGGCGTTTGAAGGCAGCATCTGGAGCTGCAGGTCAATGCCGAGCTTGTCCTTGAGGATCTGGTAACCTGCCCAGTCATCGGGAAGGGAGCCGACCTCGGTCTGTGTTGCTGCATAGAGCATTGTGATGGTCATGGGACCGCTGCTCTTAGCGGCTGTGTCTGTTGCACCCTGTGCGAACACTGCTGTCATGGCAATGAGAGCAACAAGAAGAACAATAAGTGCTTTCTTCATTTAAATTCCTCCATTAAATGATTTTCCGTTTTATATATCAAAGTGGTTCCCCACCCTGAATTCCTATTATCAACCCTTGACAGAACCTGCCAGGGTACCCTTTGTGAAGTACTTCTGGATGAACGGGTATGCGATGATCATCGGGATTGCACTGATGAAGACCGATGCCGCCTTGATTGCCTCGATCGGAGCGGTTCCGAATGCGTTGGCCTCAAGGTTGTCGTTCATGCTGGTTCCGATGAGGATGTCTCTCAGAAGCAGCGGGAGCGGCTTGAGCTGGCTCTTCTGCAGATAGAGAAGTGACCTCATGTAGTCGTTCCAGAAGGCGACCGCATAGTAAAGACCGATCGTCATGATGATGGCCTTGGAAAGCGGAAGGATGATCTTGAACATGATCTGAAGGTCATTGCATCCGTCTATGAATGCACTTTCTCTGAGGTCATTCGGGATTCCCTCGAAGAACTGCCTCATAATGATCATGTTGTACGTGCTCAGCGCCACCGGCAAGAATACCGACGGAAGATGGTTGGTAAGACCAAGCTTGGAGATGAGCAGGTAGGTGGGAACGACACCGACGTTGAAGACGTACGGGATCATGACGAAGATGGTGATCCACTTCTTTCCCGGAACTCCCTTTGCAGAGAGTGCATATGCCATCGGGATAGTCAGGAACAGAGCCGTGACAACACCCATGACCATGATCTTGATGCTGTTCCAGAACGAGTTCAGGAAGCCCTGGTTGCCCAGAAGGGCCTTGTATGCGCCCACTGACCACTTCCACGGTGCAAGGAACATTCCCTCAAGGTACGATCCGATGTATGCAGGCGGTCTGAACGAGAGTGCGATCGTACTCCAGATGGGGATGATCAGGATGATCAGAAGCAGTGTCATGAAGATGGTGACACAAACATTGAAGACTTTGTCTGCTGCGGTGGCCCTGACGGCGACGCTGTTGTATGTATTCTTCTTTGCCATACCGGACCTCCTCAGAACAGTGAGCTTTCAGTGAACTTCCTGGAAGCCCAGTTGGAAACGAACAGCAACGACATTCCGATGACACCCTTGAAGATGCCGGCTGCGGTTGCAAGACTGAACTGTCCGTTGATGGTTCCGCGGTAGACCCATGTGTCGATGATGTCTCCGACACTGTAGACCGCAGGGCTGTACAGCATGTACAGCTGGTTGAAACCTGCATCAAGGATTGTTCCTATCTTCATGAGGAGAACGATGACGATGACCGGCTTGATTGAAGGAAGAGTGATGTATCTCACTCTCTGCCAGCTGTTGGCACCCTCGACGATTGCCGCCTCGAAAAGCGAGCCGTCGATTCCCATCAGAGCTGCAATGAAGATGATCGCACTCCATCCGATCTCCTTCCAGGCATCGGAAAGGATGACGATGACCGGGAATGCCTTGACATCTGTGAGGAATCCCTTGGGAGTTCCGCCCAGCAGCTTGATGATATCGTTCAGGACGCCCTCGCTCGGTGAGAGGAGCGAGAGGAGAATTCCATACATGATGACCCATGAGAGGAAGTGAGGAAGATACGACAGAGTCTGTACGACCTTTCTCAGAGCCTTGTGGGTGCACTCATAGATTGCGATTGCAAGGAGGATGGACAGCGGGAGGCTTACAAGGAGCTTTCCGAAGCTGTACATCAGCGTGTTTCTGATCAGTGACCAGAAGTAGTAGGACTGGACGAAAGCCTTGAAGTTCTGGAGTCCTACCCATGTTCCGCCTGTGATTCCTGTTCTCTTCAGCGAGACGAAATCCCTGAAGGCGATCTGTGCGTTCCAGAGCGGGATGTACTTGAAGATGAAATAGTACACAAGCGGAATCATCAGCATGAAGTAGATGTACTTGTGTCTGTTGACCTCCGCGAACAGGGCCTTGCTTTCTGCCTTGCGGAGCTCCTTCTTTTTTTCTTTGTACTGGACGCTCAGTGCGCTCTTCTTCTGACGGAGCCTGTCAGCCTCTGCCTGATCGTTCTGTTTCAGTGCAGTTGCTATGCGTTCCTCGTACTTCTTGATCTGTAGCTTGAGCTGCTCGGAATCGGCTACAAGCTGATAGTTTCTGCTGCTTACCATTTGCTGCACACCGCCCGTAAAACTGCGGACGGACCCTCTCCCTTTTTAATGTAAGTGCTTACAGTTTAATTCGCTGGATTCAGAAATATGCTACTGATTTTTGTACATTTCCGACTTTTTCGAAGAGCGCAGCTTGCTGGGGCTGTATCCCCTGATCTTCTTGAAAACCCTGCAGAAATAGGCCTGATCCTGGAATCCGGTTGCAATTGAAACCTCATTGACCGACATTCCGGTGTTGCGAAGCAGACTGCCGGCAAGCCACACCCTGTAGCGGTTCAGATAATCCCACGGAGACAGGCCCAGCTCCTTCTTGAACACTCTTGTGAGGTAGTCCTCGGAAACGTGGACATAGTCCGCGATCTGCCATCTGCTGATGGGAAGCGTCGCATGTGTGCACAGGTACGCCTGAGCCTTCTTCACTATGGCTCCCGTATGCGTGGCCAGAATATCGGATCCTCCGAGGATGGCCCTGACGCGCATTGCAAACTCCTCACTTTCAAGCATGCAGGAGTTCACAACCAGAACGTTGGGGATGTCGCTTACGGCACCCACAAGGTTTGAATCTATGAAGTCCGTCACGACAATGGCCGGAACCTGGGAATTTCGCTTCATTCCACGCAGCTTGTTCAGGAACAGTACCACCGAGAAGCTTTTGTTCGAATGCTCGTCCGTGGTTATGAACACCATCTCGGGATCGTGGCGTCTGCACATGGACAGGGCGCTTCCCATGTCGCACGAGATGAACTCCGGATCCTGGAGCCAGCGGTACAGGTCCTCCACCGGAGAACCGATCTGCAGGATGCTCCTGCCCTTGGCCTCTATCGATGTACGGATGGAATCCTCGAGCGAGTGTGAGTACGGACAATCCAGGCTGATGAACGGAAGATTCATGTAGGCCTCGTTCGAAACCAGACTCAGGAGGCTTGTAAGGGCATTGTAGCCGTTGAACCCGATGTCCCAGAAAATGGCCTCGGTGTAGGCGGGGAGCCTCTTCTTCTCTGCGAACCTCGATCCGTTGACCTCCTCGGACACCACATCTTCGATCTGGAAATCAGGAGTGCCGTTGATGCATGCCAGCACACCGTCGTTCCAGATGCTCGATGGATTTCCGGACAGAGTAGGATACGGTAGTACGAAAGAGAACACACGGTTCTCAACATGACAGGATCCGTTGTGGAGGAGGATTATCTCCCTGGCAAGCAGGAGTCCCGGATCATCAGGACTTTCCGTCCAGGCACCCGACATGTCTATCACATCTACCTTGACTCCCCTCTTCTGGGCACTCGCCTCAACGGCGACCTTCCTGTCCATTGAGGAGATGATGATCTCAAGCGCCTGCTTCATCTTGTCGTAATCCATCAGGACACACGGCAACGACCTGCGCCCGCTGTAGCATCCCGTCTCGTCCAGCAGGTCTCCTATGTTCAGGATATGCCTGTCCAGTTCAAGTTCGCCGGTGGTGCTCAATGCCAGGTCAATCATCTGGTTCGCACCGGAGACACGGTCGATTATGGATTTCTTCGTGGCGGCATCCAGCGATGATGCGGAGACAAGGTCGTAGATATCTGAAAGCGGATCACGCAGGTTTTCTCCTACATTTGCAAAGAAACTGGTCCTTGCCGTCTCGGCGGCCTCCGCCGCCTGCTGCGCCCTGCGTGTCGATTCGAACAGCATGGCGCTTCTCAGTGCTCCGGAGACCATGCTGCGGATATCCTCGCACAGCGATCCGTCGAAGGTCTTGGGTTTCATCAGGATGTAGCCCATGTGTTCAGTCTCAGAACAGAGCGGTGCGACGATCCAGACCCCCTTCTCTACAAGAGCGGTGTCGCTTCTTGGTGCGATTAGAGTATCCGGGAAAACAAGGTCAGGACCGATGAGGCGGGAGCTGCTGCCCTCCATCACAACGAGACACATCTTCTCAAATCCCAGGGCCTCCGCATTCCTGTCAAGGATATCCGCTATCTCAGAGACCTTGTTGGCGGCAATCAGTTCGTTGTTGAAACTGTTCGAGCTGATCCTTCTTGAGCGCTCCCTGAAACTTTTCAGAACGGCATTCCTGTCAAGGACCGACGGAAGCAGATTCCTGGACCTCTCCAGAATAAGCGCCCGTTTGACGGGATTGACCAATGATAGCTTTTCGAAGCTGTCAATGACATTGTAGATGTCGAAAACATCGATGTTCAGGCTGCACAGGAACTCAAGGAAAGCCCTGATGCTTGCCTCTGACTGGGATCCTATGACCATCTCCACATTAAGCAGTGCTTCCTGGCTGGAAACTCCGAACTGCCGGGCTATGAGTTTTGCAATGTCCGAGCTCGTGGAGACATCCTTCCATTCGTCGGAGCCGTGGCAGCCGCAGCTTCGCCTGAGTACATGGGTCATCGGAAGCTCTATGTCGCTTGTGGCAGCTCCGCTCACAACCCCTCTCAGGGCCTTGACCGCATTCACCCCCAGTCCGGCATACGGAATCCGGACAGTAGTGACAGGCAGGTCCAGAAGCTTTGCCTCCAGCGAGTCGTTGAAACCGCAGGCGTTTATGTCCGTTCCTATCGAATATCCATGGAGGTTCAGCTCCTGGGATGCCCCGTACAGCATGAGGTCGCTGGCGCAGATGAGTGTGTCGAAATCCTTTCCGGGAACCAGATGGCGCTCGTCCAGCAGCTGCCTCATGGCGACATCGCCCTGCGTCCAGACTGTCGGGTCCGACACAAGATTCATGTCGCACTCCAGTCCGTGGGCCTTCATCTGCTCGACATATGCGTTGAACCTCTCCTGTGCAGAGTTGTGGGTCTCGGGGCCCCTGATGTATGCGATCTTCCTCGCCCCGTGAACCTCGATGCAGTGGCTGACCAAAAAGCATGAGCCCTCGTAGGAGTTGAACCTGACATCGGGAATCTCCGGGTGCCTTCTGGTCTTGCCGTCGATTGTCACCATCGGACGGGAGAGCATGTCCGGGAAATTCTCAAGGACCTCCTCCGAACCGATGTTCCCCGTCAGGGCCGAGCTCCAGATGATAGAACTGTCCAGATTTTCGGAATTTACCAGTTTGTAGATCGAGTTCTTCATCCGCTCCAGGGAATTGGAACCCATCAGCCTTCCGCCTTCGAAAATGATCAGGCAGTCTTCCTCTCTGTAAGCCACCATTGAGGCGACGGAGGGCCAGAGAGACAGGGCGGAACCCGTTGAGATGTCTGGGAGAACAAATCCGACTCTCATGCCTTTAATTATATGACACGTTTTTCCGACAAAGCAAGAATTTGTACAATTCAGACATATCGAGTTCGTTATTTTACTAAACGACATCCTGCGCCGGCCTGGTCTCCACCTGTTGATTTGCAGCAGCCGGTGCAATAATATCGGACATGGGAGGAACCTGATGGGACGCAGAATACCGCTTTGGCTCAGAATAGCAGTAGCAGTCCTGCTTGCAGCGCTCCTGATCGCCGTCATCTTCACCGGAGGCAGCATGCTTCTGGACATCTGGGCTGACAATTACTGAAAAAACCGAAGAAAAACAAAACACGATGTCCTTGCGCTATCTATATATAGTAGCGTATTGACTAAGACACCCGTATTAAGTAATACTCTCACCAAGAGTTTAATATGGATTTATTTGACAAGTTTAACGATACCACAAGCAATTATCACCGTTCCCTGGAAGTGAGGGAGCTGGGAATCTACCCCTACTTCCACTGTCTTGAATCCCGCCAGGCCCCAGAGGTCATCATGGAGGGCAAACGCATCATCATGCTGGGTTCCAACAACTATCTTGGACTCACATCAAACCAGGAAGTCATTGACGCGGGCATCGCCGCCCTCCAGAAATACGGAACAGGATGTTCCGGATCAAGATTCCTCAACGGAACGCTGGACCTGCACCTCAGACTTGAGAAGGAGCTTGCCGAGTTCCTGCACAAAGATGCCACAATGACCTTCTCCACAGGTTTCCAGAGCAACCTGGGAATCCTCAGCTCGATATGCACAAAGGGCGACTACATCATCTGCGACAGAGAGAACCACGCCAGCATCTACGACGGTGCCAAGCTCTCCTATGCCGTGATGCACAGATACTTCCACAACGACATGGACTCTTTGGAGCGTGTCCTGAAGAAGCTCGGCCAGGATGCACCGAAACTGATTGTCACCGACGGTGT
>JBGVBT010000126.1:0-6067 GCA_045225895.1 Sphaerochaetaceae bacterium
GGTCAGAAAGGACTGCAGATATGTGAACATGACAGTCCAGCTCCTTTCCGCCGACACTCTGGACGAGCTGATCAAGGCAACGGGAAAGGCCAGGATCGCAGGCAAGTTCGCCTCTGCATGGGCTCTGTTCGGACTTACTGACTTCAACCTGAAGCCTGCCGACATCATTTCCGCACAGCCGCTTGCCGAGTCAAGAAAAGTCAAGCTCGGCTGGGTCTCTCCGAACATCAGCATGTGGCTCTTCCTGCATCTGAAGGAACTGAACATGTATGTGGAGAACGCCGCACAGTTCGACCTGGCACTTTCCAAGGTGTTCCCGGGCTACGAACCCACCGCCGAGTTCTTCACAAACGAGGGACAGGATCTCCATCTCAGGCTGTTCTCATCGTTCAGCACCGCTGTTCTCAACGCAGGCACCTACAACAAGGTTGCCGAGAAGAAGAACGGAATTGCCGCAACCAGCTTCCCGCTTCTTTACGAAGACATCAAGGATCTCTGCGGTGAGGCAGATCTGACCCACAACCAGAAGCTTCTTGCAAAGTAAGGAATGAACGGTTTCCTGCTGTTCACATACACAACTTCGATAGCCGTCGCATGCATGGCATTGGCGCTGTCGATCGCCTCGCATATTCTGCATAAGACAGCCTGGGGAGGCAGATACATTGTCATCCAGAGCTGTCTTATCGGAATGATGGTCCTGTTCATGGCCTCGAAGCTCTCGCTTTTCTTCCTCCCCGAAAGGATTTCGGGCATGATGAACTTCGTTTTCAAGACGGTGACCATCGCCGGCATGGCGTTCGTGATTGTGTTCCTTCCTTACTTCCTCAGCTGGGTCATCGCCAAGCCGTGGGGACGGCTTCAGACCCTGCGTTTCTATCCAGTGGCCATTGCGTATTTCGGCCTTGGTCTGGCTTCCCAGATAATCTACAACGGTTCGATCACCTTCTGGGTCAGGCTGGTGCAGACGCTTATGGTTCTGGGAGTCTACGCATACTGCATCGTGACCTTGTGGGTGAATCTGAAGAACATCTCAGATCCGGCCGCAAGGCACATTGCGCTTGCAATCAACATAGTCAGTCTGTCTCTGATTCCTCTTTCGATCTTCGCTCTGTTCTATGAGGTCATCGAGGATTTCAGCTATCCGATCTATGTGTTCGCATTCTCCGTGGTGATTGTGGTCTACGACTACATCAGGTTCGACCTGGACAGACAGGAGATGGAGAACAAGCCCGAGCTCAATTTCGAAAGCCTTGCCCGTTTCAAGATCTCTGAGCGCGAGTTCACCGTCATACAGCTCATCTGCGACGGTCTTACCAACAAGGAGATCGCCAGCGAGCTCTCGATTTCGGTTAACACCGTCAACAACCATGTCGCCAACATCTTCAGCAAGATGGGTGTGCGCTCCAGAATAGACCTGCTCAAAGAGCTCAAGGAAGGCCCCTGGGCCTGATTTTCAGGCGAAATCCCATCCGAAATCCCCGTGTTTCGGCGTGATGCCGACCAAACAGTTCTGAAATCCCGTCTCATCGCAGTCTTCAGGCGGCCTTCCGTCTGAGGTATTTATTTACATGCATACTACGTATGACATTGAAAGAAACCTCGATTTACTGTACAACTAAACAGTCATGGGAATGCCCATGTGGAGTTGTTTATGGAAGTCAGAGTAAGATATGCACCTTCCCCGACCGGGCTTCAGCACATCGGTGGGGTCAGGACAGCACTTTTCAACTACTTCTTCGCCAGATCCAACGGCGGGAAGTTCATACTCAGAGTCGAGGACACGGACCGCGAGCGTTACAGTGACGAGTCCCTCCAGGACCTCTACGACACGTTGGACTGGCTGGGTGTCAAATGGGACGAGGGTCCCGTGGTGGGTGGCCCGTACGGACCGTACATCCAGAGCGAGCGTTTCGCCATCTATCAGGAATACGCCAAGAAGCTTGTTGAAATGGGAAAGGCCTACTACTGCTACTGCTCGGCCGAGAGACTCGAGGCCCTGAGACAGAAGCAGATAGAGGAGAAGAGCCCTGTCCAAGGTTATGACGGACACTGCAGGAACCTCACTGCCGAGCAGAGGGCCGAGCTCGAGGCTCAGGGAATCAAGCCTGTCATCAGACTGAAGGTTCCCAGAGAGGGAAGCACCACTTTCCACGACGTCCTGATGGGCGACATCACCAGAGACAACAAGGACATCAGCCCGGACCCGGTTCTGCTGAAGTCGGACGGATTCCCCACATACCACCTTGCCAACGTGATCGATGACCACATGATGGGCATCACCCACATAATGAGGGCCCAGGAATGGATCCCCTCCGGACCGCTTCATGTCCTGCTTTACCAGGCATTCGGATGGGAGATCCCCACATACTGCCATCTTCCCATGGTCATGGGAAACGACGGGCACAAGCTTTCAAAGCGCCACGGATCCACAAGTGTCAGGGACTTCCGAAGGAAAGGTTATCTGCCTGAGGCTCTTCTGAACTATGTGAGCCTTGTGGGCTGGTCCTATGACGGAGAGAAGGAGTTCTTCACCCGCGAGGAGCTTGAGAAGTGCTTCTCTCTGGAGAAAATCAACAAGGCCCCGGGAGTCTTCGACTACCAGAAGCTCGACTGGTTCAACGCCCAGTACATCAGGCGCAGACCGGACAGCGAGCTCGCGGACCTGATGCTTCCGTATCTGGTCGAGGCCGGACTTCTGGATGAATCGGGAAGAGACCGCCTTCTTGCTTTCGTTCCGGGAATCAAGGACAGGATCACGCTTCTGTCGGATGTGGTTCCCATGGCAGCTTTCCTCAAGGACAGCGGGGATCCTGATGTCTCGATCCTGATTCCGAAGAAGATGGATGCCAAGGGAACGCTCGAGGCCCTGAAGAATGTCTACGAAGTGGTGAAGGCCGGACTTGAAGCCGGAAAGAGCGACGAGGATCTTCAGCAGGACCTGATGGACCTTGCCCTGAAAATGGGAATCAAGAACGCCGGGGTTTTCAACCCGCTCAGAACTGCCGTCACGGGAATGACGGTCAGCCCTCCGCCCTTCAGCTGCATCAGGCTGCTGGGCAACGAAGAGTCGTACAGACGCATTGAGCGCGCAATCAGGGTGCTCGAGAAGGAGATAGAGAATGTCTGAAGTAACAATGGATAAAATCGTATCACTCTGCAGAAGACGTGGATTCATTTTCCAGAGCAGTGAGATATACGGAGGACTCAACGGAGCCTACGACTACGGTCCGCTGGGAGTCCAGCTCAAGAACAACATCCGTGACCTCTGGTGGAAGGAGATGACCCAGCTGCACGACAACATCGTCGGACTGGACGCATCAATCCTCATGCATCCCAGAGTATGGGAAGCAAGCGGCCATGTGAGCAACTTTACCGATCCGATGGTTGACTGCAAGCAGTGCAAGAGCCGTTTCAGAGCCGATCAGATCGACCTGAACGCACCGTGTCCCGTCTGCGGAAGCAAGGGTACGTTCACTGCTCCGAGGAACTTCAACCTCATGTTCGCGACACACATCGGTGCCGATGTGGATGCTGCATCCACAATCTATCTCAGACCCGAGACAGCTCAGGGCATCTACGTTGATTTCAAGAACGTCGTCTCCTCATCGCGTGTGAAGGTCCCGTTCGGAATCGCACAGGTCGGAAAGAGCTTCAGAAACGAGATCACGACAAAGAACTTCATCTTCCGCTCCTGCGAGTTCGAGCAGATGGAGATGCAGTGGTTCTGCAAGCCCGGCACGGACGAGCAGTGGTTCCCGTACTGGAGAGAGCAGAGAATGAACTTCTACGTCAACAAGGTCGGTATCCATCCGGAGCACCTCAGATGGCACCAGCACGGACCGGATGAGCTGGCTTTCTACGCCAAGGATGCATACGACATCCAGTTCCTCTTCCCGATGGGATGGCAGGAGCTCGAGGGTGTCCACAGCAGAACCGACTACGACCTGACACAGCATCAGAAGTTCTCCGGCAAGGAGATGACATATCTGGATCCCGAGACAAACGAGAAGTACATCCCGTACGTTGTCGAGACATCCGCAGGTCTTACAAGAAACGTCCTCATGGCTCTCTCCGATGCATATGACGAGGAAGAGGTCGCAGAAGGCGATGTCAGAACCGTCCTGCACTTCCATCCGTCCGTCGCACCGGTCACAGTCGCCGTTCTTCCGCTTGTCAAGAAAGACGGTCTTGCAGAGTATGCCTCCAAGCTGGAGCATGAACTCAGGGACGACTATGCCACATACTATGACCAGAGCGGAGCAATCGGACGCCGTTACCGCAGACAGGACGAGATCGGAACTCCGTACTGCGTGACAGTCGACTACGACACTCTGAACGACAACACCGTCACACTGCGTTTCCGCGATTCGATGGAGCAGGTGAGGGTTCCTGTCTCGGAGCTGGTGGCAACAATCAACAAGGCCACAAAAGACTACAAGAGGGTTTGACCTTTCCGGTTTCAGAGGATAGATAAAATGAACAAAGCACTACAGGTTCTGATCGACAGAGGATTCGTCAAGGACTGCACCAATATGGACGGCCTGTCCGACCTGATGGACAAGGGTCCTGTGACATTCTACTGCGGAACCGATCCAACAGGTCCGTCTCTCCACGTCGGACACATTGTCCCGTTCTTTGCCATGCACCATCTGCAGCAGTTCGGCAACAAACCGCTCGCCCTGGTAGGCGGTGGCACCGGTCTTATCGGAGACCCCTCCGGAAAGACCGAGATGCGCAAGATCCTTCCTCCCGAGACAATCGCGGAGAACGCCAAGCGCATCGCTTCCCAGCTTGCCAAGGTGGTCAACTTCGACGAGGTTCCTCCTGCAGGTTACGGACAGGGCAGGATCGTAAACAACGCCGACTGGCTTGTTGACCTGAACTACATCGAGTTCCTCAGGGATGTCGGAAGATACTTCTCCGTCAACAGGATGCTGACATTCGAAGGTGTCAAGCAGCGCCTGGAGAGGGGTCTTTCCTTCATCGAGTTCAACTACCAGCTCCTTCAGTCCTATGACTACTACATGCTCTACAAGAACTACGGCAACCGCCTTCAGATCGGCGGAGCCGACCAGTGGGGCAACATCGTCGCCGGTATCGACCTGATCCAGAGGATGGGCGGACCGGAGTGCTTCGGCCTGACGTTCAACCTCATCATGAGGGCCGACGGAAAGAAGATGGGAAAGAGCGAGCAGGGGGCGGTGTTCCTTGATCCGACTCTCTACAGTCCGTACGATTTCTACCAGTACTGGAGAAACGTCGCCGATGCCGATGCCGTCAAGTTCATGAAGCTGTTCACATTCATGGATCTGGACGAGATTGCCCAGTATGACGATCCGGCACGTAACATCAACGATGCCAAGGCCAGACTTGCCTATGAGATCACGAAGATCATCCATGGTCAGGAAGAGGCAGACAAGGCCGTTGCCGGTGCAAAGGCCGCATTCGGAGGCAGCGGAGACAGAAGCAGCATGCCCACAGTGGAAATCGATCTCGGCGAGGGCAAGGGAGTTCTGGACCTGTTCTTCGAGGCCAAGCTCTGCGCTACCAAGAGCGATGTCCGCCGTCTGATCGACCAGGGCGGATGCCTCATAGACGACCAGAGGATCACTGACGTCAAGGCCGTCATCACCAAGGACGATGCCAAGGACGACGAGCTGATCCTGCGTGCAGGCAAGAAGCGGTTCATGCGCGTGATTGTGAAATAATCAGTTGATTGTTTTCAGAGAGGGAAGCGGAATTCCGTTTCCCTCTTTTTTGTTGATCTGGAATCTCAGATGATCCTTTTTATCAGGATCTCTATTCCGATTGCAATGAGGATAATACCTCCGGCTATGGATGCCTTGTCTGCGAATCTTGTTCCGAAGCGCTTTCCTATCGCTATTCCGCAGAGACACACAAAGTGGGTCACGACTCCGATTATCAATGATGACACCAGAGCCATCTGAAGAGAGTAATGCTCGATGGTGAAGCCCACGGAGAGGGCATCGATGGATGTTGCTACACCCTGGACCAGAAGACGTCCGAATCCGATGGCCGGTTTCTCTTCCTCAAGGCTTCCGCTGTG
>JBGVBT010000127.1:0-4388 GCA_045225895.1 Sphaerochaetaceae bacterium
AGGCCGGAGTGGCGGAATGGTAGACGCGCTAGACTCAAAATCTGGTATCAGCAATGGTGTTCGGGTTCAAGTCCCGTCTCCGGTAAACAGAAAGGACAGGATGAATGACCTGTCCTTTCTGTTTCTAGGATCTGTCGGGACTTGAATCGAGCGGTATGAGGACGCACTGCATCCGAAGCGAGGCGGCCTGAGCCGGACAACCGGTAGTACTCTGACTACATTGAGAAATTCGGCTCAACGAAACAGAATTAAACGTAATACTTTTCCACTCCGCCATAGCCCATGATCCGCTTGTTGCGGCGGGTCTTCTCGATGAAATTGTTCAGACGTTTCCTGAATTCCTCGGGACGCTTTCTTGCCGAATCGATGTAAGCGATGCGGATTCTTTTGTATGAGTCCGGGAAGGTCTGGAAGTTTTCCCAGGCGGCATCATCATTCTTTATGGCATCCATGATGTCCTGAGGATACACGAAGGCTGTTTTAAGGACACGTTCGACCGAGGGCCGGATTTTCGGATGGATCAGACCTTTTCCGTCCATATGCACCAGACGTTCGATGTTAGGCTGGGAATAGCGGCTTCCTTTCCTGCGTGGAGTGAAACGTCTCAGCTGGTGGTTTTCATCAAGTGTTCCGGCCACTCCGTCAATCCATCCGAAGCAGAGGGCTTCCTCAACCGCATCGTTGTATGAGATACCTTTCTCTCCCGACCTGGTTGTGGGAAAAACGAACCAGACCTCGGTTTCGGTCTCAAAATGTTCGGCAAGCCATGCGCGCCACTGCCCGCGGTCCGTGAAGTAAACAACTGTCCTGTCCTGCATACCACATTCCTGCATACCACATTCCTGCATACCACACTCCTGCATTCCCCAATCAGAATAATGTCTGAAAGAGGGAACGGCAATCACAAATACGATTGAGTTCCGTGAACCATATCAGTATTATTGGTTGCGATGAAAAAGATACTGACATTTCTTAAGAAAGAACCGATGCTTCTGCTTTCCCTCATTGCTGCGATTGCCGCGATGATTCTCAATCCTCCCACAAAGGACCTGCTTGGCAGGATTGACTGGAGGACTCTGGGAACGCTGTTCATGATGCTCACCATCCTGGAGGGATTCAAGAGGGAGAACATCTTCAAGCCGCTTATCAACTTCAGCACGAGGTTCCGTTCGGTCAGAAGTCTTTCGCTTTTTCTGGTGTTCTGTGTCTTCTTCACATCGATGTTCGTGACAAACGATGTCTCGCTGATAATCTTTGTCCCGCTCACGATAATGCTGTTCAGAAGAAGCGGCAAGGAGCAGTACATACTCCCTGTGATCTCGATGGAGAACATCGCGGCAATCAGAGGATCCCTTCTGATGCCGTTCGGAAGCCCGCAGAACCTTTTCCTTTACGGCAGATTCGGTGTCGGGATAGGGACGTTCATGCTTCATATGGCACCTCTGTGCGTGTCCTCGGCCATTCTGCTGATTGTCTTCATCCTGATCATGAGCAGGAAAGAGAAGGGGCAGGCCATCGGTTTTTCCGATACCGGAAATCTTGCCGAGGACAGCGATAGCGCATACAGAAAGCCATGGTATCTGGCTCTGTTCGCTCTTGTGATGGTTGTCATCATTACAAAGACCCAGTACTGGCCCGTGGCGCTTCTGATTGTTGTCGTTGCCATGCTGTTTCTGGACAGGACAATCCTGCTCAAGACGGATTATGTGATTCTGGCAACATTCTTCTGCTTCTTCGTGTTCTCGTCCCTGATCTCGACGCATCCGTCGGTTTCCGTGATGCTCGGAAAGCTCGTTGCCGGATATGAGTACTGGTGGGCAATCGGAATCAGCCAGATCATCTCGAATGTCCCGGCATCCATCGTCCTCTATCCTTTCTCCACCAACAATGCCGGACTGATCTACGGACTGGACACCGCAGGACTTTGCTCGCTGATCGGCTCGCTGGCTTCGGTGATCAACTACAGGATCTACGTAAGGGAATATCCCGGCAAGGGATGGGCATTTGTCAAAACATTCACCCTGATAAGCTGGGCATTCTTTGCAATAGTTGTGATTCCGGGCTATCTGCTAAGCAGCTGGCCGTTCGTGTAAAGCCGAACAGTCCCGCTTTCAGAATTCCGACTCAAGTTCAAAACGCATCAGCTTCCCGGTTACGGGATGTGTGAACTCCAGTACGCGTGCCTGGAGCATGAGGCGGTCTATCTCTCCATCCGGGGCTGTGCCGTACAGGGCATCGCCGAGAATAGGGCAGTGAAGGCCCTCTGCACAGTGGACGCGAAGCTGGTGTGTCCTTCCGGTTTCCGGCAGAAGGCGAATTCTTGTGACCTTCCTGCCGAAGCGGTTCTCTATGCTCAGTTTCTGCCAGTCCGTCGCGGCGTTCTTTCCCTGTGAGAAGTCGACAATCTGATGCGGACGGTTGTCCACATCCAGTCTTATGGGCAGGCTGATTCTTCCGTGGTCTTCCAGAATCAGGCCGTCCACCAGAGCCTCGTATTCCTTGTGTACGCGCCGATTCTCGAAATCTCGGGAGAGTATGTCGTGCGCCTCTTTAGTCAGACCCAGTACCATCAGACCGCTCGTGCCCTGGTCAAGTCTGTGGATGCACGGCTGCTGGATGCATGAAGGAAAAAGACGTCTGACCCTTGAGGCAATGCAGTCCTGTTTGTCTTCCCCCTTGCCCTCTATGCTGAGCATTCCGGATGGCTTGTTGACAACGACAATCGCATCATCCTGATAGACGATGTCCAGGCCGATGATGGCAGGAAGAAGTCCCTTGCATCTGGCATCGCAGGGGGTGTTGAAGCTTTTGTGCCCGTAGGAACCTGAGCCGTAGAAAAACTCGCAAAGCGACAGCGGATTCTTGCCCAGGGCATAGGCATGGCTAAGAAGCCTTGGTGCACAACAATCGCCTGTTCCTGACGGAGCATTCGTAAAAATCGAATCTAAATCATGGATCAGACCATCATAGCAATTGAATCTGTAAAGTGCCTTCAACTGCTCCCAGCACTTTCTTGAGATGATTCTGTGTTCCTCTGATGTGTGGATGAGTCTGTCATAATCGGCAAGGATACTCCGGTAGGCCACTACATCGAAAACCGGAGGAACAAAATCGAACGAACCGGTTAGTAAGCCGGACTCACATGGCTCTCCGGAGTAGGCCCTGAGAACAGTTCCGTCCGTGCAGACAAGGATGCCCATCATCCTGCCCCGGCCGGGCTCTTTAAGAGACATCCCGAGCTCGGAGTTGTCAAGTTCCTCCATCAGTTTCAGACAGTAACCCTTTGCCGGCTCTTCAGGCAGGATGGCGTTCATATCTGCTCAAGCCTCCCGCTGCTGTAGATGTGTCCTACCTTGTAGTAGATGATGAACGCAATGGCGCAGACGATCCATGTGACAGGATAGCAGACGAGAATGGCCTCGATCGACTTGAAGAAATGCGGGATGACAATCAGCCAGATTGTCCTGATTCCGACTATTCCGAAGACGGTGATGATGGTTGCCACAATGGACTTTCCCGTACCCCTGATCGCTCCGGAGAGGAGCTCAACGAAGAGGTAGACGAAGAAGAACGGGGCTATGGTGTAGATCATCTTAACACCGATGGCAATGACATCCGGATCGCTGACAAAGAGCATGTAGGCATACCTGGAATATGCTACCATCAGGGCTTCGAGCATGAATGTGGATATCATCGAGATTGCAAAGCAGACACGCACGCCTTTCTTTGCGCGCTCGATCAGTCCCGCTCCGTAGTTCTGGCCAACGAACGTGGTGACCGTTACTCCCATTGAGTTGCAGATCATCCAATAGATAAGATCGATCTTGCTGTAGGCTGCCCAGGCTGCGACAGTGTTGGTTCCGAAGATGTTTATGGCAGTCATGATCATCAGGTTTGAGACGGTGTAGAGAATCGACTGAAGGCCTGTGGGGAAACCGATGTAAAGGGTCATCTTCAGCATCCTGGGCTCGAACCTGATGTCCCTGAAGACCATCCTGCAGCAGTCCTTGCGGCGTTTGAGGGAGACGATCACAAGAAGCAGCGAGATCAGCTGCGAGAGCACGGTGGCCCAGGCTGCTCCTGCCACTCCCATCTTCAGGGTTCCGATCATCACGAAGTCAAGGACTATGTTGGAAAGACATCCGACGATCAGAAAGTACAGCGGTCTCCTGCTGTCGCCGAAGGCCCTGAAGATTCCGGCTCCGATGTTGTACATGACTACGATGAATCCGCCTATGAAGTAGATGTGCATGTACTCCACTGCAAGCGGAAGTATGTCTGCCGGGGTCCTCGTAAGGATGAGAAGAGGTCTGCTGGTGAGATAGCCCAGGGCAGAGATCATAAGTCCGCCCCAAAGACCTATTGCCCAGGCGTTGTGGATGGCTTTG
>JBGVBT010000128.1:0-14443 GCA_045225895.1 Sphaerochaetaceae bacterium
AAAACAGGGAAGAGCTTTACGGGTGATATTCAACTCTTTCTGATAATTGGTTATAATCGCACCTGACATGGCAATCTGGGATTTTGACTACACCTCGGTCTCCTCAATAGCAAGGCTTCTGGAAGAGAACGGTCTTGGTATGACCAAGAAGTTCGGACAGAACTTCCTGATATCTGCAAACGTTCTGGACAGGATAACAGCGCTTTGCGGAGCAAACGAGGGCTCGGTTGTCTGGGAGGTGGGGCCAGGAATCGGTGCGCTGACCACACGGCTTCTTCAGACCGGAGCCAGGGTTACAGCATTCGAGATAGACCATGGATTCTGCAGGATCCTCAGGGAGAAGGCCTATACTGATGTTCCGAACTTCAGGCTGATTGAAGGCGATGCCCTGAAGACCTGGAAGGAAGTGTATGAGAAGGAGGGCGCTCCGGACATGGTTTGCGCCAATCTGCCATACAACGTCGGCTCGGTATTCATAGCCTCCCTGATAGAGAACAGATGCCTTCCGGGGCGTATGGTCTACACCCTCCAGAGCGAGGTTGTGGAGAGAATCTGCGCCAAGCAGGGGGACGAATCCTATTCCGGATTCTCGATCCTCACAGGAATCGATTATCAGAACCGCGAGGCCCTGAAGATCAAGTCAGGTTGCTTCTTCCCTCCGCCGAATGTGGACAGCTCCGTTGTGGTCATGGAAAAGAGGGAGACTCCTCTTGTTCCGGCAGTAGAGGCAAGTGCGTTCATAAACCTGACAAGGGTTCTCTTTGCACAGAGGCGCAAGACGGTCAGAAACAACCTCAAGGCATTGGGTCTTCCATCGGAGAAACTGGACGAAGCACTTGAGAAAAGTTGCATATCTCCCACAGAAAGAGCTGAAAAACTGACCATTGATCAGATTCTGGGACTTCAAAGGGCTTTGAGGTGAGAGTATGAAGGTATTTGTCTACACTCTTGGCTGCAGGGTGAACCAGTGTGAGAGCGAGGCTGTGGCCGAGTCTTTTGCACGGCATGGCCATGAGGTGCTGCACAGCAGTACCGGAGCCGACCTTGTGATTGTGAACACCTGTACAGTAACAAGCAAGGCCGAACAGAAGGCAAGACGCGAGATCAGACTTTTTGCCAAGTCATGTCCCACACTTGTCACCGGCTGCTATGCCCAGGTCAATCCCAAAGAGATCGAAGGTCTTTCCCCGAACGTTGTAGTGCTTCCTCTTGTCAGAAAGCCGGAGCTTCTGGGTCTGGCTGAATACATGAAAAACACACAGCTACCTGTGCTGGATGCAATCAAGGCCTATGTGTCATCCTCAGGCAGACAGGGGTCTCTGTTCGATTTCGCTCCGTCCGAGTTCTCGTTCCATTCACGTTCCTATCTGAAGGTCCAGGACGGGTGTGACAACAACTGCGCCTTCTGCCGCGTGCATATCGCCAGAGGAAAATCGCAGAGCCTGGACTGGCAGACTGTGGTTCAAAGGGCACTTGAGATAGAGAAGAAAGGCTATCACGAGATAGTGCTCACGGGAGTGAATCTCACAATGTATGACCATACCGGCCGTGGACTGGGTGGTCTGCTGGAGCATCTTCTGGAGGCGGTCGGGCCCGATATGAGGTTCCGCCTCTCATCTCTGGAGCCGGACCACATAGACGACCTTCTGATCAGACAGCTGGCTGACCCCAGGATGCAGCCGTATTTCCATATCCCCATCCAGAGCGCATCGGACAAGGTTATAAAGAGAATCAACAGGGTCTATGACTCAAGCCATCTCGAGCGTGTCATCGACCGCCTGAGGGAAGTCAAGGACGATCCGTTCCTTGCCTGTGACATCATCACCGGTCTTCCCGGCGAAGACGACAGGGAGTTCGAGGTCACAAGGTCGTTCCTTGAGAGGCACGGCTTTGCACTGATGCACGTCTTCCCGTTCAGCCCCAGGCCCGACACAGCTTTGGAGAATGCCCGCGACAAGGTTCCCGAGAGCGTACGTGACGAAAGGGCGGCAATCCTCAGAGACCTTTCGGCTGAGCTCAACAATGCATATGTCCGGAGACAGGTGGGCAAGACCGCCGAGGTAATCCTCGAGGGCAGACGTGCCGGAAAATGGAACGGACTTACCGGCAACTACCTGAAGGTGGAAGTGGAGGGCGCTCCCGATACTGCGTCATTGGGAGATCTTTTCCCAGTCAGGATTCTTTCTCCTGAAAAGGCCGGGGTGATCGGATGAAGACGGATATCCGCATCTTGAGCTTTGACAAGGTTGATTCCACGAACAGGGTCCTGATGGACATGGCCAGAGAGGGAGCCGGATGCGGTACAGTAGTCTGGGCAAAAAGACAGGATGCCGGCAGGGGCAGGCTGGGAAGGAGCTTCGAATCTCCTGAAGGCGGGGTCTATGTCAGCATGCTCCTTCCGCTTCCGGAGAACCCTCTTGCAGTGGGGTTCTCTCTTACTGCAATGGCAGGAGTAGCGGTTAGACGCACAATTTCTCAGGTATGCAACAAGAACTGCGGCATCAAATGGGTCAACGATGTGATTCTGAACGGCAGGAAGGTATGCGGAATCCTGGCACAGGTAGTGAATGACAAGGTTGTTCTGGGAATAGGTGTGAACTATACCACTCCGATGGCCTCGTTCCCTTCAGAGCTCAGGGATATTGTCTGCTCAGTTTATGAAGAAGCGGAGGATGCCCCTCCCATGGAGAAGTTCGTTAGCGCTCTTGCGGAGAATGTCTACGACATATGCCTTGGCAACGACAAAACATGGATCGAGGAGTACAAAAGCTCTAGCACAATTATCGGAAACAAAGTACAAATAATTCAGGCCGGAGAGGTTGCGGGAGAAGGAGTGGTCGCCTTCATTGACGACAACTGCTTCCTTCACGTGACCGGCGCCGACGGAAAAGAGACTGTCCTCTCCACCGGAGAGGTGAGCGTAAGGAAAAACTATGATTGACAAAGCGCAGTGGAAGGATCTGGTCCAGACCAGACTCCAGTTGATGTATGAGAATTCAGGACACGAGGGAAAGCTTGCTGATGTTGTTATTCAGGTTCCGCCCAAACCGGAACTGGGAGACCTTGCGTTCCCGCTCTTTGCCTTTGCAAAGGCTTTCTCCAAGGCTCCGAACATCCTTGCACAGACGCTTTCGGAAGATATCAACGCACTTTCCGACAAACCGGACGGAGAGGCTTTTGCCGCAGGTCCTTACATGAACGTCAGGCTGAACATGGACAAGATGGTGGCAAAGCTGTACGAGCAGATCGTCAGCGAGGCGGCAGCGTTCGGAAAGACCGGAAAACTGGACGGCCGCAAGGTCATGATCGAGTTCTCCTGCCCGAACACCAACAAGCCGCTCCATCTGGGACATGTCAGAAACGACTGCATCGGCCAGAGCATGAGCCAGATCCTCAAGGCATGCGGCGCAGACGTCATGAAGGTCAACCTCATCAACAACAGAGGCGTCCACATCTGCAAGTCCATGCTGGCATACAAGAAGTTCGGCAACGGAGAGACTCCCGAGTCCTCCGGCATCAAGGGCGACCATCTTGTCGGAAACTACTATGTGCGCTTTGCACAGTGGGAGAAGGAAGTCCTGGACAAGGACACAGCCACATTCGAAGCACAGGGTCTTTCCCATGAAGATGCCGTGAACAAGGCAAAAGAGGTGAACGCCCCCGATCTCGAGGCCCAGGCAATGCTGCGCGACTGGGAGAACGGTGTGCCCGAGGTCATCGAGCTGTGGAAGAAGATGAACAGGTGGACGCTTGACGGGGTTGCCGAGACCTACGCGAACACGGGAATCTCGTTCGACAAGTTCTACTACGAGAGCGACACCTACAGGCTCGGAAAGGACAAGGTCCTTGAAGGTCTTGAGAAGGGAGTTTTCCAGAAGGCCGAGGACGGAGCCATCTACATCGACAATTCCGACATCGGACTTGACAGGAAGATTCTTCTCAGAAAGGACGGCACATCCATCTACATCACCCAGGACATAGGAACCGCCATCAACAGGCACGAGGACTGGCCGTTCGACAGCCTCATCTATGTTGTCGCAAGCGAGCAGAAGTACCACTTCAAGGTCCTGTTCCACGTTCTGGACAAGCTGGGCTATCCGTGGGCAAAGGACCTTCACCATCTCTCATACGGAATGGTATTCCTCCCGGAAGGCAAGATGAAGAGCAGAGAGGGTACTGTCGTCGATGCCGATGACCTGATCAAGTCCCTCACCGACATGGCCAGGGAGGAGATCCTTGAGAAGGGCCGTGACGGAGATCTGGATGACGTGGATCAGACCGCCCATGATATTGCCCTGGGTGCCCTGAACTACTACATCCTCCAGTTCGATCCGAACAAGGACTTTGTCTTCAACCCGAGGGAGTCCCTTTCCTTCAACGGAAACACCGGACCTTATCTCCAGTACATGGGAGCCAGAATCTCGTCCATGCTCAGGAAGTACGACGAGGTCCGTGCGGACTATGACAAGATTGCCTTCGACCCGTCGGTCCTCTCTCTCGAGGACGAGAGGGAGCTGATCAAACTGGTAGGTTCCTTCCCCGAGACCGTTTCCAAGTCCTGCAGCCAGTATGACCCCAGCATCATTTGTGCATTCCTCTACGACACGTCAAAGCGTTTCTCACACTGGTACCATGACAACCAGATCCTCAAGGCCGAGACTCCTGCCCTGGTCAAGGCACGTGTCTGCCTGTGCGAGATGGTACTTCAGGCCATGAGAAACGCATTCGACCTGGTCGGAATCCCGTTCCTCGAGAAGATGTGATCCTGCTGCCCGGATTGTTCATCCGAACAGCGTGAGAAGAGTGTCTGCAAGTATGTCCGGATCCCATTCCGATTCGGAGGAGAGGACATCGCAGATGTTGTTCATCACTGCAGCAGTGACAAGGTCGGCCGCGTAGTCGGTGTCCTTTATGTCCATCCAGGATCTCTGGACGCAGAACTCAAGTGCAATCCTCACACGGGTTGAGATCATCGACCCGATCTGCCTGTTCTCCTCTGCAAAGGACGGATCGAACATGTACATCTGACGGACTATGGAGAAGAAGGAAGATATGGGCTTCTCCGCAAAAGTGCTGATGATGTTGTCGAACAGGGAGACAAGAAGGGTCTTGGCGTCCTTTGCCTTGAAATCCACGCTGAACGAACTGCTCTGAAGAAGATTGCGGCAATACGATACAGCCTGTTCGACCATCTGGCTTTGACTTTCGAAGTGACTGTACAGGCTGGCTTTGCGGATTCCTACCTCGTCAGCGATGTCGGCGAGACTCACGTTTGCCAGACCTTTTTCCTCGCCAAGCGACAGAAGTGCTGTGATTATTTCTTCCCTGGTTGTCATAACACTATTAAAAACTACCGAACGTTAGTTAGTCAATGGTTGTTTTTCATCTTTTATTTCAAAGAGTTATGGAACAAAAGACCTGCAGGATGGTACAACATCAGAGCAAATTCAATTTTTAAGGATGTGTCTAAATGTACGCACTCGTAGAGATTCTTGGAAAGCAGTACAAGGCAGAAGAGGGAAAGTCCATTCAGGTCGATCTGGTTGACGCTGAGGTCGGAGCCCAGGTCACTTACGATTCTGTTCTTGCAGTTGTAAAAGAAGATGACGTCAAGTTCGGCGCACCGTATGTCAAAGGCGCCAGCGTTGTAGCCACACTCAAGTCCAACATCAAGGGCGACAAGGTTCGTGTCTACAAGTATCACAGGAGAAAGGGATATCGCAGGACCCAGGGTCACAGACAGCAGTATTCAATTCTCACGATCAACAAGGTCAACGCTTAAGGGAGGCAATCAATGGCTCATCATAAAGGTGGTGGTTCATCCAAGAACGGAAGAGATTCTAATGCACAGCGTCTCGGTGTAAAGCGTTACGGTGGTCAGGTTGTCAAGGGTGGCGAGATTCTTGTCCGCCAGCACGGAACCAAGATCCATCCGGGCGAGAACGTTGGCCTCGGATCAGACTATACTCTTTTTGCTAAGGTTGGCGGAAAGGTCCTTTATCACGCAAGGAACAACCGCAACTACGTCAGCATCGTAACCGACGAGAAATAAAAGAGAAAAAACTCAATGTTTGGTTTTTCAGATGAAACCTATATCGACATTGCCTCCGGAAACGGGGGCAATGGTTGTGTCTCCTTCCGACGTGAGAAATTCGTCGAGAAAGGCGGCCCTGACGGCGGTGACGGCGGCAAGGGCGGCGATCTTGTCTTTGTCGTCAAGAACAATCTCAGGACACTGGCTCATCTGAAGATCATCAGGACTTTCCGTGCAGAGAACGGAAAGAACGGCAGCGGAGCACGCTGCTATGGAAGAAACGGCAACGACATGGAGATCCCGGTTCCTCCCGGGACCGTCATCAAGGACGCCCATACGGGCGAGGTGATCAAGGATCTCACAGGTGTCGAGCGTTTCGTGTTCCTCAAAGGCGGCAAAGGCGGTCTGGGGAACTATCATTTCAGGACAGCCACAAGACAGGCCCCCAAGTTCGCCCAGCCGGGAGAACCCGGAATCGAGATGCGTGTCGGTCTTGAGCTTCTGGTAATCGCGGACATCGGTTTCGTGGGCTTCCCAAATGCGGGCAAGAGCTCTCTGATGAACATGCTCACCAACGCCAGAAGCAAGGTTGCCTCCTATCCATTCACAACGAAAATCCCTCAGCTAGGCATGATGAGACTGGGTGACCAGGATGTCGTGCTTGCTGATATTCCGGGCATCATCGAAGGTGCCAGCCAGGGTGCAGGCATGGGCTTCAAGTTCCTGAAGCACATAGCAAGGACCGGCGGCCTTGCATATCTCGTGGACATGTCCGATCCGGCGTTCCTGGACCAGTACGAGCTTCTGAGACATGAGCTTGAGACCTACTCGCCTGACCTTCTCGAGAAGAAGGAGGTCCTGATAGGAACCAAGCTGGACGAGGACGGAGCCCCGGAGAACTTCGAGATATTCAAGAAGAAATACAGCGACAAGCTGGTTTTCGGAATGTCCATCTTCGACGAGGACTCGGTCAAACCGATAATGAAGGCATTCGTGGACATGATCGGGAAACCCGTGGAAGAAAGGGGCTTCAGCTCCAGGCCTGACGGGGATGCCTACTATCCGGAAACCCAGGAGGAGTATGAGAACGTCTAGGATTGCGGTAATGGGAGGAAGCTTCGACCCGGTTCATCTGGGGCATCTCTTTCTTCTCCACTGTGCTGTCTCCATGACGGATTACAACTCGTTCCTTCTTGTTCCCGCAAAGCTCAGCAACTTCAAACGTGACAGCGCTCCCAAGGCATCTGATGAAGACAGACTTCAGATGCTGAAACTGGCAATAATGGACTATCACGATATCTATGGTCAGGATTTTTCTGCAATCGGCAGAAATCCAGACATCAAAGTATCTACAATGGAACTTGAAAGGGGAGGTGTCTCCTACACTTCGGATACTGTCAGAAGCCTGAAGGAATCCGGTTACGAGGACATTGCCCTCGTCATAGGGGACGACCATATTGCGGGTCTTTCAAGATGGCATGATTTTGAATACATCAGGGACAATGTGGAATTCCTCATCTGCAGACGTGAGGCAGACGGTCCCAAGTGGGACCTTGTTCCTCCGGGAACCAGATACAGGGCCATTGAGCCGGACGAGCTCTATCCCCAGTCCTCAAGTGCTGTGAGATCGGATGTCGGTGCGAACCTTGATTTTCTTTCGCAAAGGGTCAGAGACTATGTCAAAGCAAAGAATCTTTACGTATGAGGAGCTGTCTTCGCTTCTGAAGGAGACGGTGTCTGAGAAAAGATATCTTCACAGCCTCGGTGTCGCCACCACGGCGGCGGAGGTCCTCGAGCATTTCGGTTGCTCGGACTATGTCCGGCACTGGAACGGTTTCGAGGCTCCTTTTTTCTGTGGCATAGTCCATGACATAGCCAGGGAAACAACGGACCAGGAGCTTCTGGAATTCTGCAGAAGACGGAACATCTTCCTGTCTGCGGAGGATGTGAAGGCTCCGGTTCTCGCCCATGGAACGGTATCTGCGGAAATAGCGATGGACCTGGTTGGAAACTATCCGTTCTCCTGGTACAAGGCTCTGTGCGTCCACACGACGGGAAATGCCGGGATGGACGACCTTGCGCTTGCTCTTTTCGTTGCGGACTACATAGAGCCCACAAGACGTTTCATGACGGATGAAAGAAGGAAGTTCTACCTTTCATCGGCCAATCTTTGGCAGTGCGCCTACAGGGTTCTGTGTGATATGATTAGTCATTGGAAGGAAACCGGTTATTTCCAGGCATCGAGCGGTTCGCTTGCCATGAAGGAAAGTCTTGAGAGGAGAGGCTGCACGTATGAATAGAATCCGCACCGGATTCAGAACTGTTCTCATTGCACTGCTCATGCTCACGGTTATGCTTCTTGCAGGCTGCAGCTCGGATTCCAGAGTCTGCTATTATGCCTATTTCGAGGACTGCGCGTATTCGATCATATACTCGGCCAGAAACAACAGCGTCTACTGTATCCAACTCCCGTTGGAGCAGATCCTTCTCTGGGGAAAGGCCTCCAGAATGGATTCCATACCTACTGCCATGAAGAACTATGTGGGTATGAAGGACAAGGGTTTTCTGATCGGGACCGCGGACTCCGTTCCCACAATCAAGGACATCCTGGATGCCCTGGGGTCTGAAAGCACGGAAACCCCGTCAAGCATGAAGAGGGTGAGGACTCTGGTCGCCGAGGCACCGGTATTGAGCAAACGCCCTCTGTTGGATAAGATAAACCAGCTCTGCGGACAGGACGTGGAAAGCCTTCTGAAGCTGCTTTCCGACAGAAATCCATCCTGCAGGTGCTACGATGCACAGAGCATTTTCAATACAGAAGATCTGAACTTCTCACAGCGCTATTTCTCGCAGTGGCTGGAGCAGGTTCTTGGAGGTGAAGCATGAAGGAAGAGACAAGATCGCAGGCCCAGCAGCTCTGCACTTTCCTCACGGACCACAAGGGACTCGAGGTAACGATGATTGACGTGTCGCAGGACTGTTCCTGGACCGACTGCTTCATCATCTGCACCGTCACCAGCCTTGGACACCTCCGCGGCCTTGCCCACGAGATCTGGTCTGAGATCGACTCCCTCGGCCTGGAGGTCAGAAACCGCCACAAGGCAGTAGGGGACGATGGATGGGAGCTCATCGACTGCGGTGACATTGTGATCCACCTGATGAGCCAGGAGATGAGGGATTTCTATTCTCTCGAGAAGCTCTGGCAGAAGTTCGGCAAGTAATCAGCTTCCCAGAAGCACTTCGCCCGACTGCGTCCCTGTGAGTTTTCCGTCATAGAGGGCAAAGACTCCGTTCACCATAACAGCCTCAAGACCGTCGCACATGGCGTAGGGATTGTGCAGGCTTGAGTTGTCCTTAAGCCGGTTCCTGTCGATCAGAACCAGATCCGCCCTGCATCCTTCCTCAATGCGGCCTCTGTCCGCAAAGCCCAGTCTGTCCGCAACCTTGCGTGTCATCTTGTTGATCGCAACTTCCCATGGGACATCCTCTTCCTTGCATCTCTGGCAGAGAAGATGGATGGCGGCATTGGCGCTTCTGGGGTGGGCGGACTGTCCGGTGTACAGGGCATCCGTTCCGAAACTCATCAGCTCGTCGTCGAATATCATCCTGAGTTTGTCCTGGGTCTGGGTTATGTCGGACATCAGGGCATAGCCGGTTTCCCTTGAAAGAAGGCTGAACAGGGCATCGTAAGGATCCAGTCCGAGCTTCTCTCCGACCTGGGCCAGAGTCATCTCGCTGTATTCCGGGAAGCTTTCCATAGTCACTATGCTGATGTCTTCCCAAGGACAGAGCTCCGTTATGCTGTCCCACTGGACCGGGTGCTCCATCTCGTCCACGATGCTGTCCCTGAGTTTCCTGTCCGTTGCGGTCCTCTTCAGGGTTTCAGAAAGCTCTTCGGCGGTCAGTCTGAGAAGCCTCGGCGGGAGCAGGCTGAAGAGGCTTGTGCTTCCGTATTCGTACGGATACTGGTCGTACGCCACATCAAAGCCTTCGTCCCTGAGTGCATGGATCTTCCTGAGCACTTCGGGGATCTTGTCCTGGTTCTTCCTTCCGATGGCCTTGAGGTGGGAGATTTCGAGTCTCGCTCCGGTCTCGCGGATGAAGGATATGATCTCGTCTATGGATTCAAGGATCTCATCGCCCTCGCATCTGTGGTGGACACAGAACAGCGCGTTGTGGGCCCTGACAACATTGAGAAGCTCCACGATCTCGTCATGGTCTGCAAAAAGGCACGGGGCGTAGTAGAGGCCGCTGGACATTCCGAGACAACCCTGGGAGAGGGAGATGTCCAGAAGACGGCACATCTTCTTTATCTCCTCTTTTGTCGCAACCCGGTTGGGGTTCCCCTCGATCGCGGTCATCCTCAGGCGGCTGTGGCCCTGCAGGAATCCCATGTTCACGCCGGGTCTGAGCAGGTCTCTATAGGACTGGAAATCCGTCCAGGTCCATGAGGGGCAGTGGCCGATGATGTCGGCGAAGGCGGGGCTGTCTGTAGTCCTCCTGGGGAATACTCCCACTCCGCAGTTTCCGGAGAGGTCGAAGGTGATTCCCTGCTGCACCTTGTGTGACATGGTGGGATTTCGCAGGACCTCCAGGTCGCTGTGGGCATGCATGTCCATGAATCCAGGACAGAGTGTGAGACCCGTGCAGTCGATGACCTTTGCATCATCGGAAACCCGGATGTCCCGACCGATCTTCAGTATCGAGGAACCCTGGACAAGCACACTTGCGTTGCAGGGCACATCCAATGATCCGTCAATGACCGTTGCGTTTTCAAAGAGGGTTTGCATTTTCGTTTTTCTTCACTGTGCGGCGGCTGCCGTCACTGCATCAAGTACCATGGAGACGAGCATCTGGCTGTTTCCGCGGATTGCCGTGGATGCCAGAGCTGCCTTGAGCTCGGGAATCTGTGCGGATCCGAAGAGGGCAGGCGGAAGCTTTGCCTTGAACATCTCGTTTGCAAGAAGGATGAAAGCCAGTTCCGGATTTCCCTTCTCAAACGGCTGGATCCTCATGATTTCGGCGAACAGGAAGCTTGCCCTTGCCACCGGATGAAGGACAGACCATGGACCTGAGTACTGTTCCATCATGGCCTCGGTCTCCTGGCTCTGGCTTCCCCCGAGCTTGTAGACCCCTGCGGATCTTTCGTCGATTGACATCATCAGCCTGCTGTGCAGGTCGCGGATGCGCTTCTCGTTGAGGTCGAACGGGATTGAATTCAGAGCCGATCTCATGTTGAGGGCAAGGATCTGTTTCTCAAGAGGGACATCGGACTGGTTCTCCAGATTGAAGATTGCCAGAACGTTCTCAAGGCTCATATCCGTGTTGTCGTAGCAGAGAGCCTCCAGAACAATCTCCACCTTCCTGTCGGTGGTCAGGCTGTACTGGCTCGTGCTTCCACGGAGCTTGTCAGCCTCGCGGTAGTCCTGGCTGCCTGTTCTGAGAGCACGGTTCTTCATATATCTGAGGGTTCTGCCGTCGGCGGGTTTCTGAGTGCCTGCAGGAATGCTCCAGACCCAGTCGCCGACTCTTACGGCTCCCTCGATCTTGCCTTCCACGCACAGAGACCTGACGCGTCTTTCGCTTATGCCCCATTTCTGGGCGGCTTCCTTTGTACTGATGTAGTCCATGGCTATAGGATATTCCGAGTTCGGCATGATTTCAAGTAGGCGCAGGTCATTGTGGAATCGTAGAAAACTATGGGATATAATGTGCGTCGGGTTAGGATTGTGTGTATTTTTGTGAAGAGCTTCACACTTTTAATTGAACATATTGAGGTTCGGGGGTAAACAGGTACTATGAAACTCATCTACGTGGTTGAAGATCATCAGGTCATAAGGGAAGGCGTGCGCAGGTATCTTGAGCTTGCGGGCTATAAGGTTCTTTCTTTCGGGAACCTTGCCTCTGTGCGCGAGGCTTTCCGGATCACCAAGGCGGATCTTCTGATCCAGGATGTAATGCTTCCTGACGGAGACGGTTTCGATTTTGTCAGGGAACTGAGACAGACGATCGACATCCCCGTTATCTTCATGACTGCCAGAATCGCCGAGGAGGACAGGATCCACGGTTTCGAGCTCGGAGCAGACGACTACATCACTAAGCCTTTCTCTCCCAAGGAACTGGTGCTGAGGGTCCAGGCCATCTTCCGTAGGATCGACGGAGGAAAGGAAGTCGACAGGGGCCGCAGGAACACCTTCAGGGCTGAAAACGGAATCATGTGTTTCGATGAGATTGAGCACAAGGTGACGGTCAACGACGAGGCCATATCCCTGACTGCCGCCGAGTGGAGGATACTGGGATTTCTGATCGAGAACTCGGCAAGAATCCTTCCACGCGCCGAAATCCTCAAGACATGTTTCGACTATACATCCGAATCCTACGAAAGGATCGCGGACACCCACATAAAGAATCTCCGTGCTAAACTCGGCCCGTATCCGTGGATCGAGACCGTGCGCGGCTACGGATACAAGTTCATCGGTTATCCGGTTGAGGAGAACGCCTGATGAGAAAGGTCTTTGTCCGTTATTTCCTTAGCATCTTCGCCATTGCCGTCGTGGTCATGATTGTCCAGTTCGGCATGCTTGTTCTACAGTACAGGGTCAGCCAGGACCAGTGGAAGACCAAGGTCTATGATGATTTCATCCTTTCAGTGGAGAATTCCATCAATGACGGTTCGATGGCTGACTACGGACTGAACAGCATCTACTACACTGTCTCCAACATTGAGGACGACAGGATCAGCGGGTTCATCCTCAGGGACATAAGCGGAAGCACCATGGTTGCCTTCGGACGAAACGAGGACGGCCGTGCCCTGAACCTGCCTGTGGCATCGGGCAAGGAGAAGGAGGAGGGCAAGGAAAATGCCAGGATCAGACTGGCCACGAGAATAGATGTGAACTCAACATACGATCCCCGTACCGGAGACCTGAGTCTGACATCCGTGGCCAGTGTGGAGACAAAGGGTGTGGAGATATCGGTTCCTGACAACCTGCGCAACGAGGGAATAATCGGATCCCTTGTCATTGCGATTGACGGAACTGATGCATTCATAGTGGATCTCCTGACCTACAGTCCAAGGACATACAAGTATTCAAAGGACATCATCAACTCCTGCCTGAAGTCCATGCTGATATCCCTGCCCATCTGCCTTGTCATAGCTATTGTTGCGGCGTGGATAGTCAGCTCAAGAAACGCCAGATACATCAACGGAGTCAGAAGGGCTCTCAGCGACCTGTCCCACGGAAAGACGGATGTCTCCATTCCCAGACAGAAGAACAGCGACCTTAATGAGATCTCCGTTGCCATAGAGGATCTGGACAGGAACCTCAAATCCAATGCCAACAGCCGCAAGGCGTGGCTCTACAGCATATCGCACGACCTCAACACTCCTACCGCCGCCATGAAGATGATCATTGACGGTCTGAACGACGGGGTCTTTACGGCGGATGAACAGACGCTGAAGGAGCTTCAGAAAGAGAACGACACGCTTTCGGACAGGATCGGAAGGGTCATTGACTTCTCATCGCTTCAGGCGGACACCACGGCCGTAATTGAGCAGGTTCCGTCGCAGCAACTGATTGACGAGGTTCTCTCCAAGGTTGACAGTTCGGAGGAAATAAGTGTCTCATCCGGATGTGAATCTGTAAAATGTGACATGTCACTGATGCCTAGGGCCATCATAGAGCTTCTGAAGAATGCACTTGCAGCCAAAGGGGAATCAGAAGAGCCTGTCAGTCTTTCGATATCGGAGAAGGACGATTCATACGAGATCCAGATAGTCAACAGCGGAAGGATTTCCGAGGATATGGACGTTGATTTCTTCGAGCCGTGGGCAAGGGGAGACTGGTCAAGAACCTCGGGCGGTTCGGGACTCGGACTTCCGATTGCGTCGGCAATTCTGGCTCTTCACAATGGAACAGTATCCCTCAGGCAGATCACTCCGGATCTTGTCAGCGCAATAGTCACCTGGCCCAAATCATGAAAAATAAGGACGGCTCAGCGGCCGTCCTCCACAAATAATCTGATCTCTTCGAAGAATTCTTCGTATGTCGTACACAGTTTCAGGTCAGGTTCTTCCTTCAGTATGTTCTGAGGAGCTCTGAACAGGCAGCCTTTATCCGCCTTGCGAATCATCGTCAGGTCGTTATAGCTGTCTCCTGCGGCGAACGTCCTGAAGTTCATGGAGCGGAATGCGTCGATTGCCTTGCGTTTTCCGTCCTGCTGTCTGAGTCTTATTCCCGCAAGCATTCCCCTGTCGTCTATGACCAGGCTGTTGCAGAGGATTGTCGGCCAGCCCAGCTGTTTCATCAGGGGTTTCGCGAACTCAGTGAAGGTGTCCGAAAGGATCACCACCTGGGTGATCTCGCGGACCTTGTCCAGAAATCCGCGGGCTCCTTCAAGCGGCTTTAT
>JBGVBT010000129.1:0-15019 GCA_045225895.1 Sphaerochaetaceae bacterium
GACCTGAGAGGTCTTTCTTCTCCATGACGACGGCAGCCTGTGCGAGTGCGACTCCGCCTCCGGGGATGACTCCTTCCTCGATTGCGGCGCGGGTTGCGTTGACGGCATCCTCGACCCTGTGCTTGCGCTCCTTGAGCTCGACCTCGGTGGGAGCACCGACGTTGATGACCGCGACACCGCCGGCGAGCTTGGCAAGACGCTCCTGGAGCTTCTCACGGTCGTAATCGCTTGTGGTCTCGGTGATCTGCTTCTTGATCTGGCCGATCCTGTCCTTGATGTCAGCCGGCTTTCCGAGACCGTTGATGATTGTCGTGTTCTCTTTCTCGACCTTGACGGACTTGGCGCGTCCAAGCTGTGAGAGGTCTGCGTTCTCAAGCTTCATTCCGAGCTCCTCGCTGATGACCTGTCCGCCGGTGAGGATTGCGATATCCTCGAGCATGGCCTTTCTTCTGTCACCGAAGCCGGGGGCCTTGATGGCACAGACATTCAGTGTTCCTCTGAGAGAGTTGACAACCAGTGTTGTCAGAGCCTCGCCGTCCACATCCTCTGCGATGATGAGCAGCGGCTTGCTGGTCTGGACAACCTTCTCGAGAACAGGAAGCAGCTCCTTCATCGAGGAGATCTTCTTGTCGTAGATCAGGATGTACGGATCGTCCATGACGCTTGTCATGGTCTCGCGGTTGCTTGCGAAGTAAGCTGAGATGTAGCCGCGGTCGAACTGCATTCCCTCGACGAAATCGGTTGTGGTCTCGATGTTCTTGGACTCCTCGACTGTGATGACTCCGTCCATTCCAACCTTCTCCATGGCGTTGGCGATCTCCTCACCGATGGTTCTGTCGTTGTTGGCTGAAATGGAAGCGACCTGTGTGATCTCCTCCTTGTCGTTGACAGTCTTGGCCTGTGACTTGATCTCTGAAATGGCATCTGCGACAGCCTTGTCGATTCCGCGTCTGATACCCATTGGGTTGACACCTGCGGAAACGCTCTTCATTCCCTCTTTGGTGATTGCCCATGCAAGAACCGTTGCTGTTGTTGTTCCGTCTCCGGCAACATCGTTTGTCTTTGATGCAACTTCCTTGACAAGCTGTGCACCCATGTTCTCGAACGGATTCTCAAGCTCGACCTCACGTGCGACGGTGACTCCGTCCTTTGTGATCATCGGAGCGCCGTACTTCTTGTCCAGAAGGACTGTGCGGCCCTTCGGTCCCAAGGTCGTCATGACAGCCTTGGCGATCTGCTCAACACCGGACACCAGAGACTTTCTGGCTTCCTCACTGAACTGTAGCTGTTTTGCCATAATATCTATCCTCTTAAAATAAAAATGATTCAACTTTTATCGGCATACCGCCGACCGTACCAAAGATACAAAAGAATCCGTGAGAAATCAAGTTTACCTGATCAGTTTCAATATCAGTGTACTCATCCCCAGTGCAAAGACAGCACTGAACGTGTTGGACATCAGATTGACCATGTCGTTGTCCACCCAACGGATTCCGCGTGTCAGCTCGAGTTTCCGGCCGTCACGCTCATCGTCCTCGGAAATCTCCCCGGTCTCGGGGTCATAGTACTGGGCCTGTACCGCAGCACCCAGATATGAATCTATCACAGCACCGGCAAATCCCATGACACCCACCAGTGCCGCCTCGTAAAGCGTCACACCGCTGAAGGAAATGAACCAGCACAGGGCGATGACCATGGACGAGGCCATTGCACCGACCATTCCCAATGCGGTTACTCCGCCCGACAGTCCCTTTGGAACCGGCCTCATGGTCAGAATGGAGACGGGAGACTTTCTGCTCAGACGCCCGACCTCTCCGGCAAAGGTGTCGCTGGTAGCCTCGGCGACGGCTGCTCCGAACATGACCAGAGCCTGAACCTTGCCTGTGAAAAACCACAGAAGCGCTGCGAGCGTAGCCATCAGGCCGTTCGATATCACCTGCATGATGTCGCGTCTGTGTCCCTTCTTCTCCCGGACTTCCGGGGAACTGTCCTTTGCCCTCAGCCGCTTGGATACCTTTCCCACAATGTTGCACGAGACAAAGAACAGCATGAAAAGCAGGAACCCTGCGAACCTGGTGGTCCACAAAACAGTCACACCCATGACAAATGCACAGAGCGCCCCGCCGGCGTCAAGGCTTCTGGCAACATATGCCAGAACCGCCACAACGGCCAATATGGCTGCAACCGCAACCAGGGACCATGGCCAGGGCAGAGAGAACAGCGCTTTGTCAAGGAATGCAATCATACGAACCTCATTACCAGAAAGATTGCAATCGGGACGGACATGTTGTCCAGACCGAACGGAGTGAAGGCTTCTACAAGCGCGGCAAATACCGCCACCAAAGCAGCCTTAAGGGCCAGCGTGCCTGTAAACGATACCCCACCTATGAAAACTTTCATCAGAATCACAACAACCATGGTCACACAGACCATTGTTATTGATCCCGCATAAGTCTTCTTTGTCCAGCTTCCAAGGCGTCTGGACTTCACTGCTTTACCGACAAGGGAGGCAAGACCGTCACCGTAACCCATTGCAAGAACGGCACAGCCCACGGCCGCCATATCCCCGAGCCCGAAGTGCTTGAGAAGGATCACTATTATTATGGATACGGGATACTGGACAAGACCCCAGTTGCGGACCTTGCTGTCCTGCCCCATCAGAACCGAAAGAAGACCCGTAACGTTCATCACTCCATTGGCGAGAGCGAAAAAAGCAAGTCCGACTATCGGCCAGAGATCCGTCTCGAAGACAAAGCAGTAGATGAAGAACCAGTTGGACACTCCTATGTGGACAACCTTGCGCGCAATCTCCGGGCAGGAGTCTCCGAAAAGCCTCCTGCCGGATTTGACCACAATGAATGAAAGCCCTATGAAGAATAAAACAAGGACAAAAGAGAGCAGCAGACCGAGGATATCACCATGCATGTCCGCCGCCTCCTCCGAATCCGCCGCCGGAGAAGCCGCTGCTTCCGAAACCTCCGCCTCCGATTCTGGATCCCGGGCTTCCCGAAATCGAGGACCTCGGAACAGACGCCATCGGAATGGACCTGTTCATCCTGTTCGCCATTCTGGTCATGTAGTAGACATCGAACGTCGAATATCCGGTGTACCAGACCGGCGGATTGACAATCATTCCGTCGAACTTTCTGGCCCACTTGTCCTCAAGACCCAGAACTATGGCATATGAAAGCACACGGTAGTACAGATCGGGATCGTCCTTGATCATCATCTTCAGCTTGTCGACCTCGACCTTGTCTATGAACTCCCTGTATCCCAGAATCTCCTCAAGGACCTTGTTGCCGTACTTGCTGCGTCTGACCGTGGCAGCTCCGAAGAAAGCCACCGCACTGCTTGTTGCTATGGTGATGACGTTCTGCAGGATCGAGAACCTTCCATCGAACACCACACCTTCCGTCAGACAGAGGAGAGCGACTCCCAGAACAGGGATGATGGCCCTTACCAGTATGGCGAAGAAATTGGACCTTCGGACATACCACTTGGAAAGCAATGTGCTGAACGACACAAGGTTCAGGAAGAAAACACCCATGCAGGCGACCATGTAGAACAGGAACTCTCCCTGGCTGTTCTCGAACAGCCCTATTCTCAGGGTTCCCAATGCAAGAGGGATCAGGGAAAGAACCGACATGAGTACCGACAGAGCCTTGCTCCTTATGTCCTCAAGCGCATGTTCCTTCACAAAGAATCCCTTTGTGGCGGCCTTGGTCTTCTGGATTGTCTCGTAGAAGTTGTTCTTCTCAAGGTCCTTGAAAGTGATCTTGTCCCCTACGCTGCATCTCTTGAAGAAACCGTTGAAAAGAGTTCTCTCGAACTCGGGGATGCTCCTGCCGCTTTCAACGGCATAGTCCATTATGTCCCTGAGCTTTGTGAACTCGTACTTGTTGTTCTTCTTCTCCTCTATGCTCAGAAGCCCCTGGTCAGCCCAGTAGAAGAGCATGGAGATCACATCCTTGTCATCGACGTTGTTGTCCGCAACGTATCCAACCTGCAGGGGCGAGAATCCTTCCGGAGCCTCGAATCTGGCGACGATGATCGGGGTTGCATCCTTCCCGAATATGACCCAGACCACAATGGCCAGGGCGGCAAGAAGAATGCCGACGACAGGGCTGACATAATTTATCACAGGTCTGAAATCCCATGGGATACGGGCACCTGTGTACCAGTTCTCCGGGAGGTCGATCTTGACGGTAATGCCCTCGTAGCTGCGCAGGCCCTCAGCCGTTCCTTCAATCAGAAGATCCCCGTTGTCCATCTGTCCGAGCGTTGCCTCGAGGTTGCTCCCGGTATAGCCGTAGCTTCCGCTGGTGAAGTAGGTGTGTTCAAAGATGTAGTCGAAGAATGCCTCTGCAGATGCGAAGGTCTCGCTCTCCACATACGGAAGAGTGATGGTGAACGTCGCATTGTTGATCGGGCACTCCCATTCGGTTCCGATGATGTTCATGTAGAACAGGTCGTAGCCGTCGTTGAAATCGGCTCCCAGGTCATAGTCGTACGTGATGACATATCTGACATCCCCGGTGAGGACTTTGCTGGAGGATCCGATCTTCATGACAAGGTAGCCGTTGTCCTGATCCGTTTCATAATCATCGGAGCATGCGAGATTCCGGACCTTGGCGACGGTTTTGTTGTTGTAGTCCGTGTAATCAAGGGGAATCTCACGCACAATGCCGTGGTGGGGACCTTCGAAATAGACATCGATGGTCTCCACTATGCGGTGCACGGCATTGTTGCCCACTGTGATGTTTACATCCATGTTCTTGATGTAGTAGTCCGTCGCGGCAAACGCAAAGGACATGCAGAAGACAAGAACAAGGATTGAAATAATGGTTCGCTTCATCTCAATCAGAACTGGACCTTGACGTTCTGTCTCTCGGCCTCGGAGATCTCAAGATAGGTCATTCTGGAGAACTTGCCGCCGAACATGCCGACAATGAGAGAGGTCGGGAAGGTCTCGATCTTGGTGTTGAATGTCTTGACCACGCCGTTGTAGTACTTTCTGGCCTGGAGAATCTCAGTCTCAAGTCTTGAGAGCTGGCTCTGAAGATCCTTGAAGTTCTCGTTGGCCTTGAGCTCGGGATAAGCCTCGGAAAGGGCGAACAGGGATTTGAGGGTTCCCTCGAAAGCCTTGTCTGCCTGGTCCTTCTCGGCCACGCCGGATGTGCTCATTGCCTTGTTCCTGGCCTCGATGACGGCCGTGAGGGTCTTCTCCTCATGCTTTGCGTAACCTTTGACGGTCTCGACAAGATTCGGGATAAGGTCATAGCGCTGCTTCAGGTGAGCATCGATCTGGGCATAGGCTTCCTCGCCCTGGTTCTTCAGTCTGACACATGAATTGTATGTCGAGATGACGAGCAGAAGAATGATGACGACAACTGCAATAATAATACCGATAACCATTTGAAATATCTCCTTTCAAATAATGTTTGATTTTCAGAAATCGATCCCCAACAGCTTCGAATATGCCATCAGGTTCTCGTCTCCCTCGCAGCCGGCAAGAACCTTCTTGGCGAGGATCTTACCGAGCTGGACGCCTTCCTGGTCGAAACTGTTGATGTTCCAGACGAATCCCTGGAACATGACCTTGTTCTCGAAATGGGCGAGGATGGAACCCAGTACGAACGGGGTGAGCCTGTCCGCCACAAGCACGCTTGAGGGTCTTGATCCCTCGAATGCTTTGTTCGGGTTCTCGGCATTGTCGCGTCCGCACGCGAATGCGACTATCTGTGCAACAAGGTTGGCCTTGAGCTTTGTCTGGCTTGTTGATCCGCCGTTCTCCGCATCGAGGTTTCCCTCCTTCTCCCTGAATCCGATGAACTGCATGGGAACGATGTCGGTTCCCTGATGCAGGAGCTGATAGAACGAATGCTGTCCGTTGGTTCCCGGCTCACCGAAGATGACCGGTCCGGTCTGGTAGCTCAGAACCTTGCCGAAGCGGTTCACATGCTTTCCGTTTGACTCCATGTCCAGCTGCTGGAAGTGGGCCGGCATTCTGTGGAGGCTCTGGCTGTAAGGCAGGACTGCCGTATAGGGATAGCCAAGGACGTTTCTCAGATACACTCCGATCATCGCATCCATGAGTGTTCCGTTCTTCCTGATGTCCTTCTCGAGGGCAGCCTTGTCCTCGGCATGGGCGCCGTCAAGAATCTGCCTGAACACATCGAAACCGTATGTCAGAGAGAGAATGACTCCGCCAACCGGGCTGGTTGCCGAATAGCGGCCTCCGATATAGTCGTCCATGAAGAACACGGCGAGGATGTCCGGATTGTTTGCAAGCGGGCTCGTGTTGCTTGTGACGGCAACAACGTGCTTCTGGGGAACAAGGCCCTTGATTCCGCTCTTCTCCATAACCTTGAAGACCAGGTCCCGGTTGGCAAGGGTCTCCTGTGTGGTTCCGCTCTTGGAAACCAGGATGAACAGAGTGCTCTCAAGATCCAGCCCCTGAAGGACAGCGCACGCATCGTCCGGGTCGACGTTCGAGATGAAACGGGCCTCGAGCTTCTTTGTGCATCCGTCCTTCTCTCCGATCAGGTTCAGAGCATAGCAGAGAGCTCTGGGTCCCAGATCCGAACCGCCGATTCCGATCTGAACGACAGTTCTGATCTCCTTTCCGGTGGAGCCTTTGATCTGTCCGTTTCTGACCTTCTCGGAGAAATCCCTGATCTTTCTGAGCTCGTTCTCGTAGAACTCGCCCTTCTCCACCCCGTCAGCCATAACTTTCAGACCGTCGAGGACTCTTCCGCGGGTAAGCTGGTGGAGGACAAGCCTCTTCTCACCTGTGTTCATGACCTCTCCGCTCAGCAGAGCCCTGTATTTCTCAATGAGCTGCTGCTCATCTGCAAGAGCCTGAAGAACATCTATGGTTTCATCGTCCACCGGCATTGCACCGTAGTTGTAGACAAGCGAGCCGGCCTCTTTAATCGTTGCGCCCTCAATGCGCTTTGCATTGAGCTTTCTCTTGATGTCAAAAGGCCCGACGGCCTTGAGTCTTGCGAAGTTTTCGGTTCCGTTAAGATCTTTGTAGTTGATCACTTTGCCCTCCATTACCACGTGGGTTTCCACTCTAAATATAGAACAAAGAGACCTTGTGAACAATAAATATCAGAGGATTGCGGGGATATTAGTCGTCAATTTCGGGAATGCGGGTCTTGAAGCTTTCCTGGAGATCCTCTTTTGTCATTCCCTCGCGCAGGATCACCATAATCGTGTCGTCTCCGGCAAGGGTTCCCAGAATCTCAGGAAGGCCCAGGGCCTCGAGTCCGACGGCAACGCTGTTGGCATGGCCTTCCCTTGTCTTGATGACTCCGATGTTTCCGCTGAACTCCATGGAAACAACACCGCGGCGGACATCCTGGATGTAGCTCTTTTCCGATTCGGCGACAAGGTCGTTGTCAGGAAGCGAGTAGTAATAGCCGCTCCAGCCGTCGGAGATCTTTCCCACCTTCAGCATCTTCAGATCCCTGGAAAGAGTCGCCTGGGTAACGGCAAACCCCTCATCCTTCAGAAGGCTGAGAAGAGTATCCTGGTTGTCTATCCTGTTCTTCTTGATCAGATCCTTAATGACCGTCAGTCTGTTGTAACGCTGTTTCATGTCCTTCCTCGCTTTTGTTTTGCATCCACAATATACATGAAATATACAATTAAGCACAAGTTGAAATCTGAAAAAACTGTGACAATATGCAAAAATACAGCATTGTAAACAGCCTTAATGCAATTATTTGCATTTTTAGAAAATCACGTATGCAGTTTTCATTCAGGAATTTGGGCAATAAAAAACCCCATGGGGAAAAGGAGGTCAAACCATGGGGGAACAAAAGGAGGTTGAGATTTTCATCTCACGACCTAAGGAATACTCCATATCAGAAAAAAACGCAATACATTTTTCGAAAAAAGTTAAAGAATTTTGCGAATTACAAAAGAAGAAATTAACAACTTGTTTTGTGCTAATAAATTGACTTGGGTTGTAAAATTCAGAAAATCAGCTGTTTTTGCTTTTGCAAATAAGGGAATCAAGCTTTTCCGAGAACTCGGAGAACGGTTTGTCCAAAAGATTCTTGCATTCTTTCTGAAAGCTGTCGTACAGGACAATGAACTCCTCTCCGAACGGCGTGAGCTTGGCTCCGGACCGCTCCATGCCGCCCCGCCTTCTTTTCAGAACATCCACACCTATGGCGGCCTCAAGATTTCGGACCATCCTGAACGCCTTGGAGTAGGAGATGCCCATCTCTTCCGCCGCGGACCTCAGGGATCCGCAGGACTTCACCTTCTCAAGCAGCCAAAGGACCCCGATTCCCATGAACTTGTCTCCGTTGCCTTCAAGATACAGCTTCACTTTGAGATTAACATTTTCCATAACGCCTCCGTCAGAACAGTCCGGGCTGTTCCTCCGCCTTAACTTCTTCCTCTGGTTCGGAAGAACCTATCATCTTGAGGAACTCTTTTTCAGTCACTATTCTGACTCCGAATTCCCTAGCCTTCTCAATCTTGCTTCCGGCTCCGCTTCCTGCAAGCAGACAGCTTGTCTTTCTGGACACTCCGGAAACCTCGGTCCCGCCACGTCGCTTTATCTCATCCATGGCCTTGCTCCGGGGATTGAAGTTCTCGAATGAGCCCGTCACACACCAGCTCTGACCTTTGAAGATCTGCTCGAGTGCGGGCCCATCCTCTTTTTCATCCTGCATACGAAGTCCTGCATTGCGCAGATCATCAATTAAACTCCGTGTTTCTTCAGAATTCAGACCATCGATGATGAGATTGGCCGTAACTTCTCCAATTCCATGGATTGCAGAAAGTGCTGCAATGTCATGACGGTCTGCAAGGTCCAGAAGCTTGTCCATGTCATCGTATCCCGCATCGCAGACAAGATCCACAGCCTTCCTTCCGAACTCCGGAATTCCAAGGGAGACAAGGACACTTCTGAATGGCGTCTTCCGGCTCTGCTCGATCGCCATCTTCATGCCTTCGATCTTCTTTCCCTCGGATCCGCCGAATCCTTCCAGCGCCTTGAGCCTGTTGAAATCAAAGGAGTACAGCTCCCCTATGCTTCTGACAAATCCGTTCTCATACAACGTCTCGATCGTCTTCGGACCAAGGCCCTCAATGTCCATCTGACCCTTTGCACAGAAGAAGGAAAGCCTTCCCTTCACCTGTGCCGGACAGTCATGGTTCGGACAGAAGTGATGTGCGCCCCTGACAACAAGTTCCGTTTTGCAGACGGGACAGACTTTGGGCATCTGCCAGGTGGTGTTTCCCAGATCGTTCTTCTCGATGACACTCTCCACCGCGGGAATCACATCCCCTCTTTTGGAGATTGCCACCGTATCTCCGATTGCCAGCTCAAGCTCGTTCACATAGTCCTGGTTGTGAAGTGTGATGTTTCTTATCGTGCTTCCGGAAAGCTGGGTCTCCCGGATTCTGGCCATAGGTGTTATGCGCCCCGTCCTTCCCACCTGGACATCTATGTCCATGATCTGGGTCTGGGCCTGAGGTGCCTCGAACTTGTAGGCAATGGCCCATCTGGGATGATGTTCCGTATATCCGAGTTCATCCCTTGTGGACAGCTCGTTCACCTTGACCACAAGACCGTCGATCTCGTACGGAAGATCCGCACGGGCCTCTGAATAGTCCGCTATGGCCGCCGGAATATCGTCGAAGCTTCCGGCCTTTCCTTCCAAGGAAGCCTCTTCAAGCCGCCGTTTTGCCTCCTCCTCTGTCCTACAGAAGAATGACAGGTGCGGATCCACGGCAAAACCCAGGGCCTTCAGACGGCTGAGAATCTGGATGTGGTCGGTAAAGCCCTGGCTTTCCGACCAGAACCCTTCGTAGACATAGATTGAAAGAGGAACCTGCGCTGTCTCGCTGCTCTTGTTGCGCCTGATGGTTCCGGCTGCAAGGTTACGCGGATTTGCATATGGCTCCATCAGCGTGGCGTTGATTCTCTCGAATTCGGTTTTTTTCAGAAAAACCTCACCACGCACCGCAATGTCAACAGGCTCCGTCAGCCTCAGAGGAACTGCGTAGATTGTCCTCACATTTGCAGTGACATCGTTTCCCACGGATCCGTTTCCACGTGTAACCGCACGGGAGAGGACACCGTTTTCGTAGTAGAGCACAATCGAGAACCCGTCCAGTTTCTCCTCAAGGACGAACGAAAGCTCCTGCTCTGTGTTCTTCATGGTCTTCCTGATCCATGACAGGATCTCGGAATCACTGTAGGCCTTGTCCAGGCTAAGAACAGGAATTGAATGACGTACCTCGGGAAAATCGGAGGAAAGGTCGCTCCCGACCCTCTGTGTCGGAGAATCCGGAGTTCTGATCTCGGGATGCTCCTTCTCAAGAAGCAGAAGCTCGTCAAAGAGCCTGTCATATTCCATGTCCGAGACAATTGCCCTGCCTGTTACATAATAGGCCCTCTGGTATTCCGTCAGAAGCTTAGAAAGCTCCCTTGCCCTGCTTAGATAATCCATAGCCAAATATTATAACAAATCCGGGCAGGATTCCACCGTTGTATCTTTTTCAATGTAACGAAACCGGCAGGAAAAGCCGGTCAGCTCTCCTGGCGGGACAGGCCGCTCTGGCTGTTGTTCCTGTAGAACTTGATCATGTTGCGGCCGTACTTGCGGGTATCACAAAGTTTCAGGTCTCCGATTTCCTCCGGCCACTGGTTTTCTTCCACAGCCGGGATATGGATGACGAAAAGGCCGTCAGGCTGGACGCAATGCCTTCTGTCCACAAGCTGGGCGATCTGGATTTTATTGCCCATGGGGAAAGGAGGGTCTGCATAGACGATTTCATACTGCATTTGTGCAGTTGGTATGAATTTCAGGACATTGGAGAAGAATATCTTTATGTCGCAGTCCTCCTGCGCCCAGGAGATGTTCCTTTCCATGATGTCGCGCTTTGCCCTGTCCATCTCAACCAGATGGACCGTCGTGGCTCCCCGTGAGGCCGCTTCCAGTCCCACGCAGCCGCTGCCGGAGAAAAGGTCACAGAAGGAAGCTCCGTCAAGAGGGCCGAGGATCGAGAAGAGGGATTCCCTCATCCTGTCCATGGCAGGTCTGATCTCAAGCTCTCCGGTGGGTATTATGACCCTGCGGCCGCAGTATTTGCCTCCCGTGATCCTCATCGTCAGCATGGTCAGCCTGCCAGGTAGTTTGTATTGATTTCGTTGAGGACAACATCAAGCAGCCTTGCAGCCCTTTCGATCTGGAGAGGACTTGCATTCTGCCTCACGGACTGCTTCAGGTCGGATGCCAGACGCTTCGATATTCTGCTTGCCTTCTCCCGGGTGATCGGAAAACTCAATGTAGAAAGAAGGTTGTCGAAGTCCTGGGACAGGTAGAAGCAGGAGTCCGGAAGCGCAACGCAAAGGTGCGGAGTTGCCATGCTGCCCTGGTTGATCGAATACTGCAGACCGAAGATCACCGACTCGGACGGATTGTGCATCGGGGAATCAAGGGTTCTTGAAATGAACTGGTACTGGGAAGTTGCATCGGTGGGAATCCTGACCCTGGTAACAAGCGCGCTGTCCGCAAAAAGGAAGATCCCCTTCCTGTCATAGAGCTTGGAGACCGGAATCCATTTCGTGTTTGCCGACTTCGATACCATCCTGATCTCAACCTGAGCGTTCATGGTTGCAAGAATGCAGCTGAGCGAGAATCTCATGTCATTCGTGCACAGGGATCCGCCGATGGTTGCCTGGTTTCTGATCACAGAACTTCCGATCGAGTTGATAGCGTTGTTCAGTTCCTTCGAGAATATGAAGCTTCCCATGGTCAGAAGCTGCTGGATCGTGACCATGGCACCGGCTTCAAGATAGCGGTCGGCGTGATAGATTCTGGTCAGATCCTGAATCCCGTCAAGGGAAATGATGTCCCGCTGGCTGGGATTCGGGTAAAAACCGGGGCGACTCATAATGAATGTGCCACCGGCCCAGAATCTTGCACTGGGATTCTTGAATTTTGTGGTAACCGCTTCACTGATGGATTTCGGAGTGAATACTGTGGGTGATCTAAGACCTTCTGGCACGGCGTCTGCTCCTGTATTTATAGGCAAGATTGATGATTTTCTCCAGGTCGGAGAGTTCTATGCAGCGGCATCTGCTCATCGCCATCTCTTGGGCAATGAGCTCGGAACTGATGGTTCCCGTCCCGCTTCTGCTTCTGGCGGCCTGCTCGTTTGCAGAGGAGTCGCTCTGCTGGCTCTGCGAGGGCTCCGAATGCCCGCCTGAACCCATCCTGAACCCGTTGATCCTGCTCTGGTTCTCCTTATCAACCTTGTTCAGTATTGACTCTATTATGATTGTTTTGGACGGATAGCACTGCGGACAGGGTTGGTTTCCGATATCCGCATACGCTCTTTCGATGTCATGGCAGAATCTGGTTTTCTGGAAACCTTCGAACGTCAGTATGCTTGCACCGTTGAGCTTGAATGCAGGGATAAGGCAGCTAAGGGCCGCACTGCCGTTTATGAGGACAAGGCAGTTCCCGCACTCCGCACCCATGCACTGTGAATTCTCCGCAAAAGCAAGGACCTGCTCCCTGAGAATCACGCTGAGCGGTTTGTCGGAGTTGACCACCAGAGAATACTGTGAGCCGTTGATGTTGCAGTTCAGTCTCATTTGTCACCTCCGTTCTCCGAGAAGTATTTCTCCCCTCCGAATGTCTGGTTGCTGGCTATAGCCAGGATGTCGTCACTTGTGACGGGAATCTTGTGTATCTGATGTCCCAGAGCCTGGGAGAGAGCACCTACAAGAGCAGCTGTTGTCAGACCTCTCAGGCCGGCTGTGAGCGATGAGCCGGTGAAGGACCCGTCCTGGTCGATATGGATGTCTATGTTGCAGTTTTCCGAAGACCTCGGGCAGATGTCCGAGAGTACGGTCGTTACGGTATGGCGGGCTTTGTTCTGGAGTTTTTCCATGTCAAAGACATGTCCGAGATGGAAGTTCGCCCACACATTGTCGATTACAGGGGAAAGCATGACGGTATCGATATGGAGATCTATCACCACGGCTCCGATGCAGGAGGTGAAATAGAACGGATCGGACAGCTCCGCCTCGTACTCGGTGGTGACGGTGATTGGCAGCCTTGAGAAAGTTATCTTTCTGGACAGCTCGGAGCAGGCCCTGACCAGAAGCGAGGCTACGATGCCCATCTTCCTTGAAAGCGTGCTCGGTCCGATATCGACAATGTCCGGAGAGTTTATGTCCAGAAACTCGATATCCTCCGCAGGGATGTCGATGAACTGTCTTATCACATCCTTCCAGATTCCCATAACCGATTTGTCCGCATGCATTCCGGTGTTCACAGTGAGCTTCTGGTTCTCATTCATCGTCATGGAGAGGCAATAGTCGGCACTGGCATTGAACTGCTGAGAGAATCCCATGACTCCCTCGCCTGAAGCAATCCCGATTCCCCTGGAGTAATTCACTATCGGATTCATCTTCATGGCGGTAATCCGCTTCTGTGAGTTGGAGGCGTACTTCCTCGAGTACCAGGATTCTTCAAGAAGCATCTTGATCGAGCCGGAAAGCCTCTCAAGATCCGAACTCAGCTTGACGCTGTCGCTGACCCGAACGGTCTTGCGGTCCATGTCCTTGACGTTGTTCAGCTTCCAGATTCCTGGCTGGATTCCCAATGAGGACGCAAGCTGTGCGAAGTGGATCTCTGTTCCGGCAAGCGCCATGGAGAAACCCAGGTCCCCGAAGAAGTTCGCCGGAGGGGAAGAGCTTCTGATTATCCTTATGATGACATCGGCGGCTTTTATGGGATAGACGGGAACAAGCCCTGCAAGGATGTTGTGGCAGACCTCATCCGTGAAGAACGGAAAAGCTCCCAGATCCACTGTACACTCTGCCCTGTCTGCAAGCGGGGTTCCATCCTGGAGAAAGGCCGTCTCGTGCTCTATCACTATCCTGGGCTGCCATGAGACCATGGGGCAGGACAACTGAACCAGCTCTCCGGATTTCTCTGCAGCAAGGGCTGCGATACATGCCAGAACAGACGGCGTAATGATCAGCTGGTCATAAGGGGCATAATACGGCTGGGGATAAAGAACCACATCCTCGATTCTGCAACCCAGAGCCTTTGCAACGCTTTTCCGTACATGAATCGGCCACTGTGTTGCAATCCTGATGTGGAACTGTCCGTCTAGCTTGACTGCGTAAACCCTCTGGTCTCCCAACATCATGTTGGAGTACGGAGAGATCTCAAAATGGGATTTATAGGTTTTGGCCTGCGGGGTGAAGTACTCGTCAGTGTTTCCGGAGGACCAGATGAAAGGGTCTCCATACAGAGTTCCTTTATAGTCCTCGGAATCCGGTTTGATCCTGTAGGAAATCTGAAGTTCCTTGCAGAAAAGCTCCAGGTCCTCGGTATCATATCCGAACACGGCAAGAACCGGCTGTCCCTTGAAATCGATCTCCTCGGAGGAAAAGAACGGGAACCGGTCATTCATGATCTCAAGACAGCCGTTCTCCCCGAAGTCGGCGGCACTTAGGACAAGCATGTGCTTGAACTCGTTTTCATCGGGCATGGTTATGTTTTCTATTCTTCCGGATGACACCGTCGATGTTATCAGACGCCCCGTGAGATGCTTTCTGGTAAGGTCAAAAAGGTCGCTTTGTTCCAGCATGAATCTAGAATATCACCCGAAGGGTGTTTTATCAACAACGGGGGAATCCTGGCCGTCAGGACACCCCTTCCAGAGACTTTTCAATCAGCTCTTGTTGATGCTCAACCGCTCCGGTGCTCCGGTGCTCCAATGCTCATGTCGTCGAAAATCGCAACTCATTACATTGCAATGAATTGTTTTCAGACAGTCTTTAAACCCATCCTTCGGATGCTCCTGTGCTCATGAATTTATGCAGGAGCATCGGAGCATCAGAGCATGAAAAACCCCATCTCCTTGAGACCTTCTGATATCAGTCCATAGTAATTTTATATAATATAACAAGTTGTTCAGACAGCACTACCATCGGAGCATCGAAGCACGGGAGCATCAGAGC
>JBGVBT010000130.1:0-4838 GCA_045225895.1 Sphaerochaetaceae bacterium
GTAGATGTTGCTGTAGTTTGAACTCTGAACGCTCATGGCGCCGTAGATATGGATGAACGACGTCTCGATCGGTACGTTGAAATCATCATAGAAATCAAGCTCAATACCTTCTTCCGGAAGAGGGATTTCAGAACAGTACATCTTTACTTTCGGCTTATCCTTCAAGTATTCAAGAGTTATGTCGTATACCGCAGGATTATCGGGGATATCCAGAGTGTACACCGGGTTGCTGATTACATTGCCACCCACTTCAAAGGCATAGATCTTGTATTCGATTTCCGAATAAGTATAAGACAGCACAGGAGTATTTTCTTTAATTGTAACGAAATCGCCATCATACTTTGATTTCTTGAACTGTGAAGAGAATTTGCTGTTGATACTGGTGGAAGCACTGTTCGTACTGTCACCCAGATAGAAAAGAAGAAGCAGTCCGACATGGTCGGCCGAAACATCTTCGGAATCCGCTACATAAGTCAGACCGAACGTAAGCTTCTTGTTCTCCTCATCATATGTACCCTTTGTTATTGTAGTTCTGCTGGGAACAATGTAGGTGGGGATGCCGCAGGAGCTGACAAGAAACAAAAAAACAGACGCCACCAACAATATTATTGAAAGGTGACGTCTGCTTTTCATTCAGACCTCTTTTCAGAGAACAGTAGCCAGGTTCTTGGCGAGCTTTCCGTACTCTGAGTTCGGATAGTATGAAGCGACCTGGGCGAATGATGCCTGAGCCAGCTGTGTGTTGCCCTGCTGATAGTAGATTCTAGCAACATTGAAGAGAGCCTTCGGAGCAACTCCGCTTTCAGCATAATCGGAAGCAACCTTGTTGTAGAGCTCGAGAGCCTTTGATGTGTTACCCTGCTCTTCTGCGCATGCGGCTGCATTAACTAGAGCAAGAGGTGCGACGTAGATCTTCGTGTTGAGGTTGTAAGCCTGCTCGAAGGTAGCCTGTGCACCTGCATAGTCCTTCTGCTCATGCTGGACAAGACCCAGAATGTATGCAGCCTTGACTGAAGGATATGAGGAACCCTTGACCATTGCACTGAGGTCTGTTGAAAGACCTGCCCAGTCCGGATTCTCATCAATCAACATCTCCGCATATCTCTGCTCAAGCTCGGCGATCTTGATCTGTGCATTTGCCTTTGCCTTGTTGGTAGCGCCGACAGCAATGATCGCAACAACGATTCCGACAATGATGACGGCAGTGATGACAAACAGCACTACACGATTCTTGATGAAGAAATCAGAGACATTGCCGATCAGTTTCTGCTCGGCAGTGATCTCCTCTTTCTGGATTTTCTTTGTTGCCATCTTTACTTGTCCTCACGTGAAGAAATGAGATCGGCGAATGTGACGACGTCATCATCATCTGAGTTGGACATGTATTTGGCAACCTCTGACTGCTGGTCGCGTCTCTTCATCTCCTTGATGGAGAGAGAGAGCTTCTGCTGCTGCGGGATGACATCCATGACCATGGCTGTGACAGTATCGCCGACGTTGAACTTCTTGAGAACCTCGTCGCTGTACTCCTCATCCGGACCGACAAGAGCGAACTTGGGAATCAGTCCCTCGATCTCTCCGAGAACCTTGACGAAGACACCGAAGTCAGTGACGTTGGAAACTGTTCCGGTGATGACCGAGTACTTCGGATACTGCTGCTTGAGTGTCTGCCAAGGGTTGTTCTCGAGCTGCTTGACACCAAGTCTGATTCTGCGGTTCTCCGGCTCTACCTTTGTGACTGTGACCTCGATGACATCTCCTTCCTTGCAGAATGAAGACATGTTCTTGACTTTCTTTGTCCAGGAAACATCGTCAACATGGAGGAATCCGTCGATTCCGTCCTCGAGATTGACGAATGCACCGCTGTTGGTGATCTTGACGACAGGTCTTGAGAGAACCATTCCGACAGGATAGCGCTCGGCGATGGAATCCCATGGGTTGTCCATGAGCTGCTTGACTCCGAGGGAGACTCTCTTCTTGTCCAGATCGTATCCGAGGATCTTGCACTGAACGACGTCACCGATGTTCAGGACTTCCTTCGGGTTGTTGATTCTCTTTGTCCAGCTGAGCTCAGAGATGTGAGCAAGTCCCTCGATGCCGGGAGCGATCTCGATGAAGGCTCCGAATGTGGTCATCTTGGTGACAGGAGCTGTGACAACGTCGCCGACCTTGAAGTTGTCCTCGAATGTTGTCCAAGGATCCTGCTGCATGTGCTTGAGTGAAAGATTGATCTTCTTTGTCTCAGGATCGATGGCGATGAGTCTGAGCTGGATCTTCTCACCCTTCTTGACGAAATCACGCGGGCGGCTTACGTGGCCCCATGACATGTCGTTGAGGTGGAGCAGTCCGTCGAATCCACCGAGGTCGATGAAAGCACCGAAGCTTGTGAATGACTTCACGACACCCTCGACAACGTCGCCGATCTTGACTGTTGAGAAGAACTTCTCCTTGTTCTCTTTGATCTTTCTCTCAAGGTAATCACGTCTGGAAACAACGCTCTTGAGCTTGCTTCCGCCGTGGAACTTTTCAATGATGAAGTAATCGGAGATTCCGATAAGGCTCTCCGGATTCTCAGTCCTGGTGATGTCTGCTTTTGAAAGCGGGCAGAAACCAAAGAAGTCCGATCCGAGATCGACCTCGAATCCTCCATTGATGACCTTGACAAACTTACCCTCGACAGGTGTCTTGTCGTCCGCGGCTTTCCTGAGCTCTTCGCCTCTGGCCTTCACGTCTGCCTTCTTCTTGGAAATGATGACCTGGCCACCCTTTCCTTCCTTGTTAACAATCAGAACCGTAACGGGGTCACCAATTGCTGGTGCCTCATCGAACTCCTCAAGCGGGAGTCTTCCCTCTGACTTGTAACCGACATCAACAAACACTGTCTCGTTATTGACCTGAACAACAGTACCGGTAACGAGCTGACCGTCCTCGATTCCATCAAGAGATTTAAGATACTCCTCCTGCATCATGCTCTGCATGTTCTCAGTGGTATCCAGCATTTCATTTTCTCTTTCTTCTGACACGTTCTTTTTCTCCTGATCCGTATAAAAACTACGCCATTTCAGGCAATTTGGCCTTTTATGGCGTTTACAACTTTCTCACAAACTTCATTTATGGTCAAGTATGAAGTATCTATATATATGGCATCCGGGGCTATTTTAAGCCCTCCCACCGGCTTGTTCCTGTCAATCTGGTCGCGTTCGTTGATCTCGGCCAGCACTCTGCCGTATTCCATGGCCGACGGGTTCTGGTCAAAGCGCCGTTTGGCCCTCACCTCCGGCTTTGCGTCGAAGAAGAACTTGAACTCGGCATCGGGGAATACCACAGTGGTCATGTCCCTGCCCTCGGCGATGATGTCCAGCTTCCTTGTAAGCTCATGGATCCTCTCGTTGACAATGGCCCTCACCTCGGGAATGACCGATATCTTGGAAGCCCACAGGTCGATTGCCGGAGTATGGAGCTCGGCCTCCACATTCTGTCCGTCAAGGTAGAAATGGCCGTCCACCACATCGAACAGAGCCTCCTTTGCCGTCCTGATGCAGGTCTCCCTGTCGTTGGGATCCAGTCCCAGATGAAGCAGACGGTAAGTGACTCCCCTGTAGAAGTTTCCGGAATTCAGATAATAGAGTCCCAGCTTGTTTCCGACCATCTTTGCAATGGAGCTTTTTCCCACTCCGGCAGGTCCGTCTATGGCAACGATCATCTCTTTCCTCCCCTGGCTTCCCTCTCGAGTCCTGCGACCTCGGCCTTTGTGAGCTTCCTGAACTGTCCGGTGGGCAGATCCTCAAGTTTCACGCACCCTATGCGGATTCTTGTGAGCTTCTTGACCTCGTAGCCCAGGATATCGAACATGTTCCTGATCTCCCTGTTCTTTCCCTCGGTCAGGACCACACTCACCTCTCTTTTGGAAATCATCTTGTATGACCTTATTCTATATGGTTTTACAAGTCCGCGGTAAGCATCGTCCATGTCCTTTTTTGCAATGTCTCTGTCAGTTCGGACGACATACTCCTTCTCGGTCTCGGAGGACGGATGCATGATCAGGTTTGCGAAGTCTCCGTCGTTGGTGAAAAGGATAAGACCCTGGGAATCCTTGTCCAGCCTTCCAACATTGAACAGAAGGTTCTTCTCCGGGACATCGATCAGGTCCCTGGCATAGACCTTCTCGTTGGGGTCGTAGTTGGTGCAGACGAATCCACGGGGCTTGTTAAGTGCAAAGTAATAGGACCTCTCCTCCGGCTCGGCAAGGACATCGTCCACGTAGACAATGTCGTTCTCGTTGACCTTGGTACCGAGCTCGGTGACCACCTTGTTGTTGACCATGACGCGTCCTTCGGTTATCAGGGCCTCGCAGCCTCGTCTGGAACCGACTCCGCATTTGGAGAGGTAGCTCTGGAGTCTTATGGGATATTCAATTCGCATTTTCTTCCTTCTCGAAACGCTGTCTGTCGATTTCAGAGAGCCTCGGAAGCTCGCTTATCGAATCCAGCTTGAATGTATACAGGAATTTTCTCGTTGTTCCGTAAAGACATGGATGACCCTGGATGTCCTTGCGGCCTACAACCTTGATGTAGTCGCGCTCGCGGAGGATCCTGATGATGGAATCCGACACGACACCTCTGATCTTCGTGATCTCGCCACGGGTGATGGGCTGGGCATAGGCGACAATGGACAACGTCTCCAGAGCAGCCTTGGAAAGGCGCTTGTCGATCTTGCGTCCATAGCATGAACGCAACTTGTCGTTCAGGCTGGAGACCGGAACAAAACTGTAGGACTCGGCGTTCTCAATCAGGGCAAGCCCGTGGTTGTCCGCATAGTAGGATTCGGATATCTCCGAG
>JBGVBT010000131.1:0-39076 GCA_045225895.1 Sphaerochaetaceae bacterium
CGAAAACACCAGCGATGGCTACCATGAGAACAAGCAGCACTACTGTAAGTTTCTTCATTTTTCCTCCTCTTGATCCCGAAGGACCTTATTAAAGCTGAAAATATAGACTGACAGTGCTTTTTAACGACAATCCCGCAAAAACACTGCATGGGATATTGTCGCACCCCTTTTCGATGCGGTCAATGAAATATTACATAAATGTCTTTATAGCCTGTCACCCGATTATTTGGTATCATTGTCACATGGCTTACGAAGTGACAGCTACACGCAAAAGACCTCAGAGATTCCAGGACCTTGTCGGTCAGGAATTCGTTGTCTCAACCCTGAAGAACTCCATCCGGCAGGGCAGGATCGCCCATGCGTATCTGTTCAGCGGTCCAAGAGGCGTCGGAAAGACCACAAGCGCTAGACTTCTCGCCAAGGCGCTCAACTGCGTGCACGGACCCACGGCAGACCCCTGCGACGAATGCGACAACTGCAGGGGCATAGCGAAAGGCAGCAGTCTGGATGTCATAGAGATAGACGGAGCCAGCAACACGGGAGTCAACGATGTACGCGTGATCAAGGAGGAGGTCATGTTCCCTCCCACCTCGTCACGCTACAAGATCTACATCATAGACGAGGTCCACATGCTCTCCCAGAGTGCGTTCAATGCCCTTCTGAAGACCATCGAGGAACCGCCCGAGTACGTTGTGTTCATCTTCGCCACAACAGAGACCCAGAAGGTGCCGGCCACAATCAGAAGCCGCTGCCAGCAGTTCAACTTCCAGCTGATTCCTCTTGAGACAATCAAGGGACTCCTCGCGCAGGCAGCCTCGGAGATGGGAATAGAGGCCGAGGACGACGCCCTTTTCTGGATTGCAAAGGAGTCCACGGGCTCCATGCGCGATGCCTACACCCTGTTCGATCAGGTTGTGGCGTTCTCCAACGGCAAGATAACCCTTGCCCAGATCCGAGAAAAGCTCGGACTTGTGGGCGTGGAGCGCATAAACACCATCATGCAGGATGTCCTGTCCGCAAACCGCGGCGCCTCCATAGACAAGATCCACGACCTTCTTGCAAAGGGCGTCAGCCTGGAGCAGATCGTTAAGGACTTCTCCGAATACTTCAGGACCCTTCTTCTGATCAGGAAGGGAGTGAAGAGCGAGAACGTGCTGGGTGAGCAGGTCTCCAGCTTCCCCTCCGAAATCCTCAACGCATACAACGAGGAGCAGCTCGAGGCTGCCCTGGACATGTTCCTGAACCTGTACAGGGACATCAGATATTCGCTCAATCCGCGTTTCGAGCTTGAACTGGCCATCTCAAAACTTTCCAGACTGCGCTATGTGGCTTCCAACGCCAGCGTCCTGGAGCAGCTTGCCCGACTGAAAAATGACCTCATCAGCGGTACTGTCACTCCCCTGAATCCCGCCCTCGCGGACCAGAAGACAATCCAGCCGCAGGCATCCGGTTCAAAACAGCAGAGTCCGGCACCAGAACCGGAAGCCCCTGCTCCCGAACAGGAAAAGGCCGAGGAGAAGCCCGAGGTCCAGACAGATCCCGAACCTGAGCCAGAACAGCCCGTCCCGCAGAGGGAAGAGGTCTCCGTGCCTCAGCATGTGGAGGAGACGCAACCGGCTGCTGCTCCTGAGACAACGGTGGAGTGGACGTTGGACGGTCTTGCAGATGCCCTGCCACACGGAACAATCTCCGTGGAGAAGACGGACATGGGCCTTGTACTCGGCTTCAACAGCAGGCTGTTTTACCAGACTGCCAACAGGAACAAGGCTCTGGTGGAGGAAAAGCTCCGTGACAAGACGGGATGCAATGTGAATGTCGTGCTCTCCTACTCGGAACCGCCGGAGCCGAAGATTCCGGAGCCACCTGCCCCTCAGGCTTCTGTCCGGCAGCCGGAAGAGAAACCCGCACCTGCACCCGAGGCCAGGGAGGAAGGCCCGAAACCAAGACCGCAGGAACAGACTCCCCTGAGCGAGGAGCAGAAAAACCTTATTTCAGACCTGATGCTGTGTTTTGACGGCAGAGAGGAGCGATGATGAACCCTTTTGAACTGTTTAAGAACATGAATGAGATAAAGAGCCAGGCGGAAGCCATGAAAGCCAAGATCGCCACCATAAGGTGCACCGGTTATGCCGGAGGAAACATGGTGGAGGCAGTGGCAAACGGCAACATGCAGATCGAGAGCATAAAGATTTCACCAGAGTTCGCCAAGATGGAGAATGCCGAGCTTCTTGAGGTCATGGTCACATCGGCGGTGAACACCGCCCTGAAGAACGTCAGAGACAGGATACAGGAAGAGGCCGGAGAAAAGATGGCCCAGTACGGAATCAACCTATGACTGCACTCGACAACCTTTCAAAGCTTCTTTCCAGACTCCCGGGCGTCGGCCCGAAAAGCGCTTCCAGAATCGCCTTTTCCCTGATCAACACATCCAGGGACTACAACGACCTTCTTGCGAAAAGCATCGCGGAGATCAAGGACAAGGTCAGGCCATGCTCCGTCTGCGGATCGTTCTCCGAAACGGAGATCTGTCCGGTCTGTTCCGATTCCATGAGGGACAGAACCCTGCTTTGCATAGTTGAGCAGCCTCAGGATGTCCTTTCGATCCAGGCAAGCGGTGCATACAACGGGCTTTTCCATGTTCTTGGAGGAGCGATCAATCCGCTGAACGGGGTGGGCCCGGAGAACCTCAGTTTCGAGAAACTTCTCAAACGCATCGACGAAGGCTCCTTCAAGGAGATCATCATTGCAACAAACCCCACGGAGGAAGGTGACACCACGGCCCTCTACATCAGGCACATCCTCAAGGATCGGGAAGGAATCATCCTGACAAGACTTGCCTCCGGGCTTCCGATCGGAGGAGACCTCGAATATGCGGACAGAACGACACTGACCCGCTCCTTCCGCGGGCGAATCAGTTTCTGATTCCTTCCTTTTATTTGATTCCGCGTTCCTTGCTTATTGTCTCGTAGGCTTCCTGGATTTCCCGGAATTTCTTTGTCGCGTATTCCTTGAACTCGTCCGCAAGGCCCTTTGCGGCAACGGTGTCGGGGTGGTATTCCAGAATCAGCTTGCGGTATGCCTTCTTGATCTCCGCCTCGGAAGCGTCTTCGGTCAGGCCCAGCACGGCATAGGCCTTGGAAGAGCCCTTGACGTTGTAGTTGCGGCGGATGCTGTCGTGAAGGGACTCGTGGATATGGAAGGCCCTTGCGGCGTAGTCGATCAGACGTTCCTCGTTGGGGGAAAGCCTTCCGTCCTCCATTGCCACCCGGTAGAAGATGTCCAGCATCATTGTCAGAAGCTGGGGCGATGTTCGGAAGTTGTGGTAGAACTGGTCCGCCAGGTTCTCGAAGCTTGCATCCTTGGTCAGAGCCTCTTCGAAGATCTGTCTTGCGTAGTCCAGGCTCGGGCCGTAGAGGTTCAGGTCGCGGGTCATGAACTCGTAGACCTTGCGCCTTGCTCCTTCGGAGACCTGCCCGTCCACGGAGGAAAGCTTGGCAAGCATCGAGAAGGCTCCTACGAAGAAGACCATCTGAGGATTGCTGTAGCCGGTATTGAAGAAGAAGTACTGCCCGCCATCTTCGGATCCGTCATGGCTCAGTGTTCGGGCACGGTCGGCCATGTGGCCGAGGAAGATGCCGATAATAAGCCCTACGGGACCGAAGAGGAACAATCCTAATAAACCGCCGAAGATTTTACCGGAAAAGAACATCAGAGCTTATCGATGAGCATTGAGCACTTTCCGCTCGGAATCGGGAGGGTCTTTTTCTTCTTCTCGTCGATGATCTCGATCGTGAAGTAGTAGAGCTTCTCGCTCTCGAGCCTGATCTCCCATCCACGGGCGTTCTTGTTGCTCAGAATCGTGATAATGTTGCGCTTGAGGGACAGTCCCTCGATTCCCATAACCTCAAGACTGGGAACAACCCAGTTGACAGTCTTGCGGGGCAGCGAGATATCCAGTCCTATGATGTCCTCGATCATGAGGGTGATTGTCACAAGACAGGACTGCGGGAGGAATCTCTTTCTCGGGAACTCTCCGTCTGCTGCGGGAATTCCCTCCTTCATCGGAAGATAGGCCTCCCAGACATCACCGGGCTTGTCCCCTTCCGGATGAAGGGTGTCCAGAATGAAGTACATGTGTCTGATGGCACACTCACGCGCAAAGACGTATTCGCCGTATTTCTCGAGACCCTTGACCACACAGTATACGTTGGAAGGAACAATGGCGCCGCAGTAGCCGGTCGGGTTCTCCGAATAGCAGGGGGAGTCTGCACTGACGCTGGGGAACGGGTTGTCTGTTCCGAAAATCTCCGGGTTCTTGAGGTCCTCGATCATGAAGGAGGCTCTCTCGTCGTTCGGAATCTCGGCCATGAAGGTCCAGAATGCTCCGATGAGCTTGAGAGGGATGCGCTCCTCGTTTGCGTCAAGGTCATAGTAGAAATGGGTCTCGGGGTCCCACATCAGGTTGTTGATCCTGGTCTTGAGCGAGAAGTAGAGCTTCTTGTACCTGAAGCTGAGCTCCTTGTCGTTCAGGATGTCTCCGATGTTGGACAGGTACAGGGCGTTCAGGGCCACCATGGTGTTGAAATCAACGGGGTAGACGGTGCGCTCTCTGGGGATGTTTCCTGTAAGGCAGGCCGAGACGGGAACAGAGAAAAGACCGTTCTCCTTCTGGAACATCGTCTTGAGCCATGTGAAGTACTTCTCCATGACCTCTACTGCGTCCTTGAGGCGCTTCTTGTTTCCGATCTTGTGGTAGAAAACGTACTCGACATAGGCGAAAAGCGGCATTGTGACGCCTTCCGGATTGTCGTCCGTGACCACTGCCCTGCCGTCTTCCACGCTGTAGTCGGCCCGGATCGCTCCGTTCTCCTCCTGCTTGCTGTAGAAGTAGTCGAGCATCTCGAACGGGGAATAGGTCTGGTTGCTGTAGTTCAGGAAAAAGGATGAGAGGCAGCAGTTGAACTGGTTGATGGTCTTCTGGTCGGCATACGAAAGATAGCTTCCTGAAAACCCGTTCTGTTCCGTTCCCTGGGTCCAGTGCTCGTCAATCCACACCCAGGACCTGTCATAGAGGTCAACGAAATCCTGATCGTAAAAATGTATTGATGGAATTGATTCGCGGCTCAATTACTGTTCCCCATTCATAAAAAACCCCAATATCACAATCCGATATTGGGTCAAGATAGCATACAGATTATCACAAATCAGCAAAATCGTCAAATTGATTTATTAATTATTTAGTTAAAACAGCTTTGCATCTTCGTTTTTTTTCAGAATTGCCGAGATTGTCCCGTCAGGACAAAAGCATTACAATCGTTTCCATGACGGATATGTTTCTTCCGATGACAAAATCAGACATGGCAAAACGGGGCTGGGAAGAGCTGGATGTCCTGTTCATCTCGGCTGATGCCTATGTAGACCACCCCTCGTTTGCCTCCGCCCTGCTCGGACGGCTTCTGGAAAGCAGGGGCTACAGGGTGGGAATCATAGCCCAGCCGGACTGGAGGACACCGTCATCCCTCACCGTCATGGGGAAGCCTCGCCTTTGCTGCATGATCAGCGGAGGCAACATAGACTCCATGGTGGCCCACTACACCAGCACGAAGAAAAAGCGCGGCGAGGACCTCTATTCTCCCGGAGGCAAGGCAGGGCGCAGGCCTGACAGGCCGACCATCGTCTACTCCAATCTTGCCAGACAGGCTTTCGGAAACATTCCGATCATAATCGGTGGTCTGGAAGCTTCCCTCAGACGCCTTGCCCATTACGACTACTGGCAAGACCTGGTCCGCAAACCGATTCTCCTGGACTCCAAGGCAGACCTTCTTGTCTACGGCATGGGAGAGCTCCAGAGCCTAGAGATAGTAAGCCGTCTGGACAAAGGCCTTGGCGTTGAGGAAATGCGTGACATCCAGGGAATTTGCTTCAACATCTCTCAGAAGGAAGATACGTCTTCCCTTCCTTTCGAACCAGTTGTCCTCCCCTCTTTCGAGGAGGTTTCTCTCAGGGACAAGGTCTCCAACAGGCCTGATCCGGAAGGTCAGAAAGCCTATGCAAAAGCCTTCAACCTGCAGATGCTTCACGAGAACCCGTTTGAGAAACGATGTCTTGTTCAGGCATGTAATGGTAGAATTATTGTACAGAATCCTCCTGCAAGGCCATTGACAGAGAAAGAATTCGATGACCTTTACGAGCTTCCGTTCCAAAGACGCTGGCATCCCTGCTACGACAAGGACGGTGGAATTCCCGCGATAAGGGAGGTACAGTTCTCCATCACCAGCAACCGCGGCTGCTACGGCGGCTGCTCCTTCTGCGCCATCACGAACCATCAGGGACGTATCATCCAGACAAGGAGCCTTCAGTCGCTTGTGAAAGAGACGAAGACCCTTGTAAAGCATCCGGATTTCAAGGGCTACATCCATGATCTGGGCGGCCCTACCGCCAACTTCCAGTGCCCGGCGTGCGAGAAGCAGCTGAAGACCGGCCCCTGCGCCAACCGCCAGTGTCTGTTCCCAACCCCCTGTCCGAACGTCCGCGATTCGCATCGCCTCTACCTTGAGAAGCTCAAGGCTGTGGCCTCCGTTCCCGGGGTGAAGAAGGTCTTCATCAGAAGCGGAATCCGATTCGACTACCTGATACTCTGTGCCGATGAGGACACAAGGAACCTGTTCATCAGAAAGCTTGTCAGCGACCACGTCAGCGGCCAGCTCAAGGTTGCTCCGGAGCACATCTGCGACGGCGTGCTGAGCTGTATGGGAAAAAGTCCGGTTGAAGTCTACGACAGCTTCAGAAAGGCCTTCTTCGACGAGAACCGCCGACAGGGCAAGAAACAGTTCCTCATCCCCTACCTAATCGCAGCCCACCCCGGCTCGACTCTGGAGGATGCCATAGAGCTGGCGCTTTACATGAAGAAGCAAGGCTTTGTCCCGGACCAGGTCCAGGAGTTCTATCCCACGCCGTCCACGGTATCCACCTGCATGTACTACACAGGACTCGATCCGCGTCCGGGGGAGAACCTGAAGAAGGTGTTTGTCCCCAAAGGAAGGAATGCGAATCTCCAGCGTGCGCTGCTGCAGTTCAACAGGCGGGAAAACAGGACTCTTGTGCTGGAGGCCCTGAGGAAGGCAGGAAGAACAGACCTTGCAAAGGTCCTTCTGCCAAAGTAAACTGTTTGCGATAAAAGCAGGTCCTTTCATGAGCACATTAATAATCAATGCCGATATCGTCACTTCCGGTTCAATCAGGAGAAAAGCCGGACTTTTCATCAACCGTGACGGCAGGATTGCCGATGTCTTTGACATGCAGGATTTTGACAGGGACAAATACGGCGATGTGGATTCCGTCCTTGACGTCAAAGGACGTCTTCTCTGTCCCGGTCTGATAGACACACACATCCATGGAATCGGCGGCTTCGAGCCGGACTCTACAGAACCGGAGCCCACTCTCAGGATGTCAGAAAATCTGGTCAGATTCGGAGTGACATCTTTCCTTCCAACCCTCTATGCAGGCAGGGAGGAGAAGATGGAGAAAGAGGCTTCCGGTATTGTGAAAGCCATGGGACACGAGACCGGAGCCAGAATCCTTGGAATCAACATGGAAGGCCCCTTCCTCAGTCCAGCAAAAAGCGGAGCCCAGGACCCTCAGGCCCTGATCCTTCCGGACAGGGCTGTGCTCGAGCGCCTGGTTGCCTCCGGTGATGGACATGTAGTTGCCATGACAGTGGCCCCGGAGCTTGATGGTATTGAAAAAATAACGGACGAAGCAAAGAAACAGGGTATTGTTCTTCTGATGGGCCATACAAACGCAACCTACGAGGAAGCCCTGAAGGGAAAGGCTCTGGGCATCAACCACACCACGCACATGTTCAATGCAATATCCAAAATGGACCACAAAGCCCCGGGTGCCGTGGGAGCAGTGCTCTTCGATCCGAACATGAACTGCGAGGTGATCGCAGACGGAGTTCATGTCCACAGGGACCTTGTCTGCTATCTGATCGGAACAAAAGGCAGCGACCACGTTGTCCTGATCACAGACAGTCTCAGACCCACTTCCCTCGGTCCGGGTAAATATGTAATCAACGGAGACAACGTCGTTCTCGGAGAGCTTGGCGCTTTTGTCCTTGAGAAGGACCACAACAAGCTCTGCGGATCAGCACTGACGCTGAACAAGGCGGTGAAGAATGTGGCTTCCTGGACAGGGGATGTTGCAAGTGCCGTGAAGATGGCATCCGAAAACCCGGCCTCCCTCTATGGCTTCAGTGACATCGGATCCATTGCAAAGGGAAAGCTCGCAGACCTTGCCGTCTTTGACGACAGCTTCAATGCCACCGAGGTCTTCGTGGGCGGAAAACAGGTATACAGCAAATAGAATTCAGGAGAATCGATATGGATTTTTTGGATTATTTCAAACAGATATGCAGGATTCCCAGGGAATCCGGAAACGAGGAAGGAATGAGACAGTTCCTCCTCTCTTGGGCAAAGGAGAACGGTTTCGAAGGCATCCGTGATGCCGCCGGAAACATCATCCTCCGCACCGGAGCGACTCCGGGCTATGAGGACGCTCCTTCCGTAGCACTTCAGGGTCACATGGACATGGTCTGTGTCAAGGTTCCCGGAAGCAAGCACAACTTTCTCACAGACCCCATCGATGTCTATGAGGACGGAGACTTCCTGAAGGCAAGGGAAACCAGCCTCGGCGGCGACGACGGAATTGCGATTGCAATCGCCATGGCACTCTTCAAGGATCCCAATGCCAAGCACGGACCGCTTGAGGCCATCTTCACATTCTCCGAGGAAACCGGCATGGACGGAGCATTCGGTCTTGACGGCAGTCTGATCCGAAGCAGAAAGCTCATCAACCTGGACAGCGAGGACGAGGGCACCATCTACATCGGCTGTGCCGGAGGTATAGACCTTGAGGGAAAAGCCTCTTACGAGATGGAATCTGTTCCCGAGGATTGGGAGACTCTTGAGATCGGCGTTTCCGGACTGAAGGGAGGCCATAGCGGCGGAGAAATCCACCAGCAGCACCTCAATGCAATCTGCGCGCTTTCAAGGATGCTCGTATCCCTTGAGGAAACCTCCATCCCCTTCCGCCTTGCCTCTTTCGAGGGCGGAACAAAGAGAAACGTCATCCCCTCTTCCGCAAAGTGCATGGTCTGTGTACCTGAAAACAAAAAGCACGCCGTTGTCGAGAAACTTGTCCAGACCTTCGCAATCATCAAAGAGGAGAACAAGATCGAGGAACCCGGATTCGAGATGAGCAGAAGATGCTCGCACCACGGAGCGGTCAGGATGACACAGGCCATGGATGCCGATTCAACCCTCATCCTGTGCAAAGCCCTGTTCGCCTGCCCGCACGGAGTCTTCACAATGAGCAAGGCAATCCCCGGCATAGTCGAGACTTCAGACAACCTCGCCATAGTCAGGATGGAGAACGGCAGCCTGGACATCCAGGTAAGCGTGAGAAGCAGCATCGATTCCGCCAAGTACTATCTTGTGAACCGGATCAAGACCATCTTCGAAAGCTTCGGAATAGACTGCACAATCGGAAACGGCTATCCATCATGGACCCCGGATCCGGATTCGGCTCTGGCCCACTTCTGTGCAGAGGCCTATGAGAAACTCACAGGAAAGAAACCTGTGATCACTGCAATCCACGCGGGTCTTGAGTGCGGTGTCATCAACAGCAAATGCCCGGGCATGGACAGCGTATCCATCGGACCTCAGATGTACGACATCCACTCCACGGAGGAAAGGCTCTCGATCAGCTCGTCAAAGCGCACATATGAATTCGTGAAACATCTTCTGTCCATCATCAGATAGGATTCAGACGATATTCATAGACCAGCCGGACTTGGCCATCTTGGCAAGTTCGGCTTTTCTTTTATCAAGGTCAGGCATGTGGTTCTGCATCAGGGTCCAGAAGTCCTTCCCGTGTCCGCTGTGGACAAGATGACAGACCTCGTGAAGTACCGTCATGTCGATCAGATCCTCAGGCAAGGTGGCGCACATGTAGCTGAGATACAGCCTTTTTTCCAGCGGGTAGCAGACTCCCCACTTTCCCTTTGCCCGGTTCACTCCGTATTCGGGCAAGGGTAGCCCAAGCTCCGAACACCAGTGAGGAACACGCTTCTCCAGGAAGGACCCGACTGTTTCCACATACAGGCTCTTGATGGTCTTCTTTACTTCTGCGATGTCCTGTTTCTTTGTCGTTATTATGATTTTGTCATCAACAATGTCATATTGGGACTTCTTCCCGACAATTATCAGAAGCGTCATCTTCCTGCCGAGGAAAGGAACGAAGTCTCCGGTCTCATAGCTGTGGGACGCAACCTTGCCGGCTTGTCGGGTTATCCAGAAGGCACTGTTTGAGACAAACTCGTCAATCTGTCGCTGGCTTGTATGGTAAGGAGCGCTTACTATGGGATGTCCGTTCGGATCCAGGTGGACCCTCAGGCTTCTCTGTCTCCGGTTTCTGACCAGGGTGTAGTCTATTCCCGCAACGCTGTGTTCCGTCTTCATGGAATTAAATATACACTTTGTTGAACTCTTTGTATTTAGTCGTTATATTCTTATTAGTCTTTAATCGCACCATTTGTGCAGGTCGGGAGGAACGAGTGAGATCGGAGCATGTCAGCGACACAGTGAACAAGGTTTTTCTGGACAACGGCGATGAGATCATCCTCGTCGGAACCGCTCACGTCTCACAGAACAGCGTGGACGAAGTCCGTGCCGTGATCGAGGAAGAGCAGCCCGACCACGTCTGCCTTGAACTGGACAAGGGCCGCTACGAAAGCAAGACAAAAGAACAGAGCTATTCGAACATGAATCTGGTCAAGGTCTTCAAGGAAGGAAAGACCTTCCTGGTCCTTGCAAACACAGCCCTTGCATCCTTCCAGAAGAAGATGGGAAACCAGACCGGCACAGCCCCCGGAGAAGAGATCATAGGAGCCAGCAGGATTGCCGAGGAGAAGGGAATCCCCTACTCGTTCTGCGACAGGGAGATTGCAACAACCCTCAAGCGAGCCTGGGCCAAGAGCAACCTGTGGAACAAGGCAAAGCTGATCAGCACCCTGCTTTCGAGCGCCTTCGACAAGGAGGAGTTCAAGCCGGAGGAACTGGAGGAGCTAAAGAAATCGGATACCCTGCAGGAGATGATGAACGAGCTTTCCAAGGAGCTTCCGGGAGCCAAGGAGGCTCTGATCGACGAGCGTGACCGCTACCTTGCGACTAACATCATGCAGGCACCCGGACACAAGAAGGTTGCCGTAATCGGAGCCGGACACGCCAACGGAATCATCAGCACCATCGGAAAGCTGGAGAAAGGCGAGCTCTCCACAGACCTCACCGAAATCTCCAAGGTTCCAAAACCCTCAAAGGCAGGAAAGATCATCGGCTGGATGATTCCCGTCATCCTTGTTGCAATCATCGTCCTGGCCGGAGTCTTCAACGGTTTCAACGAGAGCCTGCGGTACTTCTTGATCTGGGCATGCACCAACGCAGCCACGACGGTCCTGTTCAGCATCCTGTCTCTCGCCCACCCGCTCAACTGGCTTGTGGCCGCGGTCTCCGCACCGATAGCGGTATTGAACCCGGCAATAGGAGTCGGAGTCATAACGGGAATTGTCGAAGCCTCTCTCAGAAAGCCCGCCGTGAAAGACTTCGAGAGCCTTTCGGACGACATCTCGTCCTTCAGGGGCTGGTTCAGGAACAAGGTGCTTCACGCCTTCCTGATCTTCTTCACCACCAGCCTCGGCAGCATCCTGGGAACATTTGTCCTGTTCCCCATCATGCTGAAGGTGTTCGGCTGAGCCTCGGAAACTTCTAAATGTTGCAATTTTCTCCTCGCCGATACTTCCAAAAGTTGCATTTTTGGGTATCCGACATTTTTGTTGGTATCCTGACAGCCTGACTATACCCGTCTGAATTCACACTCCGACTATTTTGTTGCGAAGTCTCCGACATTTTTGTTGGTATTTCGCAACTTTTTTGTTGGTTTTGGTTGCTTTTTCCTGAAAATAGAAGCATGGTATATAGTGAACCGAAAAACAGGAGGCATTTACCAAAACGAACGATTTTCAGGATATACTGAACCTTCCCGGCTTCAAGGTGTTGGACTGGGAAGTAAAAAACAATCAGCGCCTCTATACTGTTGAGCCCTTGAACCGGCCAACAACCTGCCCTACCTGTGGGGGGACTCTTCATGTCCACAGGCGCCTTACGCTCCACGTGCAGGATCTCCCGGCCTTCGATAATCGCGTCGGGTTGGAAGTGCAGCACCGAACGTACCGGTGTGCAGACTGCGGCGACACGTACTCCCCTGAGTACGACCAGATCGACGGCAGATTCACCAAGCGCTTCAAGGAACAACTCAAGAAAGAAACCCTCAACTTCTCATTCCGCGAACTCGCCGCCCGCTACGGCATCTCCGATGTCGAGGTCGGCAGACTCTTCCGTGAGAAGAAGGCCGAAATCGAGGAAAACTATGTCCTTGAGACTCCCAGAGTGCTCGGAATTGACGAAGTTCACTTCCAGAAGCATTACTTCGGGGTTCTGGTGAAGGTCAACAAAGAAGACGGGCAGATCATCGAGATGAGCGAAACCCGCACCGTCGAGATGATGACAGCCGTGCTTCAGGCCATGCAGCACAAGGAGAACCTCAGGTGCGTCACCATGGACATGTACAAGCCCTACGTGACATCTGTCCGGTGCGTCTTCCCTGCCGTTCCCATCGTGATCGACAGGTTCCACGTCATAAAGGAACTCCTGAGGTGCATCGAGAAGAAGCGCCGTGCCCTGTCGCATACGATCAAGCAGCAGAAGGTCCGGGCCTCGTTGAAGAACAACAGGTTCCTGATCCTCGGATCCGGAGACCAGCTGACTCCGACGCAGAAGGAGCGCCTTGATCAGTTATTCAAGGACTATCCGCAGTTCCAGCCCGTTTACGAACTGAAGGAGGCTTTCCGCAGCATCTACGAGTTCGCGAAGACCAGGAAGGAAGCGGAAGAGATGTACGCCGAGTGGTTGGAGGAAAGCAAGGACATCACGGAACTTGACGATTTCAAGAAGACCGTCCACCGTTGGCACGACCTGATTTTCAACTACTTCTCGGTGAACGAGGAGAGCAAGACGAATGCTCAGACGGAGAGCCTGAACAACGTGATCAAGCGTGTGGTTTCGCAGGGCCGCGGGTATTCGTTCCCTGCAATCCGGTGCAAGATGCTGTTTCGGAAGACCGAGAAGATGCCCCCGAAATTTGACTGGGGCGTGTTTGAATATGACGATGATGAAGAATGACAGAAGCCTCCGAGATGGAGGCTTCGTTGTTATATGGGATTTCAGGATTATACGAACATTCTCTGAAGCATTGCCTGTTTCAGATGTTTCAGACGTTCCGCATTGTTCTGGCGCTGTTCGATCAGAGAATCGAGAGCCTGGAAGTACTGCCCGATAAGGCGCTGTTCTTCTTTTTGTTTCGGAATCATAACAGTGTAATTCATCAAAGAAGACGGCTGAATTCTCTTCTGACTGTTTGAAGATCCCGTTGAAACTGATTCCATAGCTTTTGTAGTCTCTTTTGACTTCAGTATCTGAGTCAAGAAGGGCAGATATATGTCTGTTGAACATAACGGAAGGAATTCTCCGGAACACACCGACATGGGTTTTGGATTCTCAACATACCAGATGCGCTCCTTTCTGACATTGAGCTTATTGAAAAGAATGCATTCCGATGTAACCTTTATCCTGGTGCTGTTCATGGAATATCCAAGGACATAATCAGGAGCGAGGCCGTTGTCGTAAGCAGGCATGCTATATTCGAAGAAATACTTCTCGGAAAAAGAACGCGGATCAATTGATTCTTTTGACAAGAAACAAACATCGCTGATCTTTTTCGTTTCCCAATCCTCCGAGAATCCTTTGAACCTGATCTCTGGAACCTTCGATCCTTTCTGCGGAAACAACTTCAGCAGCAACGCTTTCTTCAGGTTCCTCAGGCGGTCCACCTCGGACTGATTCTGTTCGATGAGGGTGTCGAGGTCGTGGAAGTATCTTCCGAGGGCTTCCTGCTCTTTCCGGACTTCAGGGAAACGGATTGCTGTATCCTTGATCTCGCCCTTAGAAACTGATGTCACCTTTGTTCCATGCATGAACGGCAAAAGCTGATCATGAAATGCGGGTGAGTTCATGTAGAATCCGAGATACTTACCTGCAAACTCCATTTTCGGACGGAGGGGAATAGTATGAAGGCCTGCGACTACAGAAACTCCTTCGATTCCAAACATCTCTGTGCATTTTCCTGCGGTCTCATCTTCTGCGGTATCGGCCATGACAACGTCACCGTCTTTCAGCCAGGAACTCTTGTATTTCAATGCCGTTTTCTCTGACGGGATATACTGTTTCTTTGATTTCCCGACATCAAGACATTCTCCGTAATTGATGAGAACATCACCATAATGGATGTTGACTGCAGCACCGGATTCGTCATTCAGTTCTGCCCTAGACAATGTGTTGTTCTGAATCATCGAAAAGGTATCGCCAAGAGACTGTTCTTTCCAATCTCCCGTAAAACCCTTGAATCTTACGTCAGGCGTTCTGCTCATCGGCACCTCCGAATCTCTCGATCCAATCGTTGATTCCCAGCTTGTCGGCTCCCTGTGCGTCGAGCTGCTTCAGCATGCCCTTCAGGGACTTTTCGAGGCTGCCGATGCTCTCTGCTTCAGCTTTGTAGGTTCCGCTGTACTTCGCATTCAGCGCATCCAGGGCACGGACATAGCCCTTCAGGACCGTGTCCGCAAATCCGGACAGGCCGCCGATGATCGGGTCGATCCATTTCGCTTCAAGCATCTTCGTGGCATCTTCCGCATTCAGGGCCATGATTGTCTCGGCCGTCTTCTTCTCAAGCGCGGCGGAAGCCTTCTTCAAATCCGACTTCAGCTCCTTCTCCTTCTCGAGAAGGGCCTGGATTGCGACGATTCTGTATTCCGTGCTGTCTTCGTCGAACTTCATGTTCTTGTCGGCTTTCTTCAAAATCTTCACGGCAGACTCGATTGCCTTCGGTACGATCTCTCCCTTCTCGGAGTCGTAGATCTCCGTGTCCTCGTCTTTGCCCTTTACCTTCACTGGTGCGGTGTACTCCCTATCCTCGTCTGTCAGGTTCTCCACAGCCTCATCGATACGGGAAGCGGTGTCTGCAAGAGCTTCCTCGATTGCCTTTACGCCGGCCAGGTCGTCCTTCAGAAGATGCTCCTGAATCAGTTCGTATGGGAACATGCGGCCGGTATAACCCTTGAGCTTCCTCGATTCCTCCTTACCGTCCTTCATCTTGATCTCGTATACCGGATCGATGAGGTTGAATACGTCGTATCCCTCGCGGTGGATCATGTCGAGGTCGACAACGATCTTGTCCCATTCGTCGACGAATATCTGATATGCCTCGTAGCTGTCGACAAGAGGAATGCTCCCGAGCCTTCTGAAAAGCTCCTCGGTGATTTCCTCTTCGGAATAGTCGATACCCTCGGAATCCAGGTCGTCGATGAGCTTCTCGTGCAGGAAAGCCCTCATGTCGCCGACGGTCTTCCTGTAGGACTCCAGATACTCCTTTACGGCCGGGTTGTTGTCGAATACAGTCTTCGCATCGTCCTTCAGAACGTATGATTCTCCGCGTTTCTCGATGAGGTTGTCCCTCAGTCCCGGGAAGGTGTCGAAGCATGCCTTGAACGGAGCAAGCTCCTTTTCGGGCATTCCGCCGAACATCAGGGAATACACATCCCAGTTCTCAGCATCGTCTGCGGCGCTTACGTAACGAGAGATGTTCAAGTTGTAGTCGTTGACGCCCTTGATGTCCGCAAGAGGCACCTTGCGCGAGAATTTCGCAATTTCCTTTCTGTCTCGGACACAGTCGACGACTCTCTTGATGTCGGAGGCCCTCATGACATTGTCCGTTCCCTGCTTGGTGAAGCATTTCGAGGCATCAACGAACAGAATGTTGTCCGAATCCCCGTTGCGGTTCTTCTTCAAAAGCATGATGCACACCGCAATACCGGTTCCGTGGAACATGTTGCTGGGAAGACCTATGACGGCATCGACACAGTTGCACTGTTCGATGAAGTACCTGCGGATGCTGTATTCGCTTCCGCCCCTGAACAGCGTTCCGTGCGGCAGGATGACCGCCACGCGTCCGTCGTCGGCCATATGGTAGACCATGTGCTCCACGAATGCCAGGTCGGCTTTGTTGTTCGGTGCGAGCTTGCCCGGGCCGCTGTATCTCGGATCCGAGAGGAACGACGATGCGTTGGCCGTATTCTTTACGGAGAACGGAGGATTTGCGACCTGTACGGTGAACTTCACGGGCTCGCCGTCCTCGTAGTAGTTGTCCTTTGTCAGGGTGTCGTCGTAATAGGCGGAGAACTGCTTGTAGGGTACTCCATGCATCAGCAGGTTCATACGAAGCAGGTTGTATGTGGTACCCTTGTTGTCCTGACAGTAGTAGTGTCCGACCTTGTGTTCCTTCAGCTGGTTCTTGACCTCAAGCAGGAGCGAACCGGAACCCGCGGCGCAGTCACAGACGGACCTTGCGGACTTCAGGCCGATCGTCGCAAGTTTCGCAAGCAGCGTGGAAGCGCAGACGGGTGTGAAGAACTCTCCGCCTTTCTTTCCTGCATCAGAGGCGAACAGCGAAATCAGAATCATGTATGCAGTACCGAGGACATCTATCTTCGCATCGCTGTAGTCGAACGGAAGCGCCTTGACCTTCGTCATGATGTCGGCGATTTTCTTCGTCCTGTCGGAAACCTCTTTTCCGAGGTCCTTGTCCTTGAGGTCGAGGTCGTCGAATATCTTGTCGAACGCAGCCTCGCTTTCCTGTCCTACGGTGGACTGTACGAGGCTTCCTATGGCTTTCTCGAGGTCCTCGATGGAGAACTTGTCATTTCCGTCCTGTGCGTCCTTCTTGATTCCGTGGCTGATCTTCTCGATCAGGGAATCGTAGAGCATGTCGGGCTCGATGATGTATCCCAGGTGGTCAAGCGACATTTCCCTGACCGCATCGGCCAGCTGCGGATCCGCAAGCGCCTGCCTGTATGTGACGCCGTCATCGCGGAGGATGTCATCCATGTAGTGTTCGGTTCTTTCCGAAAGATAGCGGTAGAACACGACGGACAAGATGTAGTCCTTGAACTTCACCGAATCCATCGTCTCTCTGAGGTCGTTCGCTATCGCCCACAGTCTCTTCGCAAGCTCGTTGCTCTGTGCGTATGCCTTGTCCATATATCGTCAGTCCCCCACAGAATACTTGTCGTCCATGTCTTTCATGAAGATGATTATCGCATTGATAAGCTTCGTCGTCTTCAGGAGTCCCAGATGCAGGTCCAGAACATCCTGACGGATACTCTCCTTCGTGATTTCCTTTGAGTTGCTCATGAATCTGGTGACCAGGTCACTTACCACATCCACACCCACACCGTTCTCGTCCGCGAATTTCTGGAGGTCGGCCTTCATGCACTCGGCCTCGAATTCCGCATACGCCTGGGTGATGTCCAGAGCCGGGTCGATCTCGAAGAACTTCTCGGTCACGAACCTCTTGAGGTTCTCCTTCTTGTATCTCAGTTTCTCGTTGTCCGATCTCTCGATTTCTTGCAGTATCTGGTCGATTCCCTGTCTCATGAGCTCCGGATCCTTGCGGTTCAGGTCCTTCAGGAGGTTCAGGATGTACACGACGTTGATCCTGTCCGTCCTGACCAGCTCGATCTCGAAATCGATGTCGTCTATCGGTGATGGAGTTCCGCCTGCGCCCGGTTTCTTGTGGTCGTCGTAGAACGTCAGATACCAGCTCTTGTAGTCGGCATACTCGTCCTCGTCAAGGAATGTCGCAAGGTCTGCCCAGTCGAACTTCGTGAACGTCTTGAGCGTGGCCAGAACGTGCGCGACGTTGCGGAAGGCCAGGATGTACTTCACCTGGTCGTCCTCGTTGTCAAGGAACGCAGCCTCGTCGGCTGTAGGGCACACTGCCCTGAGCGAATCCACGTGTTGCTTGTAGGATGCCACGTAGTCGTCGTAGGACTTCAAGAGGAAGTCGTTGGGGTTTCCGCCGCCGGAGAAGAGCCTTAGGGCATCGTCCTGTGCGGCCTTGATGTTGCGGTAGGCCACAATCTGACCGAACTGTTTGGTGAGCTTGTCGACGCGGTTGGTTCTTGAATACGCCTGCAGCAACGAGTGCCATACGAGCCTCTTGTCGAGGATCAGCGTGTTCGTCGGCTTTGAATCGAATCCGGTGAGGAACATGTCGACGACCAGAAGCAGGTCTATCTGCGGCTCGTCCTTCTGCTTCATGCGCTTCACGATATCCTTGCGGTATGCGTCGAACTTCGTGCGGTCGTACTGCTTTCCGGGGAACATGGCGGAGTAGTCGCCCATGCACATCTCGAGGTCTTCGGGCGTTCCGGAACCCTCGTCGGGGTCTGCGTTGTCCTTCGTAGTGAAGATTGCTGCAATCTTGTAGCCCTCGGGATTATGGTCCTTCATGTACCTGTAGTACTTCAGAAGGGTCTCAATCCTATCGGTGGCGAAGATTGCGGTATAGACATCCTTGCCCTGCGGGTTGATGTGGCGCTTCAAGTTTCCGAGGATGTCATCTGCGACGGCGGCGATGCGCCTGTCGTCGTGGTACCAGTCGTCGGGGTTGATGCCGTTCTTCCTGCACCATGCAGCATCCTCGAGCATCTCGGGCCCGAATTCCTGACCGTTGAGCTGTATCTTCTTCATGGTTTGGAGGAACTCGACGTTGAACCTCAGGACGTTTCCGTCGGCGATTGCGTTGCGGATCGGGTACTTCGCGGCGCACGGGTCCATTTTGTCGGTATCGGTGGAGAACAGGTCAGCGGTGATCTTCTCGCGTCCCTGGCGGTTCTCCTTGAATATCGGGGTTCCCGTGAATCCGATCCAGTTTGCGTTGGTGAAGTGCTTTTCGATGCGGGCGTGCATCTCTCCGAACTGGGAGCGGTGGCATTCATCGATGATGAACACGACGCGGCGGTTCTTGTATTCCTTCATCAGAGACATGTACTTGTCGAGCTTCACGGCATTCGAGAGTTTCTGGATGGTCGTGATAATGAGCTTCTTGGTGTGGTCTCCGAAGTCATCCACGAGCGTCTGGGTATCCTCAGTCTGGTCGACACAGCCTTTCTCGAACGAGTTGTATTCGTCGATGGTCTGGTCGTCGAGATCCTTGCGGTCGATGAGGAGAATTACCTTGTCGATGGTGTGGTGGTCCCTCAGAAGGGCGGCAAGCTTATAGGAGGACAGGGTTTTTCCGGACCCCGTGCAGTGCCATACATAACCGTTCTTCCTGGAGATGACAATGCGGTTGAAGCATTCGCGCACGGCGAATATCTGATAAGGACGCATGACCATGAGCACGGGCTCGGTCTGCTTGATCACGAAGTATCTTGTAAGGAATTCGGTGATCTGGAAGCGGGTAAGGAACACACTTGCGAAGTCCATCAGCTTGGGAATACGTACGTTCTGTTCGTCAGTCCAGTAGAAAGCAAGAGACTTCGGGATGTCCTGACGACTTCCGTCGGGGAACACCTCGTTGACGTTCGCGAAGTACTTGGTCTGCGTCGAGTTCGACACGACGAAGAGCTGAATCAGCTTGAACAGTCCTTTGAAGGAGTACTTGCGGTAGCGGTTGATCTGGTTGATTGCCTGGTCGATCTCCACGCCCGGTTTCTTGAGCTCTATCTGCACGAGGGGAAGACCGTTGATGAATACGGTGACGTCGTAGCGGTTGCGGTAGACGACATCCTCCTTATGCGCGGGGTCCATAGTTATCTGATGGGTGACCTGGAAGATGTTCCGCTCGCTGTCGTCGGACAGGAAGTCCACATAGACATCCTTGCCGTCGTCCATGGGTAGCACCCACGACTCACGAAGACGTTTTGCACCTTCGTAGACCTGCAGGCCCTCCATGCGGACCATGACGCGGTCGAACTCGGAATCGGACAGTTCGGGCTTTCCCTTGGCTTCGGTGAGCTTCTTCGCGTTGAAGCGGCAGAACTGTTCGCGGAAGTTGCGCTTCACGTCGTCGTAGTTCTTCAGGTAGACGTAATCGTACCGCATTTCGAGCAGACGGTCGATCAGATTGTTCTCAACATCATATTCGGACAGAACTCTCGGCATCTGTATTCTCCTATTGAAGATATGGTAACACGAAACAATCTTTTCCGCAACACATATCGGCGAATACCAACAATTTGGTCGCAATAAAACCAACAAAAAAGTCGGAGAAATTGGAAGTATTTCTATATCACGGAAACACCTGTCTGGGCATGAAAAAAGAGCACCGGAGTGCTCTTGAATCTGTCTTGAGGATGGGATATCGGGTCCGAATCAGGAAACCAACAATTCTTTCGGAGATTCCACAAAAAAAAGTCGGAGATGTCATTCAACTGGCAACTCCGACTTTTGCGCCACACCAACACTTTTGTCGGATGCCCGAAATTATTCAATGTCTGAAGTTTGACTTTTCCTTATGACATATGGAAATACTTGGCACAATCAAAATATCCCCAACCCCTAGGGTTGTCAAGCTCCTTCATTTTTTAACAAATTTATAGCGTTACAGGCTTCTTCCAATGCATGGACAATTACAAGTTGTCTTTCTATAAAAACCGGAAGGCAGACCTGTCATTCTTTGATTTCAACTCTAATCTTGTAGTATGCGGGGATTGCATATCCCGGTATTTACAACTCAAGACAGATGATGATGCTCTATCGCCTTGCGGACGGATCCTTCTACGGAAAACTCACTGCAGAGAAATGGACGAAGATGACAAAGTGCCAGAGTGCCACGGCAACCAGAGATTTATCCGGCCTTGCGGAGCACGGTCTTCTAATCCGGATGGGAGACGGCGGAAAAGGGACATATTGCATCCTGAATCCAAACCTTTGATTAAAAACCCTCACGCCTTCAGCATGTTTATGGGAACGACAAAGATTCCGTCCGGACGTCGGTAAAGCGGTCCTGTTGCCGTCAGTACCATCATGAAAACAGGAGCGGAGAGAACACTTTTGGTTTCTATCTTTTTATTGAGCCGAGTGAGTGCCGCAGCACCCTCCTCAACCAGTTTCTCGCCTCCGAGCTTTATTTCAACTGCGGCCCACTTGCCGTTCTCAAGATGAATCACGCTGTCACATTCAAGTCCTGCATTGTCTCTGTAGTGTCTGACTTCTCCTCCGATCGTATCAGCATATACCCGGAGGTCCCTAACGGCCATATCCTCAAAGAAAAGGCCAAATGACTTCAGGTCAGACATGAGATCATCGGGACCGATGTTCAGGGCACGGCAGGCAAGGGACGGATCGACAAAATGCCTTGTGGGCGTCGATCTGATGGAAGTCTTTGATCTGATGTTGGGATTCCAGGCCTCCATATCCTCCAGGATGAACAGATCCTTGAGTGCCTCGAGATATGTCGAAAGTGTCTTCGAATCCATCGTTCTTTCATTAGTCTGTCTCACATCCTCCAATATGGTGCTAAGCGGAGCCTCCGACGATATGTTCCTGGCATAGCTACGGAGAATCATGCGGAACGTTTCCGGTTTGAGATTTCGGAATTTCTCATTATCAGAATCTTCGAATACAAAAAGGCTGTTGTAGTAATTTCTTGTTATTTCCACTGCGATGTCTTCGGAAGACACAACGGAAACCGGCCATCCTCCCCTACAGAGAAGAAAGGCGACTTCCGGGAGTGAGAATTCCCTGTTTTCATCGAAAACGTCAAAATCTCTGCCATTGAACAGGACTGACAAAGACACTGTTCCTTTCGAATTCCTTGATTCATAGAGTGACATGGGTCTCATTTTTATAGGTGTGATTCTTCCTGCGCCTGAATGGTGTATCTGCGTCTTTTCCGCAGGAGTAGAGCTTCCTGTAAGGATGTATTTGCCAAATACATATTCTTCGTCCAGATCATTCTTCACCTGATTCCATATGTCAGGTACCTTCTGCCATTCATCGATCAGCCTGGGGGTTTCCCCCTTCAGGACCATGGCAGGATCCATTGAAGCAAATCGAATCGATTGTGTTGTGTTCAGCTTCATGAAGCTTTTCTGATATCTCATGCAGGTGGTTGTCTTTCCGCAGAACTTCGGTCCGGCAACAACCAGAGCACCCGATGTCTTCAGAGCTCTTTCTATCTGCTTTTCAACATAACGCTCATAGTAAACAGGCATTGGAATCCTCCGATATGTATATTATCAGGCAAATTTCCCTAGATTTTCAATACTAAATTCCCGTGATTTTCAATTTGGCTTCATTTCTTGAGATATCTGGCATCCCGGGAACATTTGTCCTGTTCCCCATCATGCTCAGGATCTTCAACTGATATTATTATTTTGCATCGCTCTTTTGTTATTTCAGGGTGAAGGCGTCGCGGATTTTCTGGCAGCGTTTGAGAAGGACTGTGCTGGTCTTTTCAAAGTGCATGGAGTACGGGACAATGGCTTTGTCGAAACCCATCTCGGATGCGGCCTTCAGGCGGCGGTCGCCGTAATTGACAGGTCTGACCTCTCCTGCCAGCGAGAGTTCTCCGAAGCTCACCATCTTTGCAGGCAGCTCGGTCTCGCTGTAGGCAGACCACAGGGCAAGGGCAAGGGAAAGCTCCACGGAAACCTCGTTGACGCGGATGCCTCCTGCGACGTTCACATAGATGTCCTTGTCTGCAAGCCTGATGCCTGCATGGCGCTCCAGGATCGCGCAGACTCTGAGAACCCTGGAGGAATCTATCTTGTCCGAATAAACGCGGCTGTAGCCCGATTTTGCGTCCACAATCAAAGCCTGCAGTTCCACCAGGAACGTTCTTGTGCCCTCGGTTATGGCGGTATAGGCGATTCCCGGAGGAAGCGTGTTCCCGGTGCGTTCGGAGATGAAGAAGCTGGCAGGATCCTTGACGCCCTCAAGGCCGGTGTTCGTCATTGTGAAGATTCCGATCTCATCAACAGATCCGAAGCGGTTCTTGGCCGCCCGGATAAGCCTGACACCCATGGACGCCTGCTCGAAGTACAGAACGGTATCGACCATGTGCTCTATGATCTTCGGTCCAGCCAGAGTACCCTCTTTTGTCACGTGGCCGATGAAGAAACCAGCAGTCCCCATGGCCTTGCAGAGCCCTGTTATCTCCATGCAGCAGTTCCTGATCTGCGTCACAGATCCGGCGACGGAAGAAAGCTCGTCGGTGGCCAGGGTCTGAAGGGAATCTATCACGGCAACCTGGGGTTTCTCAGACTTTATCACGGACATAATCCTCTCCAGTTTCGTTTCACAGAAAATGTTGATTCCTTCCAGATGGAGGCCAAGTCTTTCGGCTCTCTGGCGGACCTGGCTGGCGCTTTCCTCTCCGGATACGTAGAGAACCTTGCGCCTTGAGGAACAGAGGGCCACAACCTGCAGAAGCAACGTTGACTTGCCGATTCCCGGCTCACCGCCGACAAGAATGGAACTTGCCCTTACTATTCCTCCGCCCAGAACCCTGTCCAACTCGGAGATTCCGCTCTCAAATCGGAACTCGGATTCATAGGGAACGTTGGAAAGAGTTGTGGAAGAATATTGTGAGGAGTCCTTACTAACTGACTTCTTATCCTCTATCTTCTCTTCTGTAAAGGAATTCCAAAAACCGCACTCGGGACATCTGCCAAGCCATTTTGAACTTGTATATCCACACTGAGAGCAAAGGAACTGGGTTGTGCTTTTCATTTTCAGGACTCCTTACCAACTACCGGATAGAATCAGGATAAGCATGAAAAAAGAAACCTGCAACACTGTTTTCATGCCCGGAATGCAGAATCCACAGATTTTGTTGCAGGTCTGTTTGTATGGAAAACTTACAATGTCAGATCAGAAGTCCAGAAGCTCAACATCGAAGATCAGATAGGAGTTCGGCGGGATGATTCCCGGATATCCGTGCACTCCGTATCCCAGTTCAGGCGGGATGATGAGTGTCCTCTTCTCTCCCTTGCTCATGGTCTGAAGGGCCTCGTTCCAACCCTCGATCACCTGACCGATCTGGAAGCTTGCAGGCTGTCCTCTGTGTACGGAGGAATCGAACATCCTGCCGTCAAGGAGTGTTCCCGTATAATGGACTGTAACGGTCTGTCCATACTTGGGGCAGCCTTTTCCGTCGCCTTTCTTAAGGACAACGTACTGAAGTCCGCTTGGGGTCTTAACGGTGTTCGGCCAGCGGTTCGAGATCTCGTTCTCAATCTTCTCAATCTCCGCCCTGCGTCTTTCCATGGCGACTTTTGCCGCATTCTCCACCAGATCCGAGAAAATCTGCTTGGTTACTTTGAAATTCTTGGCATCCTCGCCGATTCTCTCAATCGTGATGGTATTGATCTTATCGCCCTGTCTGATGCTGTTTACAACGTCCTGACCTTCCACAACGCGTCCGAAGACAGCATGTTTGTCATCCAGCCACGGAGTTTTCACGTGAGTGATGAAGAACTGGCTTCCGTTTGTTCCTGGTCCTGCATTAGCCATGCTCAAAACGCCCGGACCGTCGTGTCTGAGGCTCGGATCGAACTCATCAGGGAAGGAATAACCGGGGCCTCCGGTTCCATCACCCTTCGGGCAACCGCCCTGGATCATGAAATTGTCAATCACCCTGTGGAAATTCAGACCCTCGTAGAAGTTCTCACCAGGATCCTCCAGGTTGAGCTCTCCCTCGACAAGACCGACGAAGTTAGCAACTGTCATCGGAACCTTTTTGTATTCAAGCCTGATGACGATATCACCCTTCTGTGTATCAATCACGGCATAGAGGCCGTCTTTATCTTTATAGCTCATATAAATCTCCTATTTCTTTATATTATAAGTAATTACATATCGTCATACAGACCGCCGTCGGAAGAGAGCAGCTGATAGATCCTATCAAGTTCGTCACTGTCTTTCGAAGTGTTCTCAAATGTGATGACAATCTTTCCCTTCTTTATCCTGTCGCCTTTGTACTTTCCCTTGATCTCAACGCGGCAACCGGTTGCAGAACGGAATTTCTCTTCAAGGTAAAGAATTTCAGGAGCCTTGGCTGAGACAACCTCCTTCCTGGGAGAATCATCAACAGGTTTAACCGCCCTCTTTCCGCTGTTCAGGTCTGAAGCAAGAGCCTCGGCCTGTCTGACAGAAAGATCCTTCTCAAGAATAGAATTGAACAGAATCTCCTGGTCTGCAGGATTCTCAACACTGAGCAGCGCTCTAGCATGACCAGGAGTGAAGTAACCCTTCTCAAGTGCATCGAGCATATTCTCAGGAAGATTCAGGATTCTCAGGCTATTGGAGATCGCAGGTCTGCTTTTTCCAACTTTTTTTGCCAGCTCTTCTTGCTTAATTCCTGCCTGCACGAGGAGATACGAGAATGCACGAGCCTCTTCGACAGGGTTCAGGTTCTCCCTTTGGATATTCTCGATAAGGGATACTTCCATCCTCTGGAGATCACTGAAGGATCTGACAATACAGGGTACTGTTCTGAGATTGGCAAGCTTGGCAGCTCTGAATCTGCGCTCACCGGCAACAATCACATAAACGTCATTTGCAATCTCTTCGACAAGCAAAGGCTGGATGATACCCTGAGAAAGAATGGAATCCTTCAATTCCATCAAGGCATTGGGGTCGAAGTTCTTTCTGGGCTGATTCGGATTGGTTTTTATCTTGGAAATGTCGATTTCAACGACTTTTGATCCGGATTCCTCCAGTTTACTTGCCTCATATGTTGAATATTCATCAATAAGGGAGTTGATTCCCCTTCCTAATCCATGTTTTTTAATTGGCACGACTCAGAATCTCCTTTGCAAGCGCTGCATATGCCTTGGCACCGGAACAGCTGTTATCGTAGGCATTGATGGGCAGACCATGGGATGGAGCCTCACTCAAACGCACATTTCTAGGTATCTTTGTTTCAAAAACAAGATCGGTAAAGTATGTACTGATATCCTCCACAACCTCATTGTTGAGATTTGCACGTCTGGAATACATAGTGAAAACAATTCCAAGTATTTCAAGAGACGGATTCAACTTCTTTTTTACCGTATTTATAGTTCTCAGGAGCAAATTCAGGCCTTCCATTGCAAAATACTCACATTGCATTGGAATAACAACACCATTTGCCCAACACAGAGCATTCATTGTGACCAGATCGAGTGCCGGAGGACAGTCTGCAAAGATGAAATCAAAGGATCCCTCGAGAGGAGCAAGAGCGTTCTTAAGGAAAAACTCTCTGTTGTCCTCGTCAACCAGCTCGACAGCAAGTCCGGCCATGTTGATTCCACCACTCAAGCAGTATAAATTGTTAACAGGAGTGGTCTGAATGGCCGAAATATCAGCCTCTCCGGCCAAAACCTCGTAAATTCCGGGTTTTGAGGTGTCAGCAGAGACAGAACTGGAAAGATTTCCCTGAGAATCCAGGTCAACAAGAAGGACTTTGTATCCATCACGTGCAAGAGCCGAACCAACATTTACAGCGGTAGTTGTCTTTCCAACACCGCCTTTTTGATTCAAAAATATTATTTTTTTTGCCTGCATAACAATAATATAGAGCATAATCCGGCAAAAGTCATCCTTTTCTTGACTTTTGAGATATAGTATTGGTAGATTAGAGGTGTCAGGAGGACATTGACCATGGAAGATCTTGAAAAGAAAGTGGTTGAAGCAATAGATAACGTAAGACCTTCGCTTCAGAACGACGGTGGAGACATTGATTTTGTCAGAATGGAAGGCAACAAGGTATATGTAAAGCTGCGGGGCGCCTGTGCCGGCTGCATGATGGCCGAAATGACCCTCAAGAACGGAGTGGAGCGCATGCTCAGATACAACGTGGATGAGAATCTTGAGGTTGTCGACCTTACAATGCAGAACGCTTAATGTTTCACGTGAAACATTCCAACCAGGCTTCGGCCTGGTATTTTTTTGCCCGAGGACCAGTTTTATCGGCACAAACCCGCCAAACTTCTAACAACAAGAATTTTCTTTTTTCTGTGTTTCACGTGAAACATTTCATTTTTTGAAAGTACCGGGTCTTTTTTTGACAAATCCTGGAAACTACAAAAAACCGCATTCCAGATAGCTAGAATGCGGTTTTTGACCTATGTTACTATTTATAGAAACAGAATAACGTGGGCTTTTCGGGCTTTATTTCCCTTATTTTTCTGCCTCCTCTACAGTTGTGTTTTCGGCCTCTTTTTCGATTGTTCCGAGTTCGGCAGAATCTCTTTCTGCGGTACTATCTTCCTCGATTTCATCCTCCTGGTAATCTGTCACAGTCATTGCAACAATGTAATCGTCATCGGTCTTCATTCTGAATACGTTTACGCCGCTTGCTGCCCTTCCCTGACTTGAGATTCCGTTCACATGTGTTCTGATCGTCTGACCTTTTTTGGTGATGCAGACCAAGTCGTTTTCATCGTTAACTCCAAGTGCTGAAACAAGATACATGTCGTCTTTGAGCTTGTAGATCAACTGACCCATTGTTCCTCTTCCATGTGCCTTGAAGAAATCGAAGTCAACCTGCTTTCCCTTTCCGTCGTTTGTGACCAGGATGATGTTCTTGCCTTCCTCGACTCTTACAAGACCGATGATCTCATCGTTGTCTGCAAGATTCATTCCACGTACACCGTGGGAGGCTCTTCCCATGACCCTGACGCTGTCGACGCAGAACCTCAGGCCCTTTCCGTTCTTGGAGATGATCATCGCATCATCGCCCGGTTCCACGAACAGACATTTGACCAGGGAATCGCCCTCATCGAGAACAATTGCCTTGATTCCGTTCTTCCTTGCATTGATGAAGTCGTTCAACTTGACCTGTTTTACAACACCAAATCTTGTTGCCATAAGGAGATACTTGTTTTCGTCAAAGTCTTTGAAGTCGATTATCGCGGAAATGCTCTCGCCATCATCCATCTTCGGAAGGATTGCCTTGATGTTCACACCCTTTCCGACCTTCTGTCCTTCAGGCAGCTCCCAGACCTCGAAACAGTATGCCTTTCCGAAGTTGGTGACGAACATGATGTGGTCATGGGAGAAGGCAGAGAACATGTGCTCGACAAAGTCCTCGTCCCTCAGGGATGCTCCCCTGACGCCTTTTCCGCCGCGTCCCTGCGACTTGTAGTCATCGGCGGAGACTCGTTTCACGAAGCCTTTGTTCGTGATGACGACAACGACATCCTCTTTCTTGATGAAATCCTTGTCCACAAGACCGTCAACCTCTCTGAGGTCGATCTCCGTCCTTCTGTCGTCTCCGTAATCCGCTCCGACCTGTCTGATCTCCTTCTCGACTTCCTTGAGCATCTTTGTCTCATCCTCAAGAAGCTCGCGGTAGAAGGCGATCTTGATCTCCAGCTCGTTCAGTTCATCGATGATCTCCTGGGTCTCCATGTGGCTCAGTCTTCCGAGTCTCATCTGGATGATCGCATTGGCCTGTTTCTCGGACAGTGCGAATCGCGCCTGGAGGTTCAGCGAAGCCTCTTCGTTGTTGGCTGCCTTCTTGATGATCTCGATCACTTCATCGATGTTCTCAAGACCTATCTTCAGACCGATGAGGATGTGCTCCCTCTCAAGGGCCTTGGCAAGGTCAAAGCGGGTTCTTCTCGTGGTCACGTCCTTGCGGTGCTCCAGATAGTAGTAGAGCATCTGCTTGAGGTTCAGGCATTTCGGACGGCCTTCCACAAGAGCGAGGTTGTTGACGTTGAAATTCGTCTGGAGGGCTGTGTTCTGGAACAGGTGGTTCACGGCGATCTCCGGAACCGCATCCTTCTTCAGCTCAATGACGATTCTGATTCCGTCACGGCCGGATTCGTCCCTGATTGCCGAGATATCCTTTAGTATGTCGTCCTTACGAAGCTCATCTATCTTCTTTACCAGCTCAGCTTTATTTACCTGATAGGGAATCTCCGTGAACACGATGGACTCATGTGTCTTGTGGTCCTCCATGTGGTAGACACCGCGCAGGACAATCTTTCCGCGGCCGGTCTCGAAGGCATCCCTGATTCCCCTTGTTCCGCAGATCTTGCCGTAGGTAGGGAAGTCCGGGCCCTTGATGTAATTCATCAGCTCGAGAATGGTGATGTCCGGATTCTCAATCAGGGCACAGAGGGCATCGGTGATCTCGCGAAGGTTGTGCGGGGCCATGTTGGTGGCCATTCCGACGGCGATTCCGCTTGTTCCGTTGGCTAGGAGGAACGGGAAGGCCGCGGGAAGGACCTCTGGCTCCTTCATGGACTCATCGAAGTTGGGAACGAAATTCACCGTATCCTTGTCGATGTCCTGGAGCATCAGCTCGCCCATGCGGGCCATCTTGGCCTCTGTGTATCTGTAGGCTGCCGGTGGGTCGCCGTCGATTGAACCGAAGTTTCCCTGGGGCTTTATGACAGGATAGCGCAGGGAGAAGTCCTGTGCCAGTCTGACGAGTGCGTCGTAGACCGAGGCGTCTCCGTGCGGATGGAACTTACCGAGAACGTCACCGACGGTTCTGGCACACTTCTTGAACGATCCGGAGGCTTTGATGCCAAGATCGTACATGTCGTAGAGGATTCTTCTGTGGACAGGCTTGAGGCCGTCGCGCACATCGGGCAATGCACGGCTCACAATGACCGACATCGCGTAATCCAGATAGCTTTTCTTCATCTCCTCAGAGAGGTCGGATATAAGAACTCTGCTGTTTTCTTCCATGCTCTACCTCCCGTCAGGCGTCAATCTGCGCGTAAGTCGCGTTCTCTTCGATGAAGAGCCTTCTGGGCTCGACTTCCTCTCCCATAAGCATCGAGAACACGTGGTCGGCCTCGACTGCGTCCGAAAGATTCACTTTTCCGATGAACCTTGTCTCCGGGTTCATTGTTGTCTCCCAAAGCTGCTCCGGGTTCATTTCTCCAAGACCTTTGTAGCGCTGGATCTTCACGTTCTTGGAATCGGACTCGTCCTCGTTGTGGTCTGCAAGTATCTTTGCCTTGTCCTCATCGTTGAATGCATAGTAGTCCTTTCCCTTGATCGTGATCTTGTAAAGCGGCGGCATGGCGAAGTAGACATAGCCTGCATCGATCAGAGGTCTCATGTATCTGAAGAAGAACGTAAGGAGGAGGGTCCTGATGTGAGAGCCGTCGACATCGGCATCGGCCATGATTATCACCTTGTGGTATCTGGCCCTGGTGACATCGAAGCTGGCTCCCAGACCTGCACCGATTGAATCGATGACCGGCTGGAGTTTGTCGTTTCCCTCTACCTTGTCCTCTCTTGTCTTCTCGACGTTGAGCATCTTTCCCCACAGCGGGAGAATGGCCTGGATCCTTCTGTCGCGTCCCTGTTTGGCGCTGCCACCTGCAGAATCTCCCTCGACAATGAAAATTTCGCACTGTGCGGGGTCTTTTTCGGAGCAGGGGGCAAGTTTACCCGGCAGACTCACTGAAGTCTTCTTACGGGCATTCTCGCGCGCCTTCTTGGCTGCGATTCTGGCCTTGGAGGAGGCAACCGTCTTCTCGAGCAGCACCATGATCTGGTCGGGATGCTCGTCGAAGTAGTCGTTGAGCTTCTGGTACACGAAGCTGTACACGAGGCCCTGGACGTATGAGTTTCCGAGCTTCATCTTGGTCTGGCCTTCGAACTGCGGGTTGGTGATCTTGACCGAAACAACGGCGCTCAGGCCTTCTCTGACATCGGAGTTGAATCCCTCCTTGAAATCATCGGATTCGAAGAAGGCCTCTGCGTTCTTGTTCTTTCCCACCAGTTCCTTAAGATGGTTCTGAAGCTGGTTCTTGAATACAGCCACAAGTCCGCTTGTGAAACCGATGAGATGCTTTCCGCCTTCACGGGTGTTGATGTTGTTCGCAAAGGAGTGGATGTTCTCGTCGAACCTGTCGTTGTACTGAAGGGCGAACTCGACAATGGCAGCTCCGTTGTCGTTTGACCTCTCTCCAAAGTAATAGATGGGTTCGGTTCCTTCGGGGATGACCTTCTTGTTCTCGTTTACATATGAGACGAAATCCTTGATTCCGCCTTCGAAATGGAAGGTCTTCTCTTCCGGCTCATCGGCCCTGAGGTCGATTGCGGTTATGGTCACGCCCTTGTTGAGGAAGGCAAGTTCTCTGAAACGCTCGCACAGGACGCCGAAATTGAAGTTGTCCGTCTCCATGATGGATGTGTCCGGGTGGAACTTGATCGTTGTTCCTCTCCTGTCCGTGCTTCCGATTCTCTTGACTGCCTCGACAGGCTGGCCAAAGTGGTATTCCTGCATGAAGAGGTCCGGAGCCCTGTGTACCATGGCTACCAGATGATCGGACAGAGCGTTCACAACGCTGACACCGACTCCGTGAAGACCTCCGGAAACCTTGTAGGCACCGCCGTTGAACTTTCCTCCGGCATGGAGGTGGCAGAGGGCGACCTCAAGGGTGCTGATTCCCTCGGTAGGATGGATGTCTACCGGAATACCTCTTCCGTTGTCCTCGACAGTGACGTAGTTTCCTTCTTCGATTGTCACATGGATCGTGTCGCAGAATCCTGCGACAGCTTCATCGATTGAGTTGTCCACAACTTCGTAGACCAGATGGTGAAGTCCGTCAGGTCCTGTGGATCCGATGTACATACCAGGCCTTACACGTACCGCCTCGAGACCTTTGAGAACCTGTATGTTCTCTCCGGTGTATTCGGCAGAGGTGTGGGCGAGGCTGTTCATCTCCTCTTCGTTCATCACTTCTTCTTTCATATATCTTCCTTCTACTTATATATAGTAAGACATGAAATATATTATATAATTTTAATATATTAGGCAACACACTCGACTTAATCGTTTACTATTTTTTCAGCAGTCCTTACAAATTCCCTTCGCACTTGAAAACAGCGCTTTTCAGTTATAGAATTGACCCACCGGACGCAATGGATAAAAGAGGTGGAAAATGAAAGAAGGACTTTGGGAAGAAACTCTGGACAGACTTAAGGAAACCATGCCCGAGAACGAGTTCTCTTCATGGTTCAGTCGCCTTGTATTCGGTAAGGAAGAGGGTGGTGAAATAACACTTTATGTGCCGTCCGCATTCGTCCGCGACAGGTTCGAGACCTCATACAAAGGCACGATCCAGAGCATGCTCAATGAACTTTGCGGTGAAAACTACAAGATTACCTTTGAGATTAAAAAGAATGCCCAAAATCAGCAGAATGTAAAAAAAACTGAGGAAAAACCAAAAACTGAGCCATCAAATTCCACTCAGGAACAGAAACAGCAGAAGACGCAGAAGGTATCTTCAGATGACATGATGTTCAATCCGGCATATACATTCGAGTCATTTATTCCGGGTGACAACAGCAGCTTTGCATACAGTGCCTGCATGGCCATTGCAAAGAATCCGGGCTCTGCCTACAACCCCTGTCTCCTGTACGGAGGGGTAGGTCTCGGAAAGACACACCTGATCCAGAGCATAGGAAACTACATCAGGAAGAACACCAAGCTGAAGGTTGTCTATGTCACGGCGGAGAACTTCACCAACGAGTACATCCAGTCACTGAACGACAAGAACCCCCAGCAGTTCAAGAACAAATACAGAAAGGTTTCCGTTCTCCTCATAGACGATATCCACTTCCTCCAGAAAAAAGAGGGAATACAGAACGAGCTTTTCAACACATTCAACGATCTGTATGACACCGGCCGTCAGATTGTGTTCACATGCGACCGCCCGGTAGAGGAACTTAAGGACATATCGGACAGGCTCAGAAGCAGATTCGAAAGGGGTCTCAACATTGACCTTCTTCCTCCCAACTACGAGACCAGGGTGGCGATTCTGAGAAAGAAGTGCGAGGAGAAGAACGTGGAGTTCAGTGACGAGGTCATTGAATATGTGGCATCCAACATCTCCAGCAACGTCAGGGCCCTGGAATCCTGTCTTACAAAGCTTATTGCATACAGCGAGCTTCTCCACAAGGACATTTCACTTGAGACCGCAAAGGAGCAGCTGAGACACATAATCAGCTCAAACAACGATACAAGCGGAATATCAATCGATCTTGTGATAAAGGTAGTTGCCAACTACTTCAGCGTCTCTATTGCCGACATAAAAGGAAAGAACAAGAACCAGTCTGTGGTACTTCCGAGACAGATAGCAATGTATCTCTGCAGAAAGATGACTGATTTCTCAACAACAGAGATAGGCTATGAGTTCGGAGGAAAGAACCATACAACAGTCATGTACAATGTCCAGAAGGTGGAAGCCAGACTCAAGTCAAGTGAGAAGGAAATAAACAACCTGATAGAGAAGCTCGAGACCCAGATAAAGCTTGAATCCCGTAAATAAATCCTGTTGATAACCTGTGCATTATGTGTAATTTTCATTGGTCTTCGTGTTCATAGACCGAAAACCTTTGAAATCATTGAAATCTATGCACATGTTACTGACAACCTACTGATGAAACTTATGTCCAATATCGTCCATACATGCAAAGAATTGCTGGTTTATGGACATTTTTTGTGCTACTATTATTACGATTAGAAGAATTATTTTTACATTATATATAACCATCCAACAGGAGCTGAGAAAATGAAATTCGTATGCAACAAGAACAATATCCTCAAAGAGCTGTCGAACGCCCTGGATTTCACATCACAGAGAAATACATTGGCTGTCTACGCAAACGTCTGTCTGATACTTGAGGGAAACAATCTCACTCTGAAGGCCACAGACCAGAAGATGAGCTATGTATCGGAACTGACGGTAGACGGACTTGAGGACGGAAGTACAACAGTTGTGTGCGACAAGTTCCTCAACATCATAAAGAACCTTCCTGATTCAAACATCGTTTTCGAGGATTCAGATGACAAGATAAAAATCAATCCGGAAGGAACATCCATTGAGTTCAAACTCAGGACAATCGAGGCTTCCGCATTCCCAAGTCTTGTTTTCGGAGAGGATTCGGGATACTTCAGGGTCTCACAGAGAGATTTCACCGACATGATCGGACAGGTGATCTTTGCAATAAGCGATGACGAGTCCAAGTATGCCATGAACGGTGCCCTTCTTGAAAAGGATGGAAACGGACTTATCATGGTCGGAACAGACGGAAGAAGACTTTCCTACATCAACAGGCAGATAGGTTCCGAAATTCCGGATTTTCCAAAGGCAACAATCCCAAGCAGGTTCCTGAATCTCATAAAGAAGCTTTCCGTAGGAGAGGGTGACTTTGAGATCAATGTGGGAAGCAATTCCATCTCGCTTAGGTTCGGAAGCTGCATAATCTCATCTTCACTTATAAAGAACGACTTCCCGGCTTACAAACGTGTAATTCCAGAGAACCAGTCAAAGGTATGCATTGTCAACATCAATACATTCAGCGATGCTCTCAAGAGGGTATCCCTTCTTGTAGAGAACAAGTTCAAGAAGATCATACTTGAATTCAACGAGAACAAGATGACTGTCTACTGTGATGAAAGTGATGTCGGTGCAGGACGTGAGGAGATAGACTGCAGGTACGAAGGCGAACCTCAGAGATGTGCTATGAACTATACATATCTTCTCAGCCCTCTGAAGGTGATGGATGGTGAAGAGGCCAGGATAGAGTTCAGTGAGCCGGGCAGACCTTTCACTCTCAAGTCAGAACCTGAGCGCGACTACCTGCATGTCATTATGCCGATGAACCTCAACTGACATAATGCTGGTAAAGAAGATTGTCCTTGACGGTTTCAGGAACATCAGGGACAGACAGATAGATACCTCGGCAAAACAGATAATACTCACAGGAGAAAACGGACAGGGTAAGACAAATCTACTCGAAGCTGTCTACATGCTCTGCTACGGCACCTCTTTCAGAACACAGAACATTAAGGAACTGATTAAGCACGGCAGGGATTCCTTTTATCTGTGTTCGGTGTTCGAGGATTCGCAGGGTCTGGAAAGAAAGGCCGAAGTAATATTCTCAGACGGAAAAAAGCACATAAGGCTTGACGGAAAGGACATCAAAGACAGAAAGGAACTGATCTACTGTCTTCCATGCATTGTTTTCTCACATGACGATATCGAGTTCGTAAGGGGAGAACCCGAGAACAGACGGCGCTTTTTCGATCAGACAATGACAATGTACGATCCTGTCTTCTTCGATGATCTAAGAAGATACAAGCTTGTTCTCAAACAGAGAAATGCCGCCATCAAGGACCAGAGAACGGAACTTCTCGACATCTACGATCAGAAGCTTGCTTCCTATGGTCAGCAGATAATGAAATCAAGAAGGGCCGTTGCAGATTCATTCAGCGCCATTTTCCCGGACATCTACAACGCGGTTTCCCTGGAGGACAGGGGAATAGAGATTTCATACAGACCATCGTGGAACGAGGATCTTGGAACAGACGGGATTCTGGAGAAACTGAAAAGTCAGAGGGACGTGGATCTTAAGATGAATACAACAACAAGCGGACCGCACAGGGACAGATTCCTGATCAACGACAGGAACGGTCTTTTCACCTCATCTGCATCCACCGGACAGATGAGACTTGCATCCCTGGTATTCAGATCGGCACAGGCTTCCTTCTACAGGCAGAAAACAGGACAGAATCCTATATTCCTTATTGATGATGTCCTACTTGAACTTGATTCACAGAAAAGAGCAAGATATCTATCATTTTTAGGACATTATAATCAGGCCTTCTTTACCTTCCTTCCTGAAGAGAAATACTTCGGTTCAGTATTTGATATGGAAGAATCCCAGACCTTGATGTATACAGTAAGTGAGGGTTCGTTCACAGATGGCTGAAAGAAAATATAAAAAGACAGACAACTACAAGGCTCTTGCTTCGGAGGATCCGGTTTCCGGAAGCGTGTTTCTTGTCCAGGTCCTTGAACGCTTCGACATAGACCTTAGAAATCCGGTCACACAGATAATAGTCAGATGGAAGGATTTTGCGGGAAGCGCCATAGCTGAGCACAGCGTCTGTGAGAAATACAGTGACGGTGTCCTGTATGTCATTTGTGACCACCCGTCCAGAACCTCATATATCAGGATGAACAGCTCGGAGATTATCAAGAGAATCAGGGGAGTTTATCCTGAAGTTGATTTGAAGAAAATAGTTACGCGAACCAGAGCAAAGCGCACCACTTGACGAACATATGTATTAAATCTATACTCAATTGCTCAGGTCTGACCTGATAAAGATGAAAATCCCGCTTTAAGCGATCAAATGGAGAATAAACCATGAGTTACAAAGGCAAGAGAACATACCAGCCAAGTAAAGTCAAGAGAAACAGAAAGTTTGGATTCAGAGCCCGCATGGCAACAAAGGGCGGCCGTCTTGTTTTGGCAAGAAGAAGAGCTAAGGGCAGACACAGTCTCACAGTCTCTGATGAGAAGAAGCCTTACTAAGAACCAGATAATCAGAAAGAAAACAGATATTGACAATGTGATGAAAGCAGGAAAAAGGCAATCTCTTTCCTGCTTTAAGTTGTCTGTAACGAAGAACGATCTTCCGTACAGCAGACTCATAGTCATACCTGTAAGACACTATGGGAATTCAGTCCAGAGAAACCGCATCCGCCGCCAGATCAAGGAGATCTGGAGGACTAATCAGGATAAGTTTCAGAGGGGGCTGGATTTCGCTGTCATTGTGTACCGCACAAACGACATGTCAATGACGTTCGAAGACAAGAAGACACTTATTCTCGACCTTTTCAGGAAAAGCGGCTCACTCGTGGGCTGATTCTTCGTATCCGACGTCATTCTTCTGTTATCAGAAAACCAAGGAGTGAAAATGGAAAAGAAAACCATTCTGGCCATTGTTCTTATAACAATAGTCCTTACTGTCAGCATGGTGCTGCAGGGGACTCTGTTCTCAAACAACAACGCTTCGACAGCAACAGCTGAGAAAACCGAACAGACAACAGCCCAGAGCGCACCGGTTGCCGACACAAACACAGTCGCCGCTGTCCAGGAAAGGAAAGCAATAGCTGCAAGTTCCGCTGCGAAATCAACGGAGAAATTCCGGGTAGAGACAGACCTGTACGAAATCACATTCGATCCGGTGGGAGCAAGCATCTCTTCAATGATGATGAAGGAGCATGCCGACGCCGATGGAGACCATGTCGAGCTCATCTTCAAAGGAGAGAACGACCACAACGCATTCCTGATGTACTGGGGTGACGACCTGTCTTCTCCGATACTCGATGTCTTCTCATATACGGTTAGTGGAGAGAAGGTCATCTTCAGCAATGACTACACCGGTGCAAACGGAGAGAAGTTCACCGTCATAAAGACCTTCGAGTTCAAGGACGGAGAGTATCTGTTCGCAGTGACCGTCGACATTGTGGGAGATTCGAACTTCTCCGGCCTTTCAGGAGATTATGCATACACAATCGCCTACGAGCCGCAGATCGGACCGGCCTTCACACAGATGAAGAACAACGCCTACGACTACAGGAGATCCTACATCGATGCCTACAACAGCAAGGGCAAGCTCAAGAAGTCAACGGTAAGGCTGACAAACGGAGAGTTCCACACCACATCCCAGCTCAAGTGGATCAATGTGACAGGCAAGTACTTCATGGTGGTTGCAATGGCTGCTGACAACACAATCCCGTACAAGTACTCGACAGTAAGAGGTTCCACACTCGATGTCTCACAGACCGACAGCCTGTACGTCTCGAGACCGGCGACCGCATCAAGCACAAGCGACACCATATATTTCTATGCAGGACCACAGCTGAAGAAGTACCTCGGTTCCTACTACAGCGGAATGGACAACGCATGGAAGCTCAGCAACACCAACCTCGATGCCGCCATGGAAAGCGGTTCGATGTTCGGATGGCTTGAGAATATCCTCAAGTGGGCACTGACCCTGCTTTACAAGGTCATTCCGAACTACGGTATCGGAATCATCCTTCTGACCATCATCATCAAGGTTCTGCTCTGGCCGCTCTCAAAGAAGAGCGCATCTTCCACAGCAAAGATGAGCGCACTCCAGCCTAAGATGAAGGAGCTTCAGGACAAGTACAAGGACAACCCGCAGAAACTCAACCAGGAGACAGCTGCTCTGTACAAGGAAGCCGGAGTAAGCCCGCTCGGCGGATGTCTTCCCATGCTTCTCCAGTTCCCGATCCTGATTGCCATGTACGGCCTTCTGAACAAGCACTTCGAGCTCCGCGGTGCGATGTTCATCCCCGGATGGATTCCCGATCTTTCCGTTCCTGAGACAATCGCCGTACTCGGATTCAACCTCCCGTTCCTCGGAAACGAGATCCATCTGCTTCCGATCCTCTACACAATCAGCATGATTTTCTCGATGAAGATCACCCAGACCCAGTCCTCCGGAGCACAGAACGGCGGAATGATGAAGTTCATGACGTACGGAATGCCGATCATCTTCTTCTTCATCCTGTACAACGCACCGTCCGGACTTCTCCTGTACTGGTCCGTACAGAACGCACTGGCAATGCTGCAGCAGGTTTACACCAATGCGAAGCTCAAGACCAATCCTAACAGCCTGGACAAACCGAAGGCTACCGAAGAGAAGGTTCCAGAGGCTGTCAGAAAGTATCAGGAGAAACTGAAGAGAATCGAGGAAGAGAAGGCCAGAGCCGCTAAGGAACAGGCCAAGGGAAAGAAGAAAAAGTAATCAGAGGCAATATATGACAAGAGATTTTGAAGGAAAAACAGAACAGGATGCCATCAATCAGGCAATAGAGGCTCTTCATATCGAAAGAGAGGACTTCGATGTCGAGATTCTCGACAACGGAAAGAGAGGACTCTTCAAGAAGGCCAACGTGAAGATCCGTGTCCATATCGATTCCGAACCGGATGAGGAAAAGGACGTCAGACCGTTCATCCCCGAGGATGAGGCTGTCTCCGATTCCGACTATGCGGACGATTCCGATTCAGAAGAGGATGAAGAGGACCTTGAGCCCAACGAGGAGCTGGAGGAAAAGGTCTGCGCTTTCATCGACCAGATGGTAGAGCACATGGGATACGAGTCAAAGACAACCGTCTCCTCAAGAAAGGGAAAGAAGGTCAATCTCGAGATCTCAAGCGAAGCCTCCAACATCATCATCGGAAGAAAGGGCAAGAACCTTGACGCAATCCAGGTTCTT
>JBGVBT010000132.1:0-16248 GCA_045225895.1 Sphaerochaetaceae bacterium
GAGTCAACTATCGTGAATAGATTTCTTGTTTTTCTTTTCAGTCTTCCTGAGACCTGAACTTTTCTCCTCGTGACAATAACACGTAAACGATCTTGAGCACCTTGTTTGTCGCTGCCACCATTGCTTTTCTGTGAGAGAATCCTTCTGCTCGTTTCTTGCTGTAATAATCACTGATAATCGGATTGTACTGTGTGCATCTGGTCGCCATTATGTAGCTCACACGTCTGAGATTTGAATTACCGTGTTTTGTGATTCGACCGGTAGTCTGCTGCTGCCCGGATTGATAAATCCCGGGATCAGTACCTGCGAAAGCAATGAGCTTCTGGTAACTGCCGAATTTGTTGATGTCCTCAATTTCAGCCATGAACTGGCATGCCGTTGCCTTACCGATTCCAGGGATGGAAGTGAGAATTTCAAGCTCCTTTGCATGAACCTTTTCTTCGTGTTCGTAAAGGGCTCCCATGATCTTTTTCTCTCGCTCATTGAGATTGACAAGTTTCTGGGCAGAATCTTTGACCATGTCACCTCTGTGGCTGACTCCGATGCTGTTTTTGGCAAGGTTTTTGAGGGCTTCTATTGTGATTGTTGAACCACGGCCCTTTCCTTTGCTGGAGAATGCAGAAACCAGTGCATCATCGGACGAGGCCAGCACTTCTGCGGCACAGCCGAAATGTGAGAGAAAATTCAGCAGCGAATCGGTAAATATGTACAGCGAAAGAAATTCCGGCCAGGCAACCGCAAGATCCGTCTTCAGTTGTGTCTTGGTTCTTGAAATGTCTTCTGCAATCTGTTGCCTGCGCCTTGCCAAGGCTTTGACCTCATCGTCCATGCGACCCTTCTGCTCCCTGAGCACATCGTAATGTAGCCTGCCATATTTGGCAATGGCAAGCGCATCCGCACTGTCGGTCTTTGTCTTTCTGAGACTGTCGGCCATTACCTGTTTCTTGATTAGAAGCGGATTCACACAATGCGCATCAAACCCTTTACTTAGAAGAAAATTCTGTAACGGTATGTGGTACAACCCAGTGGATTCCATCACGAACATGGCTTCCTTTGTAATGTTCGGATCAGAAATGAAATCGAGAAATCCGTCATTGGTCATTTGGCAAGATCCCTTTGAAAGCCTGTCATTTCCTTCTGTGATGATTCGGTAATCGAACTTACTCTTTGCGATGTCTACTCCAACTATTACGGACATTGCACAACCTCCAAGGTTAAAAAGATGGTTCCCTTAATCCAATCTCCCGCGTTGAGGGAAGCTCGAAGCTTAATCAACCAATGGGGATTACAAGGGAACTGGGGCAGACTCCCACAGAAGCTTTAAGCTTAGGACGCACTTTGCCCTCAGTCCCATCAATTGTAAATCATTGAGTTCATTCTAAGAAATTTAATGCTAGGAGGACACACTGGTTGTCAAATCCTCTCAGCAATTCCGATTAATTCTGAACAGGATTCTTTCTCATAACCGGAGGTTTACAGTAAAATGTGCAGCATGAGCGACACGGACTACAAGGAAAAGACAATCGGTTATTATGACAGCCACCCGGAGGAGTATGCTCAGACGACATATGCCGCGGACATGGCGGACTATTACCGGAGGTTTCTGAAGTATGTGCCGAAGGGAGGCTCGATTGTCGACATGGGTTGCGGAAGCGGAAGGGACCTGAAACATTTCGCTGAGGCGGGTTACTCTGCAAGCGGGGTGGATGCGTCCGAAGGCATGTGCCGTGTAGCCCATGAGTATTCTGGCTGTCCCGTGGTCTGCTGCGATGCGCTGACGTGGAGGCCCGGTACAAAATGCGATGCCATCTGGGCGAACGGGTCCCTGCTGCATCTTCGCAAAGACGAGATAATAACCTTCATAAAGACAAAGTCCGAATACCTGAAACCCAACGGAATCCTGTACTTCTCGATGAAGGCCGGCATCCCAGAGGGCTTTGACGGGAACGGCCGCTATTTCACACCGTTCTCCGAATCCATAGTCGATTCCGTGCTCGCTGACGGGAAGCTCAAGGTCCGGGAGAGATGGACCCAAAGCGACAGCCTGGGAAGGGAAGGCTTCCACTGGGAAGCGATAATCCTTTCAGCAGTTCAGTTTCCGTAACTCCGTCTTGTGGAACACAGGGAAAAACAGTAGGATTGCTGCGGAGACGGGGATATATGATTTCAGATAGGAACATAGGACTGAAGTATCTGCTGGTAGTGCTGGTAGGATTGCTGGGTGCGTTCAACTACGAGGTTTTCGTGTTTCCCAACAACTTCGCACCGGCAGGGCTGAACGGATTTCTGACAATCATAAGATACCTGACCGGATTCACGTTCGGTTACATGTCCCTTCTGATGAACCTGCCGCTTCTGATCATCGCGTTCAAAGTCCTGAACCGCAGGTTCTCCGTCATCACGTTCATCTATGTCGTGGCGTTTTCTGTTACCAGCATCATCCTGAAACATACCAACGTATCGTCGTTCGCATTCTATGCAGGGGACGGAGGCGAGCGAATCATGGCCGCCGTTGCAGCCGGAGTGTTCAACGGGGTGTTCTACAGCGTGACGATGCGTCTTGGCGGAAGCACCGGCGGCATGGACATCGTGGCAGGGTTTCTGAACCACAGAAGGCCTGAGTTCAGCCTGGTGTGGATCATCTTCGCAATAAACATCCTGGTTGCATTCATGTCGTTCTTCGCCTACGGAATGGACTACGTGCCGGCCATCCTGTGCATCATCTACTGCTTCGTCACTGCCCGCGTAAGCGACTCGATAATCAAGGGTTCCAAGTCCGCGGCCAAGTTCGAGATCATCACGTCCCATCCCGAGGAGCTTTCCAGCGAGCTGATGGAGAAGCTGCACCACTCGTGCACCGTCATTCCGGCCAAGGGCATGTATTCCCACACGGACAAGAGCATGGTCATCTGCGTTGTTAACAACATGCAGATAGCCGATTTCGAGCGGATCATCTCCAAGTACAGCGACTCATTCGTCATGGTCACTCCGGTCACAAGGACATACGGAAACTTCAAACACGTGAAATAACATGAATCCCCTTGAAAGACGCAGAAGCTTCAACACACTGGTCACTCTTGCCATCCCGGTAATCCTCGAGGAGATACTCACCACGCTCCTTCAGTATGTCGATACCGCCATGGTCGGACGGCTGGGAGCGGCGGCCACCGCGTCCGTAAGTCTGACAACCACTGTGAACTGGCTGATAGGAAGCATTTTCGCCGCAATAGGCGTAGCCGTGGTGGCGATGGTCTCGTCGGCATACGGGGCAGGGGACAGGGAAAAGATCAGACGTGTCTCCTCACAGCTTGTAATATACACGATGGTCTCAGGCCTTGTGGTCACGGCCCTTGCCGTGGGACTGAGTCCCGTCATCCCCGTGTGGATGCAGGCGGAGGCTTCCATACGTCGTCAGGCCTCCACATACTTCTGCATAATCTCCATACCGATTCTCTTCAGGGCGGCCTCCATAATCTGCGCCTGCGCCCTGAGGGCCGTGAAGGACACAAAGACTCCCATGGTGGTGAACCTGGGAGCCAACGTCCTGAACGTGGTCCTGAACTATTTCCTGATCTACAGGGCAGGGCTGGGGGTCACGGGAGCCGCCATAGCGACGGCAGTCTCATCCACTCTGTGCGGAATTGTGATGTTCATCCTGATGAAGGGCAATGCCCATCTGAAGAGCCCTGTGAAGTTCAGCATGGAGAAGGACCTTCTGCAAGAGACAGTCCAGATAGGCTTTCCGGCTCTGGCCACCAGCATGGTAAGCTGCATGGGACACATCGTCTTCGCATCGCTGGTCTCATCCATGGGAACCACCGTCTTTGCAGCGCATTCCATTGCCCTTGCAGCCGAAACGATGTTCTATCTTCCCGGTTATGGCCTCAGAAGTGCGACATCTACGCTGATTGGGATCTCCGTCGGCGAGAACAACTACGACAGCTTCCGGACCGTCATGAGGCAGTCCGTAATCCTTACCGTGGCCATGATGACCTTCACAGGTCTTCTTCTGTTTCTGTTCGCGCGGCAGATCATGGCGATCTTCACACCTGATGCCGAGGTTATATTCCTGGGTGCCAGGGTGCTCAAGCTGATTGCCGTCTCGGAGCCGCTGTTCGGCCTGATGATAGTTTCCGAAGGCATCTACTACGGAATGGGAGAGACAAAGAGCCCGTTCATAGTCACCACAATCGGCTCCTGGGGAATCAGGATACTCTCCACGGTGATCTGCATCCATGTGTTCCATGCCTCGCTTTTCGAGGTCTGGATCTGCATGTTCGCAGACAACGCCTTCAGGGCGATCGCAATGTACATCCCTTTGGTAAAAAAAAATCCCGTCCGCATGACACGGACGGGAAATGATATCAACTGAACAATCAGTCGGTATACAGAGGACGCTTCTGATAGTGGGTATGCAGGAGCTCGTGAGCCTTGTGGCTGCCCGGCTTTCCGAGATAATCGGTGTACAGATCCTTGATCTCTGTGTTGTCGTGGCTCTTGCGCAGGGCTTTTGCTCTGTCCTCTTCATAGAGGGCCTTAGCACGCTCTACGCGGATATCCTTGTCCATTTTCTCCTGTGCGGAGACGATAGGCTGTCCGCCGCCGTTGACACATCCGCCCGGGCAAGCCATGATCTCGATGAATGCATAGTTCTTGCCGCCCTTGCGGACTTCGTCGAGCAGCTTGCTGGCATTGCCTGTGCCGCTTGCAACTGCAACATTGACATCACTGTCACCGATTTTGACTGTAGCTTCCTTGATGCCCTTGACACCGCGGACCTCGTGGAACTCGACATCCTTGAGCTTGGTGCCAGTGATTGTCTCGTAGGCTGTTCTCAGGGCTGCCTCCATGACTCCTCCGGTTGCACCGAAGATGACTGCGGCACCGGTGGACTCGCCCAGCATGCTGTCGAAATCTCCGTCGGGGAGGGCGTTGAAGTCAATGCCGGCCTTCTTGATCATTCTGGCAAGCTCACGGGTTGTGATGACGACATCGACATCTGCCATTCCGTCATGGCCCATCTCAGGACGCTTTGCCTCGAACTTCTTGGCGGTACACGGCATAACCGAGACAACAGCGATCTTGTGCGGATCGATGTTCATCTTCTCGGCGAAGTACGTCTTGATCATTGCACCGTTCATCTGATGCGGCGACTTACAGCTGGACAGGTTGTCGATGAAATCCGGATAGTAGGTCTCGCAGAACTTGATCCAACCCGGTGAGCAGCTTGTGATCATCGGAAGCTTTCCGCCGTTGGAGATTCTCTCGACCAGCTCGTTTGCCTCTTCCATGATGGTGAGGTCCGCACCGAAATCGGTATCGAAGACCTTGTCGAATCCCATGCGCTTGAGGGCTGTTGCCATTTTGCCTGTGACGGATGTTCCCATCGGAAGTCCGAACTCCTCGCCGAGACCTGCACGGACTGCAGGAGCCGGCTGGACAACGACGTACTTGTCGGGATCTGCAAGCAGTGACCAGACCTCTTCGGTGTCGTCCTTCTCATGAAGGGCTCCGACAGGACAGTTGACGATACACTGACCGCAGTTGATGCAGGCCATCTGGTTGAGCTTGAATCCCCATGGGGACTCGATGGCTGTCTTGAATCCGCGGTTGACGGGTCCGATGACACCGATGTTCTGGACATGGGCGCAGACCGAGACGCAGCGGCGGCACAGGACGCACTTGTTGTTGTCACGTACGATGGAAGGGGACAGGTCGTCGATCGTGTAATCGTTCTTGATTCCCTCGTACTTGTCGCCGAACTCGACTCCAAGTTCCAGACAGAGCTTCTGGAGCTCGCAGTTCTGGGACCTGATACAGCTCAGACACTCCTTCTTGTGGGTCGAGAGTGTCAGCTCGAGGATGTTCTTGCGGTATTCCTTGATTGCAGGAGTGTTTGTCTTGACCACCATGCCGTCTGCTGCAGGAAGCACACAGGAAGCCTGCAGTGCGCGGGCACCGGAGTCGACGACGCACATGCGGCAGGCGCCGATTTCGTTGATTCCCTTGAGGAAGCACAGAGTCGGGATGCGGATGCCGGCCTTGCGGGCAGCCTCCAGAACGGTTGTTCCGTTGGGTACCTGGACCTGAACACCATCAATTGTAAGACTAATCATTTTTTCTTCCATTGTTCCTTTCCTCCGCTTACTTCTTAATGATGGCGCCGAAACGACACTTCTCCATACATGCACCGCACTTCAGGCACTTGTCCTGATCGATGACATGCATCTGCTTGATCTCACCGGAGATTGCCTGTGCGGGACAGACACGTGCGCAAGCGGTACATCCGCGGCACTTGTCGGTGATGTGATACTGCAGGAGAGCCTTGCAGTGATGGGCGGGACATCTCTTTTCCTTGATATGTGCCTCGTACTCATCACGGAAGAACTTGAGAGTGGAGAGAACCGGGTTCGGGGCGGTCTGACCAAGTCCGCACAGGGCTGTTGCCTTGATTGTCTTTGCCAGCTCCTCGAGCTTCTCGATATCACCTTCCTTGCCCTTGCCTGCGACGATCCTGTTGAGGATTTCGAGCATGCGCTTTGTACCGACACGGCACGGTGTGCACTTTCCGCAGGACTCGTCGACGATGAAGTCGAGATAGAAGCGTGCGATATCGACCATACAGTTGTCCTCGTCCATGACGATCATTCCACCGGAACCCATCATGGAGCCGGCGGCGATGAGGTTGTCATAGTCGACCGGTGTGTCCAGAAGTGACTCGGGCAGACATCCGCCGGAAGGACCTCCGGTCTGGACAGCCTTGAACTTCTTTCCGTTGGGGCATCCGCCGCCGACATCATAGATGATGGTGCGCAGGGTGGTACCCATCGGAACCTCGACAAGACCTGTGTTGTTGATCTTTCCGCCGAGAGCGAAGACCTTTGTTCCCTTGGACTTCTCGGTTCCGATGGAGCTGAACCATGCGGCACCCTTGAGGATGATCTGCGGGATGTTTGCATATGTCTCGACGTTGTTGAGCATTGTCGGCTTGCCGAACAGACCGCGGACTGCCGGGAACGGCGGACGGGTTGTCGGCTCTCCGCGCTTGCCTTCGATTGAGTGCATGAGAGCGGTTTCCTCACCGCAGACGAATGCACCGGCGCCAAGGCGGATGTTGATGTCGAAGCAGAAGTCTGTTCCGAAGATGTTCTTGCCAAGCAGACCGTACTCACGGGCCTGGGCGGCGGCGATGGTCAGACGCTTGACTGCGATCGGGTACTCTGCACGGACATAGATGTAGCCTTCGCTTGCACCGATGGCGTAACCGGCGATTGCCATCGCCTCGATGATTGCGTGCGGGTCACCTTCCAGGATGGATCTGTCCATGAATGCGCCCGGGTCTCCTTCGTCGGCGTTACAGGCGACATACTTCTGGTCGGCCACGCTGTTGTAGGTGAACTTCCACTTCAGACCGGTGGGGAATCCTCCGCCGCCGCGTCCGCGGAGACCTGACTTGAGGACCTCGTCGATGACCTCTTCACGTGTCATCTTGGTGAGGACCTTCTCAAGGGCCTTGTATCCGTCCATTGCAAGATACTCGTCGATGTTCTCGGGATCGATGACACCGCAGTTGCGCAGTGCGACACGCATCTGGTGCTTGTAGAATCCGATGTCCTCGAGAGACTTCGATGCATTCTGCTCGTGTGTGGCATGGTCGGTGTAGACCAGATGCTCGACCTTGCGGCCCTTGAGCAGATGCTCGGTTACGATTTCATCGACGTTCTCCGGCTTTACACGGCTGTAGAATGTGCCTTCCGGATAGACGATGACGACAGGACCGGCCTCGCAGAGTCCGAAACATCCGGTGCGGATGACTTTGACTTCCTTATCAAGACCGTTTTCCTTGATTTTCTCATTAAAACGCTCGATCAGCGTTGCAGAACCGGAGGATGTACATCCGGTACCACCGCAGACCAGCACATGCGCGCGATAAATATCCATTCTTACCTCCGCCTCAGTTCTTCTCGGCTGCGCCGATTGTGTACTCTTCTACCGGGCGGCCGTTGACGATGTGCTCTGCGACGATGCGCGGAACCATCTCAGGCTTGACGTGGACATATGTGACCTTTTCCTTGCCGGGCAGAATGACATCCACCATCGGCTCCAGACGGCACATTCCGATACAACCGGTCTGTGAGATCTGAACATGGGCCAGCTGACGCTTCTCGATTTCTTCCATGAAGGACAGCATGACAGGACGGGCACCGGCGGCAATACCACAGGTAGCCATACCAATCACGACACGAGTAGTCTCGCCCTTTTCATCTGTACGCAGATTGATGCGGGAAAGCGTCGCTTTGCGGATCGCTTCAAGTTCTGCCATTGTTTTCATTTCATGATTCCTCCCATTATAGGTTCAATTTCTTCTTCAAGGGATTCCTTGATCCATTGCACGACTCCCGGCTCCGAGAGGGAAACTCCTTCAAGCATCGGCCTGATTGTCTCGGTCGAGAAGGACATCTCTCCGGCAGGTGAAGCGCAACGGATGGAAAACTCGGGTTTGTCCGGGCTTCCCATTATGATGGACGCCATGGTGGACGCCAGATCGCCAAGCGGCAGACAGTCGATGGAGCTGGTCACGAAATAGGCAACGATCTCGGTGCCTTTCCCTTCCTCGCTCTCAAGGTCCACATGCCCTCCTGACTGCATGGCATTCTGCATAAGAAGCGGGATTCCCAGTCCGACCTTCCTGGTGGTCCTGGTTGTCGTAAAAGGACTCCGTACACGGGCGAGCAGTTCCGGTGACATACCGCAACCGTCATCCCTGACTCCCATCTCTAGTACGCCGTCCGCCCCGAGCAGAAAACGGATGTCGACATGCGAAGCACCTGCTCTCACACTGTTCTGAACAATGTCCAGCAAATGCAGGGCGATTTCCTTCATCCGTTGTCCTCAGTCTTCCTTGGCCCTGTACTTCTCGATGATTCCGGGGATGACATCCGGTGTAAGACGTCCGTAGACCTCTCCGTTGATCATCATGACAGGTGCCAGACCACAGGCTCCAAGACAACGTGTGGCTTCCAATGTGAACTTCCCATCCGGAGTGGTTCCTCCGACCGGGATCTCCAGAACTTCCGAAAGCTTGTCAAGAATCGTCTGACTTCCCTTGACATAGCAGGCAGTACCCAGACAGACGCTGATGAGATACTTTCCTTTCGGATGCAGTGAAAACTGTGCGTAGAAAGTGGCAACTCCGTAGACCTCGCTGAGCGTCACTCCAAGACCCTCTGCGATGAACTTCTGCACATCTTCCGAAACACATCCAAAAATACCCTGTGCTCCCTGCAAAACAGGCATCAGGGCACCTGGCTGATTCTTGAGAGAATCAATGAGCTCCTGCAGCTGAGCAAACTTCTCCTTGGACTGATCCATGAGATTCTCCTTTCCTAGTAAAATAACCGATTGGCCGCAAACGGCCGATTCTTATACTACCATATATGAGTCAGTAATGTATACGTTTTTTTGGGTTTTCAGAGTGTCTGGGAGCCATTTCTGAGCAGTTCCAGAAAGGCTTTTGAGGTGGGCTCGTAAAGAGTTGTCGTTACCTCCGGCTCGAAGATGTCGCCCAGATAGTGGGCATCGGAGGAGTGGAGGATCACCTTGCCCACCTGGGGCGTATGGGGACAGGGCAGGGAGCGCGACACCTCCACGGCGGTGAACTTCAGTTCCTCGGGCATGAAGCCCAGGTTTATCAGAAGGCCGTTGGAGCCGCGGTTGATGTGGGCGGGGACGGGGACTCCGCCGCGGTCGCGGATAATCTGCACCAGTTCGGAAAGACGCAGGTCGGTGGCTCCTATCAGAAGGGCGTCCTCCTCGGCAATGACGTTGTCGTCCTCGTCCATGACGAGCTGGTTCCCGAAGAACTGGGGCTTGTTCTTTTTCCCGGGTAGGTGCTGGCGGAGGAATCCGGAGAAATCCAGGGCCTCCTCCACCGTCTCGAAGTACCCCAGAAGATGGACTTCCTCCTTTGTGGTGATCTCCATTCCGGGAATCATCAGAAGCCCGTACGCATCACAGCATTTCTTTACGGTGGGAAGATTTCTTGCAGTGTTGTGGTCTGTGACCGCAATCATCTGCAGGCCTTTGATCGCAGCCATGCCGCAGATGTTGGCAGGCGTCATGTCGTCATTGGCGCACGGGGAAAGGCATGAATGGATATGGAGGTCGGAAAAGAGCTCTGCCATGCCTGACGGCTCAGTTCTGGGCGGCTACGCCCTTGGCGGCCATCCTGCCGCAGATATCGAAGGCCGTCAGCGGAGACTGGAGGACCACCATGCCCTCCTGGACCGCCTTGTCCAGGCTTTCCTGCTCCATGTCTATGCCTTCGGGCAGGATCACGCAGGCCATCTCGGAAAGGACCGCTACGGCAATGACGTTCAGATGCGTCTGGACTGTCACCCATGCCATTCCGCTGTCTCCGTGGGACATGACCCAGCTGAGAAGGTCGCAGACATATCCGCATGTGACCTCGCGGTCAGCGGAAACCGATGGGGTGAGGTTCTTGGCCTCGATCAACGGAATAAGGTCCGATACAAGCATTTCTTTCCTCCTGAAATCCGGTTACGAGCGCTCCGTCTGGGCGATCTCCACCATCTGCTGGGCCATGATCTTCAGTCTGTCCCTCATGATGTGGATGCAGTCCATCTCGGTGCAGTAGCCGCGTACGATGTCCTCGGCGAAGGTCCTGCAGGTCGGCGATCCGCAGGATCCGCAGTCGTAGCCCGGAAGACGTTCGATGATCTCGTTCATCAGCATCATCTTCTTCATGGCCACGGACATGTTCTCGTCCAGCTTTATGGCGTCGCGGGGAAGGATCTCCTCGTCGTTCTTGGTTGGATATTTGTTCAGAATGGATGTCGGAACGTCCCTGTCGGGATGGATCTCCGGCATCTGGTTCACCATCTGGCGGATGGTGTTCTTGGCCACGTAGTTGTTCTCGAATGTCAGCGGGCCGCCCACGCAGCCGCCGAGGCAGGCGTTGCCCTCGAAGTAGGTCAGGTCGGTGAGCTTGTAGTTCTCAACCTCCTCGAGGACCCTGATGACGTTGTTTATTCCGTCCACCGAGAGGCTGTTGCCCGGGCACACGGCGTTTGCCTCGCCGTCGGATGTGGACCATGCCACGCCGTACTTGGTGGCGGGCCTGTAGGACGGGTCGCTCATCATGCGCTCCACATATGGCAGAAGCTGTCCGTAGAGCTCAAGGATGGAGATGGCACCGTCCACGCCGGTCTTCTTCTGTCCCAGCGGGCGGCGGATTGCAGTCATCTTGGCAGGGCAAGGGGTGATGAAGAAGCATCCCACATCATCAGGCGAGCAGTTGTTCTTCTTGACGAACTCTGCCTTGGCGATTGTGGCCGCTACCTCCATGGGCTGGCGGATGTCCACGATGTTCTCCAGAAGGTCCGGGAAGCGGACCTGGATCAGACGCACCACGGCAGGGCAGGCCGATGAGATCAGCGGTTTGGGAAGGTCGGGCTGCTTGAGCTTCTCGCGTATCGCACGGGTGACAACATCGGCGCCGCGGGCAACCTCGTACACGTCTGCGAAGCCTATGCAGCGCAGGGCCTCGATCACATACTCCGGATTCTGCAGGCCGCGGAACTGCCCGTAGAGGGAAGGGGCAGGAAGTGCGATGGCGTACTTGAACTCCTTTATCATGCTCATCGGGTCGGTGACGGCGACTTTTGCATGGTTCTCGCACACGCGGATGCACTCACCGCAGTCGATGCAGTGGGTGTCCAGTATATGAGCTCTGCCGCCACGGACGCGAATCGCCTCCGTCGGGCAGTGTTTCAAACAGTTGGTACAGCCTTTGCACAGTTCCTTTGCAAGCCGTACGGAGTGATACGGTCTCTCTTCCATATCTGCCATATCTTCTACCTCACAGTTCCGCCGGACATCAGGTCAGGTGGAAACCCATGGTGATTGTCGTTCCGACACCCACAGTGCTTTCAATATCGAAATCATCCGCGTTGCGCTTCATGTTCGGCAGCCCCATTCCGGCTCCGAAGCCCAGGGAGCGGGCCGTCTCGTTCGCGGTTGAATAACCTTCCTTCATTGCCAGGGACAGGTCCGGTATTCCCGGTCCTACGTCTGCGGAGATCAGCTGGACACAGTCCGGATAGACGTTGAGGGTCATCTCTCCTCCAAGGGAGTGGATGACCAGGTTCAGCTCAACCTCGTACGATGCCACGGCGACGCGCCTGAGGACATCGCCGCTGACGCCGATCTGCTTCAACTGGCGCTTGATGGCCGCAGACACGCGTCCTGCGCTGGAATAGTCAGCCTTCTCCACATGGTAGGACCCTGAATACATGAGTTCCATGCTCACTTGGCCTCCTGGTTCCAGTTTTCGGGAACAGGAACACCGCGCATTCCCATCTCGTAGAGCATTCCGCAGGTGGAGAAAGCGGTCTGCTTGGTGGCCAGCACCACAAGACCCTGCTCGTCAGCGCTCTCGAGGATGTCGTCCGTGGGGATCTTTCCCCTGGCGAACACGATGCACTTGAGGTCCAGCATCTCGCTGGTACGCACAACGTGCGGATTCGTAAGACCCGTGATCAGCACCGTCTTCTCATCCACGAACGCAAGAACGTCGCTCATCAGATCCGAACAACAGGCCGTGTACACCGGCGTGTCGAGTTTGTCTGCCCCAATCAGAACCTTTGCATTCAAAACAGAAACCATATCGGCAATAGTCAAAACGATCACCTCGGATTGAAAGGATTTTTAGTCATTGTAACATAGCAATGTGTCCCGTCAAGGATTTATGCGCGGCCGATATAAGAGGATTGTGTTACGACAGTCGGATTATCCGCGCTTCCAGGGCCTTGGCCTCGGCCTCGGAGTGGGTGGAGACCAGAACGGGTTTCCCCTGGGCCTTCACCAGGGCGGCGCACCTGACCATCAGGTCCTCGTCAAGGCCCTTGAAGGGTTCGTCGAGGATAAGGGCTTCGGATTCGAATGCAAGGGCACGGGCCAGGGCCACGCGACGCTTCATTCCTCCGGACATGCTGGAGATGGGCATCTCAGGGTCTATTCCGACCTCTTTCAAGACGGAAGATGCCTTGTCTGTTGTCTGCGGGTTCCTGCGAAGGTTGCGTCTGTCCTTGTCCACCAGGGCAACGTTCGCCCAGGCGTTCAGCCAGGGAAGAAGCCTGTCTTCCTGGAACATGACGCTGCAGTTTGAGGGGAAGTCGGAAACCGTGCCGCCGCAGGGCCTGATCAGGCCTGCTATGATATGGAGCAAAGTTGTCTTTCCGCAGCCTGAAGGGCCCATCAGACAGATTATTCCTGAATCACTTTGCAGATTCAGGCCATTGAAGATGTTATTCTCCGTGCCGTTGTCAAAGTAGGAGAAGCGGAGGTTCTCAATCTTCATTCTCACCTCCGCGCTGCCTGGCCAGCAGCTTTTTCACAACTGTCTCAAGCAGGAAACTCAGCACTATCACGGAGGCTGTCCAGGCAAAGAGCTCCGGGGTCTCCAGATAGACTTTCGAGTAGTAGATGTTGGCGCCGATCGATGTCCTGGGCTGACTCAGGACCTCGGCGGCTATCCCTGATTTCCATGCAAAGCCAAGGGCTGTTAGGCACGATGCCTTGAGTGCCGGCATCAGGGCCGGAACGGTGACGAAGCGCAGTGTCTTCCACTGTCCCAGACGGTATGCCAGCGCCATCTCGTTGAGCTTCATGTCACGGCTTCTGTAGCCTTCTACAAGGTTCGCCCAGACCACGGGAGTTGCCATGAATGCAGCCATCAGGACGGGGACTCCGCCCTTGCTCATCCACAGCATGGCAAGGATTATGAACGAGGCAACCGGGGTTGCGCGGATCATCCTGACAATGGGAGAGAGCAGGGTGTCCAGACCTTTGGATGCGCAGCAAGCAAGGGCGAGCTGACATCCTGCCGTAACTCCTATGGCATAGCCGAGCATTATTCTGAGCATGGTGAGGACGATGCTAGTCCAGAAGCTGCCCCGGACCACAAGATGTGCCAGTGCCCTGATGACGGAGACCGGTCCTGGAAGGATCAGGTCCTTTCCCACCGCCATGGACGCAAGCTGCCAGATGCCGACCCAGAAAAGGACGGCAAGGGCCTTGCGCCAGGCGATGCGTGAGGTCTTCTCTCTGTTTTCCGGACAGGTCCTATCCATCTCAGTCCTTCACGGTGTAGAAATCGGCTCCCGGCATCTTGCCGCCGACTGCCTTGGGGTTGGAGTCGAACAGAACCTTGAGATAGCCTTCCAGAGCCGGTCTGACGGCATCACCTGTCACGAAGATCAGGTTGCAGTCAGGAATGGCCTTGGTTGCAATGGCTGCGGCCGGAACGATGCCGTATTTCGCACACAACTCGCCGGCTTCCTTGGGGTTGTTCTTCACATAGTCTATCGACTTGCCGTACTCGTCGATGAATGTCATGACCGAAAGGGGATTCTCCTTGAGGAATGACTTGGAGACCACGACGCATCCCATTGTGAGGATGCTTCCGGTTCCCAGCTTGTCCCATTCGGCGCTCATGTCCAGGGCCCTTCTCATCTCGGGGTTCTTGATCAGGACGGTGGTCACGGCCGGAACGGGAAGCATGCAGACATCGATCGTGCCGGCAGCTGCCCTGGTGGTGAGCTCGGCGCTGTCCATGAAGACGATCTCGACATCCTTGTCGGGATCGATTCCGTTGCCTGAGAGGATGTATCTGAGGGCATACTCGGGGTTGGAGCCCTGGCCTACGGCGTAGATTGTGCGGCCCCTGAGGTCGCTGACTGTCTGGACGCTGTTGCCCTTCTCAAGGACGTAGAGGACACCTGCGGTGTTCAGGGCTGCGATCCTGACCTCTCCGCCGGTCTTGTTGTAGAGGGAAGCGGCGGCGTTGGTCGGAATGGCGGCGATATCTATCTGGCCTGCCGCGACCTGGGCAATCATGTCCGTGGCCTCGGCGAGGATTGTCACTGAATACTTGCTTATTGTCTTGCCTTCATCATTGTCTGCGAGAAGCTTGCTGGCACCTATTCCCGTGGGGCCCTTGAGGACTCCGAGACGGATCTCAGCAGACGGATTTGCGAAAACGGCGACGATGGATGACAGTGCAAGAAGCAGAACGATAACGGTTTTTTTGAAATTGGAATTCATGCGATTGACCTTCTTCGGATGAACTATAATCTCGCCGTCTGAAAAAGGCAATCGTCAGTATTAACTAGTCCCCCGGTTATGTGAAAAAATGTTTGAAAAAAACGTCGGATATACTACCATTAAACCTAGTTAAGCTGTTTCCGGGAGGGGTTAGGAATGAAAAAGGTTCTTGCTCTGTTTTTGTTTTTTTCAATTGCTCTCTGCGCTGTCTTCGCAGATGAGACGCCCGCAGGTGTTACTGTGGAATTGGAAGTGGGTGCCAATGAAGGCAGTTTTGCGACAGGAAGCCACCCTGTCACCCTTGAGGATGTCCAGAAGGCGCTCGAGGAGTACTACATGAGCCAGATGACCGAGCTTCCGGCCATCGGAAGACCTCATGTTGCACTGGTTCTTTCCGGTGGCGGAGCAAAGGGAATTGCACACATCCCCATCATAGCGGAGCTCGAGCGGTACGGAATCCCCATCGACAAGGTATTCGGAACCAGCATGGGAGCTCTGATCGGCGGTCTTTACTGTGCTGGACTCAGTCCCAAGGAGATGATCGAGATAGTCTCGGAAAACGATCTCTCGAACCTGTTCACCGTCTTTGACAGCTCCGGTTACAGAGCCGTTCCCGAACCATTTGAGTACAATTCGGACAATATCATTTCGATATCCCTGGGACAGGGTATCGGCGGAGTTTCCGGACTGATCGATGACTATCAGGTACTCAATTTCCTTACGCAGTGCATCGGAAACATTCCTGATGACATCAACTTCGACACGGATCTGGTGGTTCCTTTCGAGTGCAACGCGGCCGACATGGTCACGGGTGACGAGCACATCTTCAGAGACGGCAACCTCCTTACTGCAATGAGGGCGAGCATGAGCATCCCCGTCGTGTTCGAACCTGTGAAGGATAACGGAAATGTCTTCATGGACGGAGGACTGGTGAGCAACTACATAGTCCACAGGGCGGTCATGGAAGGTTATGACATCATCATAGTCGTGACGCTCGACGGCTATGACAAGAAGAAGGTGACAGCAGACCAGTACGACTCGTTCTCTGGTGTCCTGAGCGGAACGCTGTCCATCATCCTCAGAAACGTTTCCAAGGGTGAGGTCGATCTGGCAGACTACTGG
>JBGVBT010000133.1:0-4184 GCA_045225895.1 Sphaerochaetaceae bacterium
TGGAGCCCGTGGAGGTTCTCAACGGTGTGGATGTGGTCATCAAGGATGACAAGATATTCAAGGTGGGAAAGAACGCGGCCGAAGGAATCAAAGCCGACAAGGTCATCGAGGGTGACGGCAAGACCGTCATTCCCGGCATGATCTGCGGACACCACCACTACTACAGCGGCCTGAGCCGCGGAATGATGATCTCGGCCGGTCCCCAGACCGACCTGATCCAGACCCTCAAGGAATGGTGGTGGAGAATCGACCGTGCTCTGGACGAGGAGTCTCTGTACTTCAGTTCCCTGATCTGCACGCTTGATGCGATAAAGAACGGAACAACTGCATGCATAGACCATCATGAGAGTCCGAACTACATCAACGGAAGCCTTTCGACAATAGCAAAGGGGATGGAGAAGTTCGGAGTCAGAGGCATTGTCGCCTACGGTATCACGGACCGCAACTACGGTATGAAGGAGATCCGCGAGGGCGTCGAAGAAGGCATCCGCTTTGCAAAGGAAGTCGATTCCAGAAAGGCTAAGGGTGAGTACGTGCTCTGCGAGGCAATGGTCGGAGGTCATGCTCCGTTCACCATTCCGGAGGAAGGCATGGAGCTCCTGGCCGAGTCGGCAAAGACAACCGGCAGGGGAATGCACCTCCATGTGGCCGAAGGCGAGTACGACAGCGTCTGGTCACATCACTTCTACAACCAGGACATTGTGGACCGTCTGGACAGGCACGGCCTTCTTGACGACAAGACGCTTCTGGTCCACGGAATCTACCTGAACGAGCATGAGGTCGACCTTCTCAACGAGAGAGGATGCTTCCTGGCCCACAACCCCAGGAGCAACATGAACAACGAGGTGGGATATCCGAAGTACCTGCCAAAGATCAGGAACCTGATCATGGGAACTGACGGATGCGGAAGCAACATGTTCGAGGAGTGCAAGATCGCATTCTTCAAGAACCGCGACGCCAAGGGACCGTACTGGCCGGGAGACTACATGAGAGCCCTGACCAACGCCAACAAGTTCCTTGAGAAGTACTTCAAGGGCGAGAAGTTCGGACGAATCGAGGCCGGCTACAAGGCCGATCTGGACATCCTGTCCTATCAGAACCCGACACCGCTTCTCAAGGAGAACGCCGCCGGACACTTCGTCTGGGGCATGAGCAGCAACTGCGTCGAGTCCGTGTTCGTCAACGGAAAGCTCCTCATGGAGAACCGTCAGTTCGACTTCGACGAGAAGGAGATCTATGCCAAGGCGGCCGAAGTTGCCAAGAAACTGTGGGAAAGAACTGATAAGTTGCCTCCTACAGGTACCAGTGGTATAGTTAGATAGGGAAAGGGTATTGTGATCATGGGCCGCAGAAGGGATTCTGCGGCTTGTGTGTGTTAGAGGGAAAGCGATTATTCAAGGAGAAATACAATGGTAGCTTGCGACATTTCAAAGGCTGTCAGACGTGTCGACGCTGTCTCAAAGAGTGAAGGTACAATAAAATACGTATCCGACTACTCGTTTGATGACTGTCTGTGGGGCCGTCTGGTACGTTCCGGTATCCCCAGAGGAAAGATCAAGGCGATTCATCTTCCCGATCTGCCCGAAGGTTACAGGTTTGTCACATACAAGGACATTCCGGAGGGCGGACACAACTATCTGCACATGATCGCCACGGACTGGAAGTGTTTTGCCGAGGATGAGGTCAGATATGTCGGTGAGACAATCGGTATCCTCGTCGGTCCGGACAGAACCAAGGTCGAGGACCTGAAGCAGAAGATCGTGATCGACTACGAGGAGATGACTCCCGCCGTCACGATCGACGAAGGTCTTGAGTGCAAGGGCGGAGCCTTTGTGAACAGCGACAACATCCACTGCAGGCTCTCGTTGAACGTGGGCGATGTCGATGCAGCATTCAAGAAGGCCGCGAAGATCGTCACCGAGACGGTTGAGACCGGATTCCAGGAGCATGTCTACCTTGAGACCAACGGAGCCTGCTGCATTCCGGAGGGAGACCATTATGTGGTCTACGCCTCGGCACAGTGCCCGTTCTACATTGCAAAATCCATATCTCCGCTTCTGAACCTCACACCGGACAAGGTGATTGTCAGACAGACAACCACCGGCGGTGCGTTCGGAGGCAAGGAGCACTTCCCGGATGTCGTCTGCGGACCTCTTCTTGTCGCGGCTTACGTGATGAAGAAGGGTGTGAAGATGTTCTTCGACAGAGAGGAGGACATCGAGAACTCCGTCAAGAGACATCCTTCCAAGGTCGTATTCAAGACCGGTCTGGACAAGGACGGAAACATCATTGCCATGGACAGCACCGTGTGCTACAACGTCGGAGGCTATCTCGCCTCGTCGTTCGTCGTCCTCCAGAGAGGATGCTTCCATGTCACCGGATGCTACAGCTTCCCGAACATCAGAAGCGTCGGTCTGGGTGTTGCCACCAACACGTTCCCGAGCTGCGCATTCCGCGGATTCGGAGCTCCCCAGACACTGTTCGCCGTGGAGACCCACCTCTGCCACCTGGCCGAGATGCAGGGCCTGGACCCGCTTGAGTACAAGAGAAGATACTTCATCAAGCAGGGCGACACAACAAGTACGAACGGAAAGGTCGTCGAGCGCGTCATGATTCCGGAGATGCTGGAACAGGTCATGAAGGCATCGGACTACGAGAGGAAGGCGCGCGAGTACAAGTGGGGCAGCGGAAGAGGTATCGGAATCTCGTTCTACAATCACGGAGGAGCCTTCACCGGAAACGGAGAGCAGGCGATCATCAAGGCCCGCTGCCAGCTTCACAAGTTCGCAAACGGAGAAGTCGAGATTCTCTGCAGCCAGACCGAGATGGGCCAGGGCTTCCACACCATCCTTCCAAAGATCGCTGCACATGTGCTGGAGATCCCCATGGAGAAGGTCATCTTCAGGGATCCGGACACCTCCCGCGTTCCTGATTCGGGACCGACGGCCGCATCCAGATCCACGATGATCGTCGGAGAGCTTGTCGAGAGGGCCGCCAACCTTATGAAGCCCCGTTACGACAAGGAAGAGGACTTCACCGTCGAGACCCACTACGAGCATCCCGAGGGATTCCCGTGGGACCAGAGCACATTCCAGGGCTATGCGTACCTTGGCTACGGCTGGGGCGTCTGCGCAGTCGAGGTCGAGGTTGACCCGTGTACCGCTGAGATCACCACAAAGGGCATCTGGTCAAGCCATGACTGCGGACATCTGATCGACGAGAGGATTGTCCACGGACAGGTCAACGGTGGCGTGATCCAGGGCCTTGGCTGGGGATCCACAGAGGTCATGCAGAACATAGGCGGTCATTTCAAGCAGACTTCCATGAGCGACTACATCATCCCGACATCCATGGATTTCCCGAAACAGGGTGTCTACTTCGTGGAGAACCCGTACCAGTGGGGTCCGTTCGGAGCCAAGGGAATGGGAGAGCTGGTCTTCAACGGAAGTGCCGCAGCCTATATCGATGCGGTTTCAAAGGCCATAGGAAAGAGAATCAGCAGCATTCCGCTTCCGACAGAGGAAGTCATGACCTACATGCTGCACGGCACTGACCTCAAGTCAGAGCTTCAGGAGGTTCGCTGATGGAAACCAGAATCTGTTTCAGATTAAACGGAAAGGACGTGGCTCTGACCACAGATCCGCTCAGACGTCTTATTGATGTCCTTCGCGAGGATTTCGACTGCAAGGGTGTCAAGGAAGGCTGCAGCGAGGGCGAGTGCGGAGCATGTTCCGTCCTGTTCAACGGAAAGATGGTCACAAGCTGCATCATCCCGATCGGTGCGGCAGACGGCCAGGAGATAATGACAATCGAGGGTGTGAGCGCAACTGAGAAGGGAAAGATCATCGTTGATGCCTTTGCAGACGGCGGCGCCGTCCAGTGCGGATACTGCATCCCCGGAATGGTGATTGCAGCATACTATCTGCTTTCGAACAATCCTGATCCGACCGACGACGAGATCAGACTCGGAATCAGCGGCAACATCTGCAGATGCACGGGCTACGATCTGATAGTCGAGAGCATCCATCTTGCCGCAAAGAGGGGAGGTGCCATATGGAAGAGCTGAAGTGCTACATGCCGAAGACCCTCAAGGAGGCCCTTGAGATCAAAGCCAAAGTCGATGTGATTCCCCTTGCAGGCGGAAGCGACCTTATGGTCTCCCACAAGAGGACCATGGGACTGAC
>JBGVBT010000134.1:0-6584 GCA_045225895.1 Sphaerochaetaceae bacterium
GCGCAAGAGTATCGCCTGCAACTGTAGAGGAAAGATCCATCTTTTCCATCGGAACTGAAGCGCTCTCTGCCCTGGAAAGATCTAGAAGCTGCTTCAGAAGCATGCCCATTCTCTCGCTTTCATACCTGATGTTGGACAGCCATTCGTTCTCTCCGATTTCCCTGTCCAGAATCTCAGTGTTGGCATTAATTACCGAAACCGGGGTCTTGAGCTCGTGGCTGGCATCGGAGATGAACTGTTTCTGCCTGCGGTCGTTCTCCTCAAGAGGTCTGACTATCCGCCCGGCAAGGAATAGCGAGATTGCAAACAGAACGAGCATGGCAACGGCACCTACGACGATGTAATTGCCGATTAGCACCTTCATGCTGCTGTTTGCCGTGGTATTGTCCAGAAAGGCCACAAGGGTATAGCCCGGACGGCTGCTCACAAGATAGACAAGTTCGCCGGTGCGGCCGCTTTTTCTGTTCCTGCCGAGCAGTTCCGCGGCAAGACTGACAAGCTCATCTTCCCCATACAGGTCATTGTCTCCGTTTTCAACCTCCAGAACCTTGTTGTCGTTGGAAAAAGCCACGGAATAGAAAACGGAAAGCCGGTAGTCCGGAGGGGTTCCGTCATCCGGCCTCGGCTCCGGAGGTAAATGATTTCCGGAACCCGGATTGCCGGGACCGGGATTGCCGGAATCCGGAGGGTTCATGCCGTTTTTCTGGCTTTCAAGAAGATATCTGTCGGAGTATCGCTCCAGCTTTTCCAGGTTCTCCCTCAGCATCTGACGGGAGCTTGCAAAAAGAATCACCGACAGCGTGATGACGAACAGAAGACTGAGGGATCCCATTATAGAAATGATTATTCTTCTTCTGGTTCTTCTAAACATCTTTTTCCCTCATCTCGTAGCCCAGTCCGCGCACAGCCTTTATCTCCACCTTTGAACCGACAAATGCCAGTTTCTTACGGGTGAAGGACATGTAGACCTCGACGTTGTTGTATTCCGCCTCATTCTCGAAACCCCAGATTTTCACGGCAAGCTGTTCTCGCGTTATTATCTGCCCGCAGTTTGCCAGCATGTATTCCAGAATCCTGAGCTCCTTCTCTCCCAGTCTGATGCTCTGTCCCGTGGCAACGCACGACAGTGTGGCCGTGGACACGTTCAGCGCCAGATCCCCGAAATGAAGCTCTCCGTCCCTCATATCCGGATTTGTCTTCCTTCGCACCAGAGCCCGCAGCCTGGCCAGAAGCTCCTTGGTGTCGAACGGTTTTGTAAGATAGTCGTCAGCGCCGCTGTCCAGGCCCTGGACCTTGTCATCCACCTGGCTTCTGGCCGTGAGCATGAGAATGGAAGTACGGATTCCGGCACATCTTGCCTTGCGTGCAACATCGAACCCGTTCAGATAAGGCATCATCACATCCAGAACCGCAATGTCATAGACACCGCTTTCCAATGCATCAAGGGCGGACTCTCCGTCGGCCACTTGGTCCACATCGTATTTCTCCTGCTTCAATATCGCAACCAGAGCGGATGCCATGCGTTTTTCATCTTCTGCCAGAAGAACTCTCATGATTCACCACCTTAACGTATCAATCTGACATCCGCAAGATTGAAGAAAGATTGAAAATCCGTCATCGGAATTTCACTTTGTCGACTATCTTTTCCTTGACCTTGCCGTAGGTCTCAGCTGCAGATGACACGGTGTCTGCGAACCTGTCCTTCATCTTTCCGTAGGTATCCGCGGCAGAGACCTTAAGCTCCTTCCGGTATGCTTTCATCAGAACGCCGAAGAAGGACTTGACCATGCTCCGGGTCTTCTCGTCAAGGCTCTTCATCTGGGAGAAAATCTCGCGCATCTTCATGAATCCGGCGGCCGAAAGGGCGTTGAAATCCTCAATTCCGGCATCCTCGAAAACCGAGAAAACCGTCTCCACGAAGTTCTTTCTGGCCTCGAAGGAAAGCCCCTGCAGCCACTGTCTGACAGCCTGCTCCATCGAGCGGCTGGATGCGCTCAACTTCTTCTGCGAGACAAACTTTCCGTCCTCTATCTTCCAGTAGAACGCGTAGTGCTGCATTATCCCCACATTGGAGCTTGAGACTATCGTATAGTCATCCATGTGGTTCAGAAGCATTCCAACAATCGAGGAACCGGGTATGAACGAATGGATGTTGCTCTGGATTATCGGATAATTCTTTGTGTTTCTTATGTCGAAACAGAAACCAGGACCATCGAAATTGTAGATGTCCTTTATCTTGCGTACTATCCTCTGGTTGCTCTTTACCGCGGCATAGATGGCAAGGTTGCCACCCTTCGAATGCCCTGCAAGAATGATTTTCCGCCTTGACGGATGACAGGAATTCAGATACTTCAGTGCAAGAGCCTGGGAAGGGACAACCTTGCTGAAACTGGTCAGGCAGTCCTCCTTCCAACCGGCCACGGAAGTGTCAGTTCCCCTATATGCAACAACTTTTATGTCCGAGCCTATTTCGTAAGAGGTTGCAGAGAACTGAATGCTGTTCTGCGGGTCGAATATTGTCTTGAAATCCCCTATGACCACATCGGAGTATCTGCGTTTCTGCGCGGCCTTGCTGAGCATCCAGGCACCTGTGACCGTAGACACAAGCTTGACCAGCTTGTCGGGCCGTCTGAACTCGCCAAGGACCTCCTCGGACTTTTTGACAAGGTCGGAAAGGTTCAATCCGCGGCACTGCACGCCCGCATCCTCCAGCTTCTCTATCTCGAAATAGGAAAGCCAGGCGAACACCAGGGCATCAACCTCGTTGAAGGCCTCTTCCGAGAACGGACTGTCCCCTTTTTCCTCAATGTAGTCGTAGATATCGCTCATATGCGCCTGAGGCAGTCCTCCACCTCGCAGATCGCATCATCGATCCTTCTCGCCGCATCGGAGATCCGGGACTGGACCATGATGTCCGCAAAGAAATTGTCCATCAGGTCGAACGCCGTCAGGAATCCCCCGATGTCTATGTCGATGTCCATGCGGATGTCCTGAAGCTCGCGGCTGAAACGCTGCAGGTCATAGCGGGCACGGTCGATGGCCTGACGGGCACGGTCGATCTTCATGTGCTTGAACAGTGAGACGAACGATCCGCCTCCAAGGATATCCCAGATACCCAGACCCCTTGCTCCAGAAAGCTGAGAACGGGCCTCCCTCAACGACAGAAGCGCCCGCTCTCCGGCTTCAATGGCCTCCTGCCTTTCCCTTGTGTAATCCATGATTCAACTATACAGCAAAAGACGTGGTTCGCAAATCACGGTTTCAGGAATAATAAAAAACGGGACCGCCGCTTGCTTCCGCAGCTGTCCCGAATGACAAAGATCATGTTTTATCAGTTTTTCTGGGTCTTTATGAATGCGAATCTGACATCCACATTGGTGCCCGGTGTAAACTGCTGCTCTGTTGAGGCCACTATGACATCAACTATCCCCTTCTCATGGGCGAGAAGGTCCACCTCTCGGTTTCCGACGATTTCTTCACCCTCGACTGGAAAGACTGAGAGCATGATGCAACCTCTATTGACAGAACCGGAGGCTCTGATATCTTGTGAGGTATGGGGAAAACAAGATTCATCATTGTAGGATCCGGGTGGAGATCTCTCTACTATGTGAGGATTGCAAAGGCACTGCCTGAGCGCTTCGAATTATGCGCCATGCTCTGCAGGACAGAGGAAAAGGCCCGCAGGATGGCTGAGGAAAACGGTATCTACGCCACGGCATCGGAAGCTGAATGCATGGCCATGAAACCTGATGTCGTTGTGGTGGTTGTCAACAAGGCATCAATTGCCGAAGTCTCGGTTCACTGGCTTGAAAACGGCTTCTGTGTCCTCTCGGAAACCCCGGCGGCACTTGACCTTCCCATGCTGAACAGGCTCTGGGAACTTCACACAAAAGGGTGCAGGCTTGTTGTCAACGAGCAGTACCGACTCTACCCGATATACAGAGCTCTTCTTTCCGTCTCGGAAAGCGGAATCCTCGGGGAAAAGGACTGTCTGAACTGCTCCCTTGCACACGAATACCACGGGGCCAGTCTGATGAGGGCCCTTCTGGGACTCCATCAGTCAGAGCGGTTCAACATCACGGCAAAGACCTATGAATTCCCCACAACAGAGACCCTGACACGATACGAAAGCTTCACCGACGGGCACGTCGGCATGAAAAAACGCACCGTGGCCACATTCGAGTTCAGAAACGGCAAGGTGGCCTTCTACGACTTCGACTCCGAGCAGTACCGCTCCCCCATCAGGAAAAACACCCTTCGTCTTCAGGGCGTCCGCGGCGAGATCATAGACAACACGGTCCATTATCTTGACGTCGGGAACAGGCCCGTCTCCTCGCAGATCGAAGTCAGTACTCGCAAGGTCAGAACCGTTTACGACAATCCGAACCTCCGACTGATCGATGAGGTCACGGGAATCTGGTTCGAAGGGAAAAACATCTATGAGCCGGAATTCGGGCTCTGCGGCCTGGCTCAGGACGAGACTGCCATGGCGACCATGCTGGAACGTACGGCCCTGTACGCAAAAGGAGGCCTGTCACCCTATCCGCTTGAGGAAGCCCTGCAGGATGCCTATACGGCGATTCTGATGCAGAAGGCCGTTGAGACAGGACAGAAAGTGGAATCCGAGGTTCAGCCCTGGAATTGAATCCGGGAGGCTATCAGGTCGGCAAGGTCCTTCCTTGTCACGGCCCTGGTGTAATCTATCTCCATCCCTTCCGAAGCCAGACGCCTTGCAAAGCCCATGGCCCTTGTCTCAAGACTGCGATGTCTTGGAATAACATCAGCTGTATTTCCGAAGTCCGCAACCTTTCCATCCTCAAGGTAAACCAGAGTCCTGCAGTTTTCGGCTATGTCGTCGATGCTGTGGCTTACGATAATGACTGTCTTTCCGCTGTCGTTCAGCCTGTGAAGAAGTTCGAAAAGGCTGTCATGCCATCTTGAATCCAGGCCTGTTGCCGGCTCATCGAATACAAAGATGTCCGCATCCAAGGCAAGAACTCCGGCAAGGGCAACACGCCTTTTCTCTCCGCCTGAAAGACGCAAAGGATTGCGGTCAAAGAACGATCCGTCAAGTCCTACGGATTCAAGACTTTTCTCTGCAACCGAACGGGCCTGTTCTTCGGGAAGTCCCATGTTCAGAGGTCCGAACATCACATCCTTCAGGACAGTGCTCTCGAAGATCTGGCTTTCGGGGAACTGCATTGCAAGGGCAACCCTGCCTTCTTTCAGTATCTGTCCTGAAGACGGCTTGAGAAGTCCGCACAGAAGCTTGCACAAAGTGGTCTTTCCGCTGCCTATCTTTCCTGTGATCCCTACAAAATCATTGTCGTGTATTGAAAACGAGACATCGTCAAGCACCTTCACAGGTTGTCTGCCATCTGATGGATAGCCGAATGAAACGTTCCTGAGCTCAATCATAACCTGCCCACCTTCATCAGAATCACAACGACAAGATAGGTGAAGATGCAGACATAGGCAGCCGCATCGTCATATGAGTATCTCAATGCGTGCAGCCGTGTAGGCTCACCGCATCCGTAAAGGCGGGAGTCCATGGCAACCGCAAGGTTCTCCGCCCTCTCCATGGCCGATACGAACATGGGGATTATCACGGAGACAGAAGCCTTTGCCTTTTTCACAAGACCACCCTTTCTCATGTCCAGACCGCGTGAGGTCTGTGCGTCCAGAATGCGCCTTGCCTCCTCGGCAAGAATGGGAATGAAAGTGAATGCGATCGACACTATGGTGGCAAGATCGTGTACAGGAATCCTGAAACGTCTCATCCAGGAAAGTCCCGTCTCTACCCCGTTGGATATCTCCCTGGGACGGGTGCTCAGACAAAGGAGATTGGATGCAAAGATGACCTCCACAACCCTCAGACAGATCAGAACGGCTCTGAAAACCCCGTTTGGGACAAGGATGATGTTCAGTGCGGCTATGATGGCCAGAAATATGAAAACCGGAAGAAGACCTCGCACCATGTAGCGCAGGGGAACCCGCGAAAGCCAAAGCAGAACGGCAATGCACAGCATTGTGAAAATGCAGGAAACCACGGACGATGAAATGAATATCCCTGCTATCAGGAACACAGCTCCACAGAGCTTTGTCCTTGGATCCAGAGTGTGCAGGAACGAGTTCTGCCTGTAGTACCTGCCCAAAGTCACATCATGGATCATCCCACAGCCCCCTTTCGGGAAAGAGCCTTGAGAAGACCGTCTTCCGTAATCACCCCTTCTGAGACAGACACTCCCCGTTCCCTGAGAAGGGAGGCCACAGACGAGGCAAAGCTTTCGGGAACAAGGCCTAAAACCTTCCTGGAAAGAAGGACATCCTCAGGTTTTCCGGATGCAACAACCTTTCCGCCATCCAGAACAACAACCAGATCCGCATCCAGGGCGTCTTCGGTATCCTGACTTGTCATCACCACAGTCAGGCCGTTCTCCCTGTTGAGCCTGTGAAGCAGATCCAGAACAATCCTGCGGTTCCCGCGATCCAGCATGGAAAGGGCCTCGTCAAGGATAATGCACCTGCCCTTCATGGCAAGGATTCCGGCGATGCACAGAAGCTGGTTCTGTCCGCCTGACAGT
>JBGVBT010000135.1:0-2030 GCA_045225895.1 Sphaerochaetaceae bacterium
AAGTAAGGAGGCATCGGAATGAATACAACAAAAAAACTCGGACCGGTCGATATCCTTGCGAAGTTCTTCAAGTGGTTCTTCCTGAGCTTCTTCCTGCTGTTCATGATCCTTCCGCTTGTCTGGATCCTGATCTCGTCGTTCAAGACCAATCTTGAATTCAACATCAAGAGCCCGTTCGCACTGCCTGAGGTCTGGCAGTTCTCGAACTACAGGAATGCGTTCTCGATCAGCAATCTGCCGAGGATGTTCCTGCATTCGATCATAGTGGCCGTTGTCACCACTGCACTGAACCTTGTTGTTGCGGCAATGTCCGCATTCGCTCTGTCCAGAGAGAAGTTCAGAGGGAACAACCTGATCCTTACATTCCTGCTTTCGGGAGTCCTGATCCCCATCATCGCACTGATGGTCCCGATCATGAAGATCAACAACTTCCTGCATCTGTATGACACCCTCGGTGCCCTGATCCTGACATATACCGCGATAAATCTGCCCACTTCCATCTTCCTGGTGCATGGTTTCATGTCCACAATTCCCAAGGAGCTGGAGGAGAGCGCCACAATAGACGGATGTTCGTTCCTTCAGCGTTTCACAAAGATCATCTTCCCGCTGACCAAGCCCGGTCTTGTCACAGCCGGAACACTGGTGTTCATCTACTGCTGGAACGAGTTCACATATGCCATGATCCTGACGATCTCGGAGAAGGCAAGGACAATCCAGCTGGGAATCAAATACTTCCAGACTGAGTTCAGCATAGACTATACCGGTATGCTGGCAGCTATTGTAATCACCATGCTTCCGACTATAATCGTGTATACTTTCATGCATGACAAGATCATCAGCGGCATGACAGCCGGAGCCGTCAAGGGCTGATGAAAGAAGGGGACATGGTCAGCAAGTCTGTTTGCGGAAGGACGTTCGTGCTTCCGGAGATTCTGGTAGGAAACGGTGAAAGCTCCGTCAGCATGTACAGGGGCAACTTCAAGGTACGCGAGAAAAAGGTCAGCTGGATTCCGCTGAATGTGTCGGAGACTCCTGATGGGGCTGTCTACAGTGCAGAGGGCACGGAGATCAGACTGTCCGCATCCGTCGCGGGATGCTTTCTGACACTCAAGCTCTCTCTGGTCACAGGTTCATGGAACAGGTTCCTTATCCGTTTTCCGGCAGAGCATCACGAGGCCGTCTTCGGAGGCGGAGAGCAGTACTCCTTTTTCAACCTCAGAGGGCACAGGTTCCCGATAATGACAAGGGAGCAGGGAGTCGGAAGACGTTACAACAGACCGCTCACTTTCTTTGCCGAGCTTCATGACAAGGCCGGCGGGGCATACCATACGACCTACTATCCCCAGCCTACGTTTGTCTCCAGCCTGAACTACTTCATCCATGTCCACAGCTTCGACTACGGCGTCCTGGATTTCTCGTCCAACAGTTTCCATGATGTTTTCTCATACAGCCTGCCGGAGAAGATCACCGTAGGTTTCGGTTCCTCACTGATGGATACGGCTTCAAAGGTCAGCCTTCTTCTGGGGCGTCAGGATGTGCTTCCGTCATGGGCGCATGACGGAATGATTCTGGGAGTGCAGGGCGGAACCGATACGGTTCGTGCCAAGCTGGAGAAATCGCTGTCGCACAATGTGCGTGTCTGCGGCCTGTGGGCGCAGGACTGGTCAGGAAAGATCGTGACCTCATTCGGAAAGCGCGTTCTGTGGGACTGGAAGTGGAATCCGGAGATGTACCCGGGCCTTGATAAATGGATTGAAGAACTCAAAAAAAGGAACATTGCCTTTACAATCTACATAAATCCATATCTCATAAAGGGAAAGAGTCTCTGCAACGAGGCTGTGGAGAAGGGCTATCTTGTTAAGAACTCCTCGGGTGAGGACTATTTCATCGATTTCGGAGAGTTCGACTGCGGACATGTGGACCTGACCAATCCCGATGCCTACAGCTGGTACAAGGAAAAGATCAAGGTCAACATGATTTCGTTCGGAGCATCAGGATGGATGGCTGATTTCGGAGAGTATCTTCCCACC
>JBGVBT010000136.1:0-19395 GCA_045225895.1 Sphaerochaetaceae bacterium
AACTTGTCCTGAAGACCATTTTCGGCAATCAGGTCGTCAAGGTCGGTGGTTTTCAGCACATCGCACTTGGAAACGCCTTCGTAAGGATTCCTTCCCAAGTCATCATGACCTGTCACTGAGATGCGGGTTTCCTTGACCTTGAACTCTTTAAATCCTGACGGTACATCAATTTGCTCAGATTTGCGGTTCCGTGTTCCCTGATTTCTCTGTGTTTTGGTGACATCCTGCACCTCCACATCGGGATTCTTGCACTTCATGGTGTCGAAATCCATTCCTATGGAGTCCGCATACCACTGCATGACATCGGATATGGTGTATTTCCCTTCCTTCAAGGAATAGCCGCCTATGAGAATCAGATGGTCCTTTGCCCTTGTCAGAGCAACGTACATGATGCGCTTGAGCTCGGCCTTATCCCTGTCCTGACGGTCCTCGTCCAGGATCTTTCTGATGGCCTTGTTCTCCGACGCCACCAGATTGTCTCCGAATTCGAACACCAGAGCCGACTTGTCGGCCTGCGTACGGCCTCCGATTCCCGCAAAGATCACCACCTTGAATTCCAGGCCCTTCGATTTGTGGACGGTCATTATCTGGACTCCGGATCTGGAGCTGTGAAGGACGTTGGCCTCGGGAAGCTTCGTGCTGGTTCCCAGGTTGTCCCTGAGGAACTTCACAAAGTCGTTCAGGTTCTTTCCGTCACGGTCAAAGGCAACCGCATAGGAGAAGATGTACTCGTAATGCTCGGTGAACGTGCGTCTGTCGTCATCGGACTGAAGGTATGCTTTGTAGCCGCCTTCTATGTAGATGAACTGGACGAGGCGGGCTATGGAAAGCCTGAACGCATTCTGTCTCAGGCTCTCCATGAACGAGAGGAAAAGACCGTAGCGCCTTCTGTCGATGGTAAGGACATCCGTCCCTTCAACCACTACGTTGTGGATGCTCTGCTCGCAAAGGCCGCAGAACGGGGACTTGAGGGCAGCCACAAGGCTCCTTTTGTCCTCAGGATACAGGACAAGGTTAAGGAGGCTGTAGAAATCGCTTGAGACGGCATCCAGCATCAGGGACCTGGTTTCCGCTATCTGATAGTCAATGTTGCGACGCTTCAGGGCCTTCTCTATGTTCATCTGGTTTGTCGATGAACGGAAGATTATGGCTATGTCCTCGGGCTTGGGTCTTTCTCCTTCAACCAGGAATTCATCGGTCTGAAGGATCCTGGTGCAGTAGTCTCCTATCGCCTCGGCCTCCAGGATTCCTCCGTCCATGTCCTCGTCCTCTATGGCGTTCTTGTTGTAGACGGAGAATATAATCCGGGACTGTGTCCCGTCAGGTTCTCTGCCGCACAGAATGGGGTTGTACCTTGCGTGGTAGTCCCTTTCACCTTCGCTCAGAACCTGTGAGAAGACATCGTTGAAATGGTCTATCAACTTCTTCTGGCTTCTGTAGTTGGTGCTCAAGGAGAGGGAATCTCCGTTGACTCCTATTTCCTGCTGAAGATGCCTGAAAACCGAAACATCCGCCCCTCTGAAACTGTAGACGGACTGCTTCTCGTCTCCAACGAAGAAGAGCTTGTTGCGGTCAAGGTCCTCAAGGGCCGGAATCCTGCCCTTCTCTCCCGGGATGTCCGTTCTTTCGGCCAAAAGGAACAGAAGGTCCCTCTGGACTCTGTTGTTGTCCTGGAACTCGTCTATCATGATGAACCTGAAACGGTTCTTATAGACGCTTCTGAGCTGCAGGTTGTCCCTTAGTGCAAGAACGGAAAGCTCCGAAACATCCCTGAAAGTCATGACTCCAAGACGCCTTTTCTCGGAATTCAGCAGATTTGCGAACTTCTCAACGGCCCTCTGGAGAACCGGGGTCTGAGTGCTTCCGTTCGCTATGTCCTGAAGGATCGAGAAGCCGGTATCCTTGCCCAGAATGGGTTTGATCTCACCTACAAGTTCCTTGACCTCCTCGTCCTTCACACCTCTGAGATTGAAATAGTCTGACGATGTGAAACACTGGTTGTCGAAAAGGTATCTTATTCTGTCATATTGATTTGCAAAAGCTCCCCTAAGTGACATGGCACCGAGTCTGTCAAGCAGTTCCCCCAAACGGGTGCGCTTGGCAAGATACACTTCCCTGACTGTTTCCACAAAATCCCTGCTTATCCTGTCGGCATTGTAGTCTCCGGCAAGGGAAACCCTTGAGGCAATGGTAAGGAAGAAGCCGTTCATTATGGCCGGCGGCATGTCCAGCGAGGCCAGAAGAGAGCTTTCCTCTCTGTTCTCAGGATCCGAGAGGAAACCCTGCGCAAGGCGCTGGGCCATATCGGATAGGTCCTCCTCGCTGAGGTTGCCCATATCTCTGGAAAAACCGTAGGAGATGCTGTCGCTTCTTACTATCTGGGCGCAGAAGCTGTCAAGAGTGCTGATTGTAGCCTTCCTGAAGCTGTCGAGCGAGTCCTGAGGGATGCTTTCCTTTGCTTTGATAAGGCGTTGGTAAATCCTCTGGCGCATCTCATTGGCAGCCTTCTTGGTGAATGTGAGGGTCAGAATCTGGTCAGGTCTGACCTTTTCCTCCATGACAAGTCTGAGAAAACGCCAGGAAAGAACGGCTGTCTTTCCGGCACCGGCACCTGCGGACACAACGGTGTTGCGAACCGACTCTATGACCGGCCGCTGCTCCATGTTGGGGACGAATTCCTCGCTCTGCATTATCTGTTCAAACGTCATTGCAGGTTGAACCTCCTTCTGCAGATGCTTCTGTCCTCACAGAACTGGCATGTTTCCTTTGATGGACGCGCGGTCCACCTTCCCTCCCTGAAACCGGTCCGCAGGTCCTCAACATCCTCATCCAGCTTGATGCTCTGCCGCTCCCAGATTTCAGGAGTAAAACCTTTGAAGGAAGATGATCCGAAGGAGTAGAAAAGGCACTGGCCGACATCCTCTCCGAACTCCGGATTCTCATCGTAAAGACGTTTGTAGAGCACAAGCTGATAGGTCGGTGACCCGGAACCCTTTTTGTAGTCCAAAAGGTGAATCTGGCCGTTGTTATCCATAATAATTGTATCTATATATCCGATAAAGGAAGGATTTTTGTTCAGTCTGTATTCATTTCTCAAGGGAGTGAACGCCCCGACATACCCCTTGGTCCTGCTGTTGTCCGGAGGAAGCAGAAGGATGTTCAGAACATTCTTCAGAGGCTCCAGATAGTTGCCTCTGATGCTCATCTTCATGTATGGATCAAAGACACTGTCATTCTCTAGACAACTGTCCATGATCGTCTCCAGCTCCCTGTGGTATTCGTCCAGGTTCTGAGGGACGACAAGCTTTCCCAGATGGGCGTTCATGAATGCCTGAATGACCTTGTGCAGGAACGACCCTATCTCCCTGTCGTCCTGCCTTGCAGGCTCGAACTGGTCCGGACAGTCTTCCAGAAGATCCATCTCAACGAATGTCATGTAAGGACACCTGGCGTAGCTGTCGATCGTGGAATATGAAAGGGCCTTTGAATCAGGATCCCTTTCAAATCCGCTTCCGCCTGTGGCAAGGTCTGTCCCTGCCGGAGCGAACGATGTCTCCGCTGCATGACGCAGGCTGAGTGCATCGGCTTTCTCGAACACTGTGCCTTCATCCGGAACTGCCTGTACCACAGAGTTGTTGAGGATGAAGTATGTGGGAGCTCCGGCCGAGCCCTCGAATGTCTCCTTTGAACCGGAGATGAATACCTGATCCGCGCTCTGCCCGTAGTATTCGAACAGTCTCTGAGTCACATCGAAACTGCGGGATTCGACCTCATGGTCCTCAAGGAATCCCAGATATCTCTCACTGACCTGTGAGTTCGCATCGTTCAGACCTATCACAAAATGGTATGGAACATGCAGAAGCTGGTCCTGGGCGTAGCTGTAGACCCTGATGCCGGACCTGTCATCCTGCGGAACATAGGAGAGATGCTCCAGCTCGTCCATGAAGACGGAGAACATGTCGTCCATATCCAGAGACACGTCACTGAGGGTTTTTCCCAGATCCGAAAGTACGGAGAGAATGAACGAATAGACATCCCTGTCCTCCGGCCTGGAGTTGTTGAACTCGTCGGTTCCGAACATGTGGGCTGTCAGTGAATGGAGGCTCTTTGAAAGCTTCTGCTCATCCGACGAACTGCGGATGGACAGCAGCGCACCCTTGATTGTCCTGTACAGTTCCAGCTCTTGCGTCCTTCCGTTTTTCCTGAGTGCGGAGAACAGAGGATCGTCCTTCACATCAAGGCTTCCGCTCTGGATGTTGTTGTCGATCATGAACCTTATCAGGGCCCGGTTGACGTCCATATTGTCATAAGGAAGGGCTGAATTGAGAAGAAGACCTTCCATTGAACGGAAGGAAAGCCGTTCCGTAATACAGAGCATCACGGAACTCAGATAACGTCCAGGAACCGTCTCGAATATGTCCAGGCTTCCCATGAAGGAAAGAGGCACGTTGTATTCCAGAGCCTTGCGTTCAAGACGCTGTCTGAGGCTTGAAAGCGCAGGCGTTGAGATCAATATTTCCGAAGTAGGAACTCCAGCAAGCTTCAAAGCTTCAAGTTTCCCAAACAGAGCCTCCAGTTCGGCTTCCTCTGTATCGTACTGGACATAGACAGGCTTCTGCATCGGATTCAATTCAAGCCTGCCGATTCCGGGTACGTCCTTGAGCTCCTCCATCAGCTTCTGCATCTGGATGTCTGCATCGATTCCCACCATGACATGGTTCAGCGCAGGTCCTTTGTAGTATTCAAGGCTATGCTTCTCCCAACCGGGCTCAAACAGACCGTTCTTTTCAAGAAAAGTCTCGTACTGTCTCTTCAGAATCTGAAGATCGGAATACAGGGTCCTGTTGTTGATCGTGCACTGCTGCATCTGCATCAGGTCCGGCAGAATCTTTGTAAGAAAAGGAATGAACCGTCGTCTGTTGCCGAGAAACCTGTCGTCATAGACATACCTCAGACCGGTTTGGCCTCCTGACAGAAACGAGGAGACAAAGGCAAGCCTATGGTATTTGTTGGAAGGTTTCCTCTCATGTACAGGTGCGAACATCGCCTTGAACGAGTCCAGAGCCATGGCCCGGTCTGCGAGCACACTGTTCCGACGCCTTCTGACATACAGCGACAGATAATGCCTTGCGGCATTCTCAGTCGGAAACACCAGAGTCGTTCTACCATCGTCCAATAATCTGAAAATCTCCTCAACCAGACCCATGACGCTTAATATTATAAGGTTTTTTCAATTGAATCCAAAAAAAATCAAAGATTTTCTCAAATTGTTTTTGTGCGTATTTCACGGACAGTATGTATCTGTTTCAGAAACAGAAATCACAGCCATCCCATTGTGAAACAACAAGATAATGGACAGGGGAAATATGCAACAAAATGAAACAATATTCATCTTTGTATAAAAATCAAACACAAATCAGGTTTTGGCAGCATAAATTTGCAGAAATCACTGTGCGTTTTCCTATTGCACAAAGGAGGCAAAAAGTGCTATTACCAAAGAAAATTATGAACACCTGACTTCTATCTCGTTCCAAATGAATGAGATGCCGGTATTCCGTTTTGCAGAATACAATTGAGGGAAAACGCAGGTGACAGGAGGGGCAACATGTATAATTACAAGAAATTCATGGCAGAGCTTGAGCAGAAGAATCCTGCGCAGCCCGAGTTCATCCAGGCGGCAAGTGAGATTGTCGCATCGATCATAGATACTGTGAACAACAACCCCATGTACCTGAAGAACAAGATCCTGGACAGAATCGTAGTTCCCAACAGAATCGTCGAGTTCAAAGTCGAGTGGGAGGATGACAACCACGAGATCCAGGTCAACAGAGGCTGGAGAGTCCAGTTCAACAACGCCATAGGCCCATACAAGGGAGGACTCAGGTTCCACTCCAACGTCACTCTCGGAACCCTCAAGTTCCTCGGATTCGAGCAGACATTCAAGAATTCCCTCACCACACTGCCCATGGGCGGTGGAAAAGGTGGTTCGGACTTCTCGCCCAAGGGAAAATCCGACGATGAGATCATGAGATTCTGCCGCTCCTTCATGACGGAGCTGTTCAAGCATATCGGCCCCAACACAGATGTCCCTGCAGGTGATGTGGGAGTCGGCGGAAGAGAGATCGGATTCATGTACGGCCAGTACAAGCGCATCCGTGACGAGAACACCGGTGTCCTGACAGGAAAGGGCCTTGAGTGGGGCGGATCTCTGATCAGACCCGAGGCAACAGGTTTCGGAGCCCTTTACTACGCACAGGAGCTTCTGAAGGACTTCGACGACCACATCGAGGGCAAGAGGGTCTCGATCTCCGGTTACGGCAACGTCGCCTGGGGCGCCGCGATGAAGGCAACCCAGATGGGTGCCAAGGTCGTGACGATCTCCGGTTCCAAGGGCTATGTCCTTGACGAGGACGGAGTCAACTCCAACGACAAGTGGAACTACATGCTCATGATGAGAGCCACAAACAGCGGAGACCTCGCAGGCTATGCCAAGACCTTCGGAGCCAAGTTCTTCCCCGGCGAGAGACCGTGGAACGTGCCGGTGGACATCGCCATGCCTTGCGCATATCAGAACGAGCTCGGCGAGGCCGATGCCAAGGCCCTGGTCAAGAACGGTGTGAAGTACATCATCGAGACCTCAAACATGGGTTGCACACCCGAGGCCGTTGCGGTCTTCAAGGAAGCCAAGATTCCTGTGGCCCCGTCAAAGGCTGCCAACGCCGGCGGAGTCGCAGTATCGGGACTTGAGATGAGCCAGAACTCTGAGCACCTCGCATGGTCCGCTGAGGAAGTCGATGCAAAGCTCCACGACATCATGGTCAACATCCACGACGCCTGCGTGCGCGAGGGAAAGCAGAAGGACGGCACAGTTGACTACATCAAGGGAGCCAACATCGCCGGTTTCAAGAAAGTGGCAGATGCCATGTGCGCCGAAGGATATTGAGCACATGGATATTGATAGACTGTAGCTCGGTTGGCACGGAGATTCCGATTCGGATTCTCCGTGTTTTTTTCGTCAGCCGGTCCCTGCAGAACCGCGGCTGCAATTGTCATGCACTTGCGCTCTGTGGTAAAATCGGACAAGGAATGCAATTCATTTGGAGGACAAACGATGGAACGCATAAACGGTGCTAAACCAAAGGTGTCGGTCATAGGCGCGGGAAACATGGGAGGAGCCTTCTCCGAGGCACTTTCCAGACTTGAGGGAATAGACCTCTGTGTATACGACAGCCATCTGCCGAGTGCCCAGCGCGTGGCGCAGGGACAGGCAATCACCGTGCTTTCTTCAATGAAGGAGGCTGCGGGATCGCATATCGTGATAATCGCAGTGAAACCTCAGGTCCTCCCGTCGATCTGGAAGGATATTGCAGCCCTGAAGCCGGACTTCTTCATCTCCATAGCTGCCGGAGTCACCATCGCAAAGCTCACGGAGAACCTGGGAACCGACAAGGTGGTGCGTTTCATGCCCAACATAGCCGCAAAGATCGGTTATGCCGTGACGGCTGTCGCATACTCAAAAGCCCTTGACGAGGCATCCCGCAAGGATGCCATGGAGGTGGCCGAGTCCGTAGGAACCGCATTCGAGCTTGACGAGCACCTTTTCTCCGCGTTCATCGGGATATCCGGAAGCGGAATCGCATACATGTTCGAGCTGATGCACCAGATGGCCATGGGCGGTGTCCGCGAGGGCATTCCTTATCCCAAGGCACTTTCTATTGTCGCCGACACAATGGTGAGTGCGGCGAAGCTTCAGAAGGAGACCGGCAGGAACGCAATAGACCTCGAGACCATGGTCTGCTCCGCAAAGGGAACCACGATTGAAGGCGTCGCAGCCCTGTCGGAAGGCGGTTTCGCCTCGGCAGTCATCAACGCTGTCAGCGCCGCGGCAAGAAAATCAGAGGAGCTTGAGAAAAGGTCATGAGCACGGATTCCCTGTTTGAATCGTTTGCAAAGGTCAGATCGGCCGCATCCATCCTCTCCGTCTCGAAAGACGAAGAGAGGAAGAGAGCTCTCAGACTGATCGCCGATGCCCTGGCGGCAAACAAAGATGAGATTTTCGGGAAGAATTCCGAGGACATGGAGAATGCAAAGGCAGCCGGAATCCCGGATGCTATCCTCCACAGGCTCCTGTTCTCCGAAGACAAGCTCAGGTCGGTCACAAAAGGACTTCTTGAACTTGCAGACCAGAAGGACCCCATAGGAAAGGTTCGCGAGAAACGTGAGCTGGATCCCGGATTCATCCTTGAGAAGCGGACTTTCCCCATAGGTGTCATAGGAATGATCTTCGAAGCCCGTCCCGATGCGCTTGTTCAGATAGCGGGCCTTGCCCTGCGTTCCGGAAACGGAATCATCCTCAAGGGCGGACGCGAGGCTGCCAAGTCGAACAGGATGCTGGTGGAAGTTATCAAGGAAGCCACAAAGGACCTTTCGTTCGGTTCGGACTGGATCCTGGGAATTGAAAGCCATGAGGATGTGGACTGCCTGCTGAAGGCCGAAGGCTATGTGGACTTGCTGATTCCCAGAGGCTCTAACGCTTTCGTCCGCCACGTGATGGACAACACCAGAATCCCGGTCATCGGACATGCCGACGGACTGTGCGCAACATATGTGGACAAGAGCGCAGATCTGGACAAAGCCGTTAAGGTCTGTCTGGATGCGAAGGTCCAATATCCTGCTGCATGCAATGCAACCGAGATATTCCTTGTAAACCAGGACATCGTTTCCGAATTCCTGCCAAAACTTGCCAAGGTCTTCTCAGACAACGGAATCAAGGTCCATGCAGACAAGGAGGCCATTGTCTTCATGCCCGGAGCGGTTCCTGCAACAGACAGGGATTTCGATACGGAGTACCTTGCACTGGAGTGCGCGGTCAAGGTTGTCCCTTCCGTCCGGGAGGCTGTGGAGCACATACAGAAACACGGATCGCACCATACGGATGCCATCCTTACAAACTGTAGGGAGAACGCCGAATACTTCGTGGCAAAGGTGGACAGCGCGGATGTGTTCGTCAACTGCTCCACACGTTTTGCAGACGGCTTCAGGTTCGGTCTGGGAGCCGAGGTGGGAATAGCCACATCCAAGCTCCATGCCAGGGGACCTGTGGGACTTGACGGTCTGATGACCACAAAATGGATTCTCTGCGGCGACGGTCAGACCGTGGCCGAATACTCGGGACCGGATGGAAAGAGCTTCCATCACAAGGAGCTGATCTGATGAGGGATCTCGGAAAAATCAAGACAGTCGTGGTGAAGGTGGGAACGAACCTCCTATCCTCGAAGACGGGAATAGACAAGGAAAGGATCTGTGACATCGCAGACCAGGTCTCAAGACTGAAGGACCTGGGTTACAACGTCCTGATCGTCTCATCCGGAGCCATCGGAATGGGAGCAAAGGCCCTGAAGCACAACAACCCGGTCAAGCACATACCTCTCAGACAGGCCTGTGCAGCTATCGGAAACCCGCTTCTGATGACGGCCTACCAGGAAGCCTTCGCAAAACACAAGCTGATCTGCGGTCAGGTTCTGATCACAAGGAACGTCCTGAACAACCGCACCGGATACAACAACATGAGGGCTGCGGTGACAACTCTCCTGCAGCTTGGAGTCGTCCCAATCTTCAACGAGAACGACGTTGTCTCCACATCCGAGATCAACAACGTGTTCGGAGACAACGACAGGATGTCTGCCTATGTCGCTTCTAAGATCGATGCAGACCTTCTTGTCCTGATGACGGACATCGACGGAGTCTATACCGGAAACCCGAAGACGGATCCCGATGCGAAGCTCATTGAAGAGATTCCCGAGATCTCTCCCGAGATCTTCGGCTATGCAAAAGGTGCCGGAAGCACATTCTCCACAGGCGGCATGAGGACAAAGCTCCTTGCGGCCCAGATTGCCCAGAAAGGCGGCTGCGGAACCATGATCATATCAGGCTATGAGAAGGACTCCCTGGTTCGTTCGGTTCTGGGAGAAAGCATCGGAACCTACATCCTCCCGGAAAAGCGTCTTGCCCAGAGACAGAGATGGATCTACAACACGGCGTCCGCCGGTTCGGTGATTGTGGACGAGGGTGCGGAGAAGGCTCTGACCGTCGGACACAAGTCGCTCCTTCCTTCCGGAATCAAAAATGTCGAAGGCGTCTTCAACGACGGCGATGTCATAGATATCAAGACAACCGATAAAAATGTCATAATGAAGGCCATAACAGGCTTCAATTCCTCGGATCTGCTGAGAATCATGGGTCACAGTACAAAAGACATCGTCAAGATGCTCGGCGATGTCCCTAAAGTGGTCTTCAGACCTGAGGATTCGGTCTATATCGATTGAAGCTCAGCCTTTGAGCTCCCTGTCAAGTTTTCTCAGAAGCATCGGGAATGCAGCCTCGAAATCGACACCGTACGTGTTGTGGTCGTCGTGGCTCAGGGTCTCGGCGATGGAGCGTACAACGAAGTCTCCTGCAAGGGCATAAGCCTTCTCAAGTGAAAGACCTCTGACCAGAGCTCCTGTGAGGACGCTTGCGAAGATGTCGCCCGTTCCGTGGAAGCTGGTCTTCATCTTCTTGTGGAAATACCATGAGTACTTTCCGGTCTCCGCATCGTAGGATGCGATTCCGATCCTGCCTCTGGTTGATTTGAACTCGATTCCCTTCAGCACCACCTGCTTTGCCCCAAGACCTGCGAGCTTCTTAAGAAGGTCCTCGATATAGGCCTGGTCATAGCTTCCTGCCTCCACATACGGAACGCCCAGCATGAAGCTTGCCTCGGTGATGTTCGGCACGATGATGTCTGCCTGGCCGCAGAGCCCTGCCATTGCCTTGGCGAACTCGGGAGTGAAGCCGGGATACAGCTTGCCGTTGTCGGCCATGCACGGGTCGACGATTACCTTGGTGTCATTACCCCTGAACCTGCTGAAAAGCTCCTTCATAAGATCGATCTGCTCGAAGGATCCCAGATATCCGGTGTAGATGGCATCGAAACCGAGTTTCTCCTTCTGCCAGTGGTCCATGATGGGCCTGATGTCGGATGTGAGATCCCTGAACGTGAAGCCTTGGAACATGGTATGTGTCGAAAGCACGGCGGTAGGGATGATTGCGGTCTCAACGCCCATGGCGGAGATGATAGGAAGTGCAACTGTAAGTGAGCACTTTCCCACACATGAAATGTCCTGGATTGTCACTATTCTCTTCATGGCTGAAACTGTAGGAAAAATCTGTATTCATTAAAAGAAACAGATTGCACTATTTTTATGGGTACAGATTTGCTTTTTCTTACGTTTTTCTACTATAATCACACCATGCGTGATTCCCTTTATGAAAATCTCTATTCCAAGTTCGTGAACGAGATAAGGTCTGGCAAGCTGGGTGCAGGATCCAGGATGCCCTCCGTAAGGCAGTGCGCGGAGGAGAATGGTGTCAGCCGAAACACCGTTCTGGGCGCCTACTCCCTCCTTCTGTCCGAAGGCTACATCAATGCCAGGGAAAGGAGCGGCTACTATGTGGCAAGATTCGATTCCCCTCTTCCCGCAGGCCGCCCGGAAGTGAAAAGGACTCCTCAAAGGAAAGCAGAAACCAAGGAAGGCGTCATAGACCTTTCCGCCAACCTGGTGGACAGCACCCTTTTCCCATACAGCACGCTCAGGCAGCTTTACCGCGAAACCCTGAGCGGTTCCAACATCTCTATCCTGGGGCAGGGCGGTATGAGCACAGGAGACGAGGACATAAGGCTTTCCATCTCCACATATGTGTTCAACCACAAAGGGATCTCCTGCGATCCTGACCAGATCATCATAGGAAACGGAACGTCCTACCACCTTCAGACCCTGCCTTCCCTGTTTGATGAGAAACCCGTCTTTCTAATGGAGAACCCGGGCTTCCGGAGCACCCGTGAGATAGTCGCAGACACCGGATGCGGCATATCCGACATCCCTTTGGACAGTGAGGGGGCATCCATCGGGGAAATCCGGAGAAAGACGGAGAACATGAACGGCACCGTCCTTCTGCACATCTCGCCTTCCCATCAGTACCCCATGGGTATCACAATGTCGGCACCCAGACGGGCTTCTATTCTTGACTGGGCGGATGCAAGGGATGGCCGCTATATAATCGAGGACGACTACGATTCGGACTTCAGATACAACGGCCGCCCCATACCCCCGCTGTGCGGCACGGACACCCACGGAAAGGTCATCTACATAGGGACTTTCTCCAGAACCCTTACCCCGTCCATCAGACTGAGCTACATGATCCTGCCACCCGGACTTCTTGAAAGATATAGGAGCCGCTTTGCAAAATACCCCTGCCCGGTCTCCAGAATAGACCAGAAGGTAGTCTCGCTTTTCATGGACAATGGATATTACGAACGCCATATCAGCCGCATGAGGAGGGTTTACAGGATCCGTAGGAACCGGATGATGGAGGTGATTTCCGACAGTTCACCCTATTCCGAAATCCGTGGCGGTGAGGCCGGACTCCATTTCATTGTCCGTTTCCCCGTTGATGAGGAAACAATGATCCGAAAGGCCAGGGAGAACGGCTTTGTACTAAGCGGAACAGGTACGGGCTGGATTGTCATAGGCTATGCCCACCTTTCGGACGAGCAGATAGACCGTTTCGGGCTGTTTCTGCGCAAGGCTCTTGAATAAAAAACACGGCTGGTTTAATCTCAGAAGCGTCTAGGGGTGGCCCGTGGGGCCTGAGAACATACCCTCGAACCTGATCTGGGTAATGCCAGCGTAGGGACGACGCGATTGTAATCACAAACACTTCCCCAAAGACAGAATTCTACCTACTTAGGAGGCCTTTATGAAAAAGGTTTTATCTGTCTTGGCAGTCATGGCCCTGGCCATGTTCTGCATCTTTTCAATGTCATCTTCCGAAACGGAGAAACCGTCGGACAGGACGCTGACCGTCTATGCCTACGACACGTTCTGCGGAGACTGGGGTGCCGCGGGTACCGTAATCCCGGCGTTCGAGGAGAAAACCGGAATCAAGGTGAATCTTGTATCATCAGGAGCGGCACTTGAGGTCATCAACAAGGTCCGTCTGGAGGGAGCGAACACACAGTGCGATGTCATCCTGGGCGTCACCGATTCCACAGCGGACAAGGCCTATGACCTTCTGGAACCCTACAGATCCCCCTACATCGACACAATCGACCAGCGCCTCATATTCGACAAGGAGAACCGCCTGATACCGTTCGACTACGGCATCTTCGCCTTCGTATGCGACTCAAGCTACGAGCTGATCATGCCAAAAAGCCTTGAGGAGCTTGCCACGGACGCATACAAAGACCTGGTCATACTCATCGACCCCAGAACCAGTTCGGTTGGAACAGGTCTGATGATGTGGACCTACAACGCTCTTGGCGACAAGTGGCTCGACTGGTGGAAGACCATGTCCAAGAACGCGCTCACAATCGCATCCGGCTGGTCTTCGGGATACGGCCTTTTCACGGAGGGAGAGGCTCCTCTGGTGATAAGCTACACGACAAGCCCCGTCTATCACGTGATGTGGGAGGACACAACCCGCTATCAGGCACTGGTCTTCCCGGAGGGCCACGAGGTGACCATCGAGTCTGCCGGAATTGTAAAGGGAACAAAGCACCGCTCCGAAGCCGAGCAGTTCATCGATTTCCTGCTTACTGACGCCCAGATAGACCTTGCGAACGCCAACTCGATGTACCCCGTCAACAGGACCATCGAGCTGCCTGAGGCCTACAACTATGCTCCGGTGCCCGAGAAACTGTTCACGGATTTCGACGACAAAGCCTCAACACTTATCGACGAGTGGGAGAATGCTGTTGTAAAATAGCGTGATATGAAGTCAAAGGCGGGATTCTACATAAGAAACGCCATCCCGGCCCTTGTGGTGATGGCAATCGTCTTCATGCTGCCAATAGGGGCGGTCTTTCTCAAGGCCTTCTCCGGTGGTAACCGGGTGGGCAGGATTCTGACCGACCCCTATACATGGAGGATTCTCGGCTTCACGATCCTTGAGTCCACATTGAGCGCCCTGATTTCGGTTGTCATCGCAATTCCATTCGCACATTTCTTCTCCAGATACACGTTCTTCGGGAGAAGGGCCATCCTGACGGTAAGCGATGCGGCATTCGCCATTCCCGCCATCCTGGCTGTCCTGGGCTTTGTGATCTACTACGGAAACAACGGAATCCTGAACTCGTTCCTGAATGCCTTAGGAGGGAAACAAATCAGGGTCCGTATCCTTTATTCGTTCAAGGCGATAATTCTTGCCCATGTCTATCTGAATTTCCCGGTGGCCTTCTCGCTTATCACAAACGCCCTTGTATCGATGCCTGATCAGGAGGAGAAGGCCTCGAAACTTCTGGGTGCATCGGAAATCAGGACATTCTTCAGGGTAACACTTCCCAAGCTGAGCGGAACTCTGATGGCTACGTTCTCCCTGATTTTCCTCTTCTGTTTCCCATCCTTCCTCATTGTCATGAGCCTTGGAGGAAACCCCAGGTTCTTCACATTGGAAGCCGAGATCTACAAGAGGACATACACCGATGTGAATCCGGCTTCGTCAGCCGCCCTTTCGATCTTCTCGTTCGTTGTCATGACCATTCTGCTTGTCATCACAGGAAACGGTAACAGGGAAAGGCGTGCACACAGAAAGAAGTTCCATCCCAGGAATGTAAAGGGAAAGAGCAAGGCCGCGGCCATTGTCCTTTCCATCATCATAATCCTTTTCATGGCACCGCCTATGCTGTCCATCCTCTACAGGGCGTTCTTCAACAAGGACGGAGTCTTCACCCTCAAGGCATGGACTGATATCCTCAGGCGTTCCAACTCAGGAGCAGGAACCAGCATATCGGCCGTGGTCAACAGTCTGCTTGTCGCAGCGGCGGCCTCATACACCGCCGCAAGGATGGCATGTGTCGTGTCCATGGGTTCGGCAAGGGGGAAAAGCCCTCTGATTCCCCTTCTCACTTCCCTGCCCATGGCAGTGGGATCCGTATCCCTGGGTCTCGGTTTCTCCTTCCTTGCAGCCCGCATTCCTTTCAGAAACACCGTGCTTTCCTTCGTCCTTGTCTTCCTCGCCCATCTTGTGGTGGTCATGCCGTTCACCGTCAGGACCATCCTTCCCGGAGCAAGAAGAATCCCGCAGAGCCTCAGCCTGGCGGCAAGGACCATGGGAGCTTCGGACAAGGAAGTCTACAGAAAGGTTGAGTGTCCCCTCCTGAAACCGTACAGAAGACGTGCCATGGCGTTCGCCTTTGCCCTGTCCCTTGGGGAAGTGAACGCGACTCTGACCCTGGGAGAGGGAAAGGTCACTACAATCCCGGTTCTCATCTACAAGATGATCAACCAGTACAACTACCAGGGGGCTTCGGCCCTCGCCGTCATACTCATGGCAGTTGCCGTTACGGTGTTCGCCGTGGGAGAATCAAAAGGAGATGGCAATGGCATATCTTGAATGCAGGGACTTAAAGCGAATATTCCCGGGAAAGTTCACACTCGATCTTTCGTTCAGCATGGACAAGGGAGAGCTGATGTGCGTCATAGGTCCATCGGGAAGCGGCAAGTCCACCCTTCTTTCTCTGATTTGCGGAGTGGACGATCCCGATGAGGGAAGGATCGTCATCGACGGAACCGACATAACGGACCTGGGCATCCAGAAGCGCAGGATAGGGATGGTGTTCCAGGACTTCTCCCTGTTTCCCTCGATGGACGTTGCGGCGAACATCCAGTACGGAATGCGTGGGTTGGAGAAACCGGAAAAGGAAAGACGTACAACCGAACTTCTGCAGCTTGTCGGTCTTGACGGTTATGAGAACCGCCGTGTGCATGAGCTCAGCGGTGGCGAGGCACAGAGGATTGCACTGGCAAGAGCCATTGCATCGGAACCGAGGGTCCTGCTTCTGGATGAACCGCTTTCCTCACTTGACGCTCCCCTGAGAAAGCACCTGAGGACTGTCATCCGCCAAATACAGAAGAACACCGGAATCACCATGATCTATGTCACCCACGACCGGGAGGAAGCCTTTGCCATAGCAGACAGGGTCATGGTCATGCGTGGAGGAAGGATCGGTGCCATAGGCACTCCCCAGGATATCTACAACAATCCGAAAAGCCTGTTCGTCGCACGGTTCACCGGAGAAGGTTCTGCAATTCCGATGTCCTATATTTCAAGAGGCATTAAAGAAAGTATGATATTCATCCGTCCTGAAGCCATTGAAATTAACAAGAAGAATTCGGCTGAAGATGATATTGTCTTCAAAGATGCCGTTGTGCAGACTGCCGAGTTCACAGGTTCCGAATACTTTGTAAGGCTGAAGTACAAAGATGTTTTCATTTCGGCATACTCACCCGTCAGGCCGGATTCGGACAAGGTGGACCTGTACATCAGACGTGACAGAATCACGGACACCATAGCGGAGTGAATCTACCCAAGACAAGGCTTTTGATATAGACTCTTCCGTATGAGAACAGACATGTTAATGGTTCTGGACATAATCGGAGTCATCTCGTTCACAATATCAGGAGCACTCGTCGCCGTCCGGAAGAAGATGGACTACCTTGGAGTCTGCATCCTGGGCATAGTGACCGCCGTAGGCGGAGGAGCCACCAGGGACATCATCATAGGAAGCAATCCTCCTGTGATGTTCAGAGATCCCCTTTACGTCTCCATCGCATTTGCCGTGGCGAACATCGTGTTCTTCTTCCTGTACTTCCACCTCAACGGAAGATCGAAGCCTCTGGTCAACCACATCTTCGAGAAATACCTGTTCTGGTTCGACACAGTGGGCCTTGCCTCCTTCACTGCCAACGGTGTGATGGTGGGAAAGACCATGACCGACGGAGGAATCTTCCTCTGCGCCTTTCTGGGAGTCCTCACGGGAGTCGGCGGAGGAATCCTCAGAGACCTTCTGGCAAATGAAGTGCCTGCCATCTTCGTAAAGCATGTCTATGCCATGGCATCGATTGTCGGGGCAATATCAATATGTCTGCTTTGGAATGTCTCGACAATCCTGGCGGTTACAGCCGGAATTGTCCTGGTGGTTCTGATAAGGTTCCTTGCCATGCACTACAAATGGAACCTTCCACATATCAGAAGCAGCAGACATTAGACCATCTTCTCCGGGTGGAAAACCTTGTCGAACTCCTCTGATGTGAGGAACCCCAAAGCCACGCAGGATTCCTTGAGCGATATTCCCTCCGCGTATGCCTTCTTGGCGACTTTTGCGGCATTCTCATAGCCTATGTAGGGATTGAGGGCTGTGACCAGCATCAGCGAGTTGTGAAGGTTGCTCTCCATCTTCTCCCTGTTGGCCCTGATTCCTGAAGCACAGTGATCATTGAAGCTCAGGACAGCCTCGCTCAGAAGCCTTGCCGACTGGAGGAAGTTGTAGATGCACACCGGCATGAAGACGTTCAGCTCGAAGTTGCCCTGACTTGCCGACATGGATACGGCAACATCGTTTCCCATGACCTGGACCGCTACCATTGTGACGGCCTCGCACTGTGTGGGATTCACCTTTCCCGGCATGATCGAGGACCCCGGCTCGTTCTCGGGAATGGAGATCTCTCCCAGTCCCAGCCTGGGGCCGCTGGCCAGCCAGCGGACATCGTTTGCAATCTTCATCATGTCGCAGGCAAGGGCCTTTATTGCACCGTGGGCAAACACGAGTTCGTCCTTTGATGTAAGGGCGTGGAACTTGTTGGGAGCGGACACGAAGTCCTTTCCCGTGAGCCTGGAAACCTCTTTCGCCACTGCATCGCCGAAAGACTTCGGAGCATTCAGACCGGTTCCTACGGCAGTTCCTCCAAGGGCAAGCTCGTGAAGCGGCCCGACGGCAGTTTTCAGAAGCTCAACATCACGCTCAAGGCTGGACCTCCAGCCCGATATCTCCTGGCTGAAGGTTATTGGCGTCGCATCCTGCAGATGGGTCCTTCCGCTTTTGACGATTCCCCTGTTCTCCTCCTCCAGACGGAGGAAGGTCTTTATAAGGACCTGTACGGCGGGAATGAGTCTGTCCTCGATGGCATTTGATGCTGCGATGTGCATTGCCGTTGGGAACGTGTCGTTGGAGGACTGGCTCATGTTCACGTCATCATTTGGATGCAGAAGCTTTGTGCCGGCAATCTGGTTTCCCCTGTTTGCAATCACCTCGTTGGCGTTCATGTTGCTCTGAGTTCCGCTTCCTGTCTGCCAGACGACAAGCGGGAAATGGTTCAGAAGACTGAGGGATATCACCTCGTCGCAGGCCTTTGAGATAGCATCGAGCTTTTCCTGTGTCATGCGCTGGGGAACAAGCCCCCTGTTTGCCATGGCCGCAGCCTTTTTCAGGATTCCGAAAGCTCTGACAATCTCCGCGGGCATGGTCTCTATGCCGCGCCCTATGTCGAAGTTCTGGAGACTTCTCTGAGTCTGTGCTCCCCAGAGCCTGTCGGAGGGAACCTTGACCTCACCCATGGAATCATGCTCGATTCTGTAATCCATACATCCTTCCCTCAATTGCCGAACTGCAGGTCGATCGACTTGGACACCGGCGTGAAACCTTCGCCGAGGACCTCATACGCGTTCTGTATTATCATGAAGACCTTGTCATCTATCTTCTTGACATGCGAGATCAGACCCGGAAGCTCCTGGTTCGAGATGACGGCCATGAGGACAGGCCTGTCGCTTCCGGTGTACATACCCTTCCCTTCCAGAAGTGTGGCACCGTGGTTGAGATCCTTCATCAGGTATTCGGAAATCTGCTCGTTCTTCTCGGAGATGAACATCACAACCTTTGTGGTGTTCGATCCGAGCATGGCGACCTTGTCGATTGAGATTCCGCAGATGTAGACAGTTATGACCGCAAGAAGGGCCCTTTCAACTCCGAAGAAAATAATGGAGACCGCTATGATGACGGCATCAACCAGAATCAGGGCGCTTCCAAGGGACATCGGAGTGTATTTGTTGAGAATCTGGGCAACGATGTCCGTTCCGCCGGTATTGGATCCACCCCTCATCACAAAACCTGTTCCCACACCCATGGCCAGCCCGCCGAAGATGGAGCTGAGAAGGACATTCACGGACTGCGTGTAGTCCAGGATTCCCTCGCCTTTGGAGAGGTCCATGAGAAGGGTTGTGAAAAGCGAGAGCAGAACCGTTCCCACAAGTGCCCTGAAGCCATACATCTTTCCGAAAACCTTCATTCCTATCAGGAACAGAGGCAGGGAAAGTCCGAAGATCACATATCCGGAGTTCCACCCCAGAGTATGGTAGACCATGGTTGCGATACCGCTGACTCCCCCGGATGCGATTTTTGCGGGAGTGGTGAAGAAAACAATTCCGGCGGAGCACAGTAACGAGCCGAATATGATGTACAGATAGTCGATAATCTTTCTAGCCATTTCCCAATTACATTACATCAGGAAAGGAAATAATTCT
>JBGVBT010000137.1:0-7759 GCA_045225895.1 Sphaerochaetaceae bacterium
TTGATGCCCATGGCCTCTTTCAGCGGGTCGGACAGCCTTGTGATCCTCTCAACCACATCAGCCGGAACGCTTTTGTCGTATGCCTTCATGTTCATCTCAAGCTGCCTCCTGTCCCTGGCTCCTACAAGGATGCTCGACACCGCATCCTGTGCCTTGAGGAACGCGAATGCAACATCCACCATGGAGAACCCCGTCTCCAGGCAGACGCCCCACAGCGTGTTTATGAACGGGAAGATGATGTCCTCGAAACCGGTGTCGCTGTGTCTGCCCTGCTTCCATGAGCTGTTGTAGAACCTGGTCTCCCTCCTCTCAAGAGGAACATCGTCTATCCACTTGTACTTTCCTGTCAGAAGTCCCTGGGCAAGAGGAACATAGGCCCAGATGGAGATTCCCCTCTCCCTGCATTTCTCAAGGATTCCGTTCTTCTCTATGACTCTCCAAATCAGCGAGTACGGAAGCTGGTTGGTGACAATCTTGTGACCTTCGGCCATGTCCAGCGCTCCCGGGCCGAAATTGCAGACTCCGATCTCCCTGACCTTTCCGGCGGCCTTGAGCTCCTCGTATGCCCCTAAAGTCTCCTCCATGGGGACATCCTTGAACGGCCAGTGCACCTGATATACATCTATATAGTCTGTTCTGAGTCTTCTCAGACTCTGCTCGCAGTTTGCGACAATCTCGTCATGATGGGCCAGCCTGACCTTGGTGCAGATGACCGCCTTGTCCCTTCGGCCCTTCAGAGCCTTGCCCAGCACCTCCTCCGCATGTCCGCTGCCGTAGCGTTCGGCCGTATCGAACACGGTGATGCCCTGAGCCAAGGCCTGATGGATCGTCCGTATGGACTCGTCGTCATCGGTAGGACCCCAGAGCTTCGCTCCGGAGAACCCCCACGTGCCGAGGGCAAGTCCCGAGAACACTATTTCGCTGTCTTTAAGTCTGTAATAATCCATAATCCAATCCCGTCCGTTTTATATTTCAGTCTGCTGTCATTCGTATGAGCTTCCTATAGCCCTGTTCGCCACACCTATCGCATCCACGGGACAGACAAGTCGGCACAGATGACAGCCCACACACCTCAATCCGTTGAGAATCGGTCTGCGGGACTCTGTGTTGAACCTGATGGCCTGATGGCCTCCGTCCATGCAGGAGATGTAGCACCTTCCGCATCCTATGCAGAGCTTGTGATGGAAGGTCGGAAGCAGGATTGTTCCCCTCTCTATGCTCTGATGGTCCACGACGGATGCACTTGCCCCGCCTATGAGCATCCTCAGAGCCGGGATTCCCTTGCTTCTCAGATATGCGGAGATTCCGCTCAGAAGGTCGTCAATGATCCTGTAGCCGTACTGCATGACGGATGTGGTGATCTGGAGGCTTCCGGCTCCCAGCAGGATGAACTCCAGAGCGTCACGCCAGGTCTCGATTCCTCCCATTCCGCTGATATGCATATCATCAAGGCCCTCCGCCTTGGCGATGTCTGAAATGAACCTCAGGGCAATCGGCTTCACGGCCGGACCTGAATAGCCTCCGATGATGGACCGCCCGCGCACAGACGGTTCGGCCACAAGGGTATCGACATTGACCCCGGTTATTGAATTGATTGTGTTGATTGCGGCAATGCCGTCTGCGCCACCGGCCTTGGCTGCCAGGGCCATCGGGACCATGTCGGTGATGTTCGGTGTCAGTTTTACAAGCACCGGAAGACTGGTTCCTTTCTTTGTCGCCCTGGTGAAACGCTCTATCAGTTCCTCGGACTGACCGATTGTCATTCCCAGGTCGCCGTCCTCGAGGTTCGGGCACGAGAAATTGCACTCTATTACCGAGGCTCCGGCCTCCTCGCATTCCGATGCCAGCCTTGTCCATTCGTCGGCATCGCTTCCCATGATGGACGCCACAATGACCTTCTTGGGGAATTCGGAATGCAGGCGTCTGAAGACTTCCATGTTCTCCTCAACGCTGTGGTCCGAAAGCTGCTCTATGTTCTTGAATCCGCAGAACGAATTGGCATGGTTGTGGATTGCCGAGAACCTGGGCGATGCCTCGTGCTGCGGGAAATTGCAGATTGTCTTGAATGCCACCCCCGCCCAGCCGGCCTCGAAAGCACGCCTGCACATGTCATATGTACTGGCGACAACGGAAGACGAAAGAAGGAACGGATTCTCGAACTTCACGCCGCATATGTCCGTCGAGAGGTCTGCGAACTCCAGTTGCTTTGGCGGCAGCTTGTTCATCGACTGTTTCAGCCCCAATATGGAATTGCGTATTCCCACCGGAATCTTGTTCATCACATTGAGCACACACTTTGTCTCGCACGGAGCATTACAGTACGTGCAGTCTATGTCGGCGATCTTCGAAGCCGCAAACATGTAGTTCTCGAAGAACAGGGCTCTCATGATTCTGCCTACATTGGCACCCTGCGGACAGGCTCCGGAACACGGAGGCTCGGAACAGAGCAGACATCTGTTGACTTCGGACAGATCTATCTCAAGTTTGTATTGCATACGGCGTCCCCTTCTCTGTGCATTATACCTTGGAATCCGGTAAAAACAATGAATTAAGATCCCGCGGTCCCGGGAGCATCTTTCAGAAGCATCTCATAGGTCACCCCATATTTTTCAGCTATGTCCCTGGCGTAGGACATTCCCTGCGGCGGAGCGACCTTCACCTTGAACGAACGTTCCCCTCCGTCGGAAAGCGCCACAAGGGATGCGGCCTTTGTCCTTGCACTCTCCGCTTCACTTTCCCTGTTGAGACCTTCTATGTCGGCTGCAAGCTTGTGCATGTGGGTGTTGTAGATGCATCTGGTTCCCTTCTTCAGAATGGCCCTCAGGGCATCCTTCGCAATGAAAAAGCCCTCTTCGAAAGACGTAGTCGAGAAAGTCTCGTTAAGAAGAAGCAGACTGTTTTCTGAACACTGGCCGAACAGCTCCCTGAAGCGCTTGCACTCCTCGCCGAGCCTTCCGTAGTCCAGTGTCTTGTCCTCATCCGCAGGATAGTGTGTGAAGATGCAGTCCACCGGCATGAAGCCAAACTCCTCTGCCGGAACAAAGATTCCTCCCTGCGCCAGGACAAACAATAGCCCCACAGCCTGGGTGACGGTTGTTTTTCCGCCCCTGTTGGCGCCTGTGAGAACATACGTGCCGGCGTCAGCGTCGAAATCCAGATCGTTGTCTACAATTTCGTCAGCGAAATCCAGAAGCCTCATGTTGTAGAAGCCTCTTGCCTTCATCCTGAGCCCTCCGCCTTTAAGAACGGACGCCTTGCAGAAAACCCTGCCCTTGTCCACCTGCTTCTTTATGTACTCCGCCCATCTTACATAGTAGAGGAACTCCGGAATCAGTGCCGTTATATCCATGATCGACAGCCCTGTGTATTTGTTCAGGACTTCCTTCACAGCCTTCATCGTCTTCCCCAGCATGTGGTCGGTTATCCTGTCCATGTGGCTGGTCACATCCTTGCCCATGTCTCCGTCAGGCACCAGAGCCATCATCATGATGGGATTCTCCATCTTCATCCGGACCCTCGCTAGACCTTCCAAAGTACCGCCTCCGCGTTCCTCGCCCGTGGAGAACGGCTGGAACCGCATGGAACCATCCCACGAGACATCCTCTTTGATGTTGTCCTTCCGGACAATCATGTTTCCGAAATTCTCCAGGATGGTGGATTTGGAGAACGCCTTGCTGTTCACCGATATCAGCCCGATCTCCTTGGCCTCGAACCTCTCGTTCAGGTTGACTCCCAGCGTCACGCTCTTCAGGTTCGATGTCGATGCCTTCAGACCCGCGATATCCTGCTTCAGCTGGGCAAAGCTGCTGTCATTGTAGATTCCGTCAATCCTTTCCTTCAGATCCCTCAGGCCCTTGGATCTGAGATTGCCGTCTTCCAGACACTGCTGCAGGGCCTCCACATATCCTATGTAATCCCTGATCTCCTCCAGCCTGTGCACAAGGTCCCAGGTTCCCGAGCTTTCCTCGTTGTCACGCCTGAAACTTCCGAAATCCCTGAGAAACTCGATCTTGTCCAGGATTCCGAGCATCCGTTCCCTGAACTCCGGGTTGTTGTAGATGTCCTCGAAGACATCCAGCCTGAACTGCACCACCTCCGGGTCATCAGTGATCCTGGACATTATTCCCAGAATCAGGCTCTGCTCCTTCTCCTTGTTGGAAAGACCCCTGCAGATGACATCAAGCCCCAGATCATGCACGGCGGTTTCCGACAGCACTCTGCATCTGCCGTAACTTCCTTCAGGAAAAACAATGCTCAAACCTTTGTTACCAGCCATTAAAATACCCCTGTCCGTATATCATATCATACAACATCATCACACCATCGGCATGCTTGACCGCTCTTGTGCTCCCATGCTCACATGCTCCGATGCTCTCACGGTGTCGATGATTTTATAATTTGTTGTATCATATACAAATATGTCAAACTTATATATCAGAATGTCCTATAACTGCAGGGTTATTCATGCTCCGATGCTCTGATGCTCTTGCATTTTTGCGGGAGCACAAGAGCATCTGGAGATGGCCCGGAACGGCACGATTAAAATATTTTGTTGCAATATAACAAGTTATTTTTTTATATCGCTTGAGCACCGGAGCATCAGAGCATCAGAGCGGCCGAGCATTGTCCTGGTTCCGCAATTGTTGACTCAAAAATACTGAACAAATAGACTTCAATCGCCGGAGGTACGGATGCGCGCAGGATTCTGGATCGGGTTTTCTTTTCTATCGTTAATATTTGCAGCCGCTCTTGAACTGAACAAGAATACAATACTCGGCTGGATTCTTTTTGCAGTTCTGATTGCAGCGTTCATTCTGGCATACGGAAAACTGCTGGTTTCAAAACCTTGGTATCTGAGGTTTGTTGGCTGGATTCTATATGTAGTTTTGTTTGCAGGGGTTGTAGCAATAACCTGGCCGCCGGTCAGAGCCATTGCAGCATCGGAGGACAAAAACCCCGCAGTCACAGGTGCTGTCAGAACAGAAAAGGGTCTTGTTTCCGGTGTCACCACAGCCGGAGGAGCCGTTGAGGTTTATGCAGGCATCCCGTATGCAAAGCCACCGGTAGGAGATCTCAGGTGGCAGGCTCCACAGGAAGCAGAAAGTTGGGACGGAGTCCTTGTCTGTGACCGGTTTGCCCCGATGTCCATGCAGAAGACCAATCTTCCAATCTACAATTCCCTTACCAGAATCATCGGCTATCATGACTACAGGATTTCCCTCAAGGACAATTTCATACCCCCTGTAAGTGAGGACAGCCTCTATCTGAATGTCTGGAAACCTACAGGAGAGGTTCATGGCCTTCCTGTTCTGGTCTATATCCATGGCGGATCGCTTCAGACAGGACAGAGCTGGTATTCCGATTACAATGGAACAAGTTTCGCAAAGGAAGGCATCATTGTTGTGAGTCTCAGTTACAGACTGGGAGTGTTCGGATTCTTTGCAGATTCAGAGCTTCTGGAATCGGAAGGGACTACAGGAAACTATGGTCTTCTGGACCAGATTATGGCCTTGGAGTGGGTGCAGAAAAACATCGAAGCCTTCGGAGGAGACCCCTCAAACGTTACGATAGCCGGTGAGAGCGCAGGTTCTGTCTGCATAGATGCCCTTTGCGTCTCTCCTTTGGCAAAAGGTCTTTTCAGAAGGGCTATTCTGGAAAGCAGTACTCTTGCATGTGTGGAGCCCCCGCACTCATACAGATTGTTGCGGGAAGCCCTTTCCTCTGGAAAAGCCCTAAGGGAGAAATACAAAGCCACTTCCGTATCCGATCTGAAACAACTCAGTGCAAAGACCATTGTCGGCGAGATGAACACCCAGCATCATCTGACTGTGGACGGTTATGCCTTGCCAGATTCCCCATACAATCTCAGACGCGCGGGAATCCATAATGAAGAGGCCATCCTTCATGGTTTCAATGACAGGGAAAGCGGCCCGTTCATCATCTTCAGCCATGCCAACCTGAAGAACTACGAGGCAAAGATCCGTGCCTATTTCAAAGACTATGCGGATGAAATCCTTGAAATCTATCCAGCAAAAACAGATAAGGAGGCTGACGAATACTGGGCCGAAATCTACGGTGCAGTGTTTTTCAACTATCCGCATTACTGTCTGAACCGACTTGCCGTCCGTGAGGGTATTCCCGTTTATGAGTATCTTTTCACGAAATCGAACGGCATGCTCTCCAGCTGGCACAGCGGCGAGCTGATATATGCTTTCAACCGTATTCCGGAAGATTCGAAGCTTTTTGACAAAGCTGACCGGAATCTTGCCGCAACCATGAACAGCTACTGGGGGAATTTCATCACCTCGGGAAATCCGAACGGGGCAGGTCTTCCTGTCTTCCCGCAGAACACGGATTCCAGAAAGCTGGTGGAACTCGGAGCGGAGGTCAGAGTCATTGACGAGCCATATCTTGCTCTGTATGAAATCATGGACAGGATGCAAGGCTGGAATCCGTAATCTTTTATTGTTCTCAGAAATCAGATATCAAACGACCGGTATGAGTCATTGATTGCCGTTTCCGGGCGAACCCATTCTTTCTCGGGATTTACTCTGAATATCAGAGCCTCCTTTTTCGGGTAAAGGTTTGCCTTTATGATTTTCAATTCATCGAGGAACTCGTTGTTGGGTCTTGCAATCAGTTTCATCAAGGCACCGGGATACATCTCGAACAATTTGACAAAAACAGAGAAGTCCTTCTTTTTCCAATCTGCCATTTGCCAACAGCTGGAAGTTTGAATGGGGATATCTCAGACCGGTAAGGCTGCATTCGTGGTGTTTCGGATTGTCAAAAAGATATCGGGTATCTATCAGCAGGGGAATCCTTCCCTCAATGGGAAACATCCTGACGGAGGAACTGAACAGCTTGAATCCATCTATGCTTTGGAACTGCTGTTCAAATTCACTTCCGGAGACAATGTTCTTCCAGACAAAACGGCTTAGTCCTGTGTTCAATCTTCTTATCGCTCTCTGAATGTTCCTCGGATTCTCCGCATATAGAATCATGTGCAGATGATTTGCCATAAGGATGTAACACAGAACCGTGACGTTCTCTTCGATGCAGCAGATCTTCAGATGTCTTGTCCAATAGTCAAATACCTCGTCTGATTCCAGCAAAGGGAGCTTTAGAGTCGTTCTCTGAACAGCATGAAACACTTTTGCATTCAACTCGATGTTTCCATGCTTGCTCAATCCCGGTGTTCTTGCCATATCAGGCACCTCCTGAATTCGTTTTCCCTCTAATACAGGAAAATTGCTGAAAATATTAAGGTTTTGGGAAAAGATTTTTTAATGCTCGGCCGCTCTGATGCTCTGACGCTCTCGTGCTCATGTCATTTAATAATATAATTTATTATATTGCAAGAAATTATTTTTTGGCTCATTTTCCAGACATCAAAAAATGCTCTTGTGCTCCCGCAAAAATGCAAGAGCATCAGAGCATCGGAGCATGAAAAACCCTGCAGTTATAGGACATTCTGATATTAGTTTGACATATTTATATATGATACAACAAATTATAAAATCATCGACACCGTGAGAGCATCGGAGCATTTGAGCATGGGAGCACAAGAGCGGCTGAGCATGATTGAATGAATGCATGCATGAATGGAGCCCGGACCGCTCAAATCGCAGGGCATGTAATTGAAAACATTGCTGTTTTGAAGGATAGTAAGCCGTATGGGGAAATCAATTGCAAAAACGCGTCTCTTTGCGGCGCTGATGGGTGTCTATCTCGCCTATTTTCTGAGCTATTTCATAAA
>JBGVBT010000138.1:0-9677 GCA_045225895.1 Sphaerochaetaceae bacterium
CCATGCAGGGCTTCAACGCCCACGTGTGTGCGCGCGGCGAGCGCTATTGTTACGATATCAGCTGATTGACTGAGAATATCGTTTGAACATATATTTTCCACTATTGAGGAGGCCATGGAATGGCAGAACTGATTAGCAAGATCAAAACGATGGAACCGGGACCGCAGACCATCCGGGTGGAAGGCTGGGTCAGAACAAAACGCGACAGCAAGACTGTCACATTCATAGAGGTCAATGACGGAAGCTGCCTCAAGGGGCTTCAGGTTGTTGCAGACCGCGCATCCATCGACAATAATCTCCTCAATTCCCTTTCGACAGGATGTTCCGTAATCTGCGAGGGCAAGCTTGTTGCCTCGATCGGCGGAGACCAGAAGGTAGAGCTCAGCGCAACCGACATCAAGCTTGTCGGCGACTGTCCGGACGACTATCCGCTCCAGAAGAAGAGGCATACCCTTGAGTATCTGCGTGAGATCGGACACCTCAGGGCTAGAACCAACACCATCGGTGCCGTGGAGCGCGTCAGAAGCAAGATGGCCTATGCCGTGCACCGCTTCTTCCAGGAGAACGGTTTCTACTATGTGAACACTCCGCTCATCACCGCCAGCGATGCCGAGGGAGCCGGCCAGATGTTCCAGGTCACCACTCTGGACCTGCAGAATGTCCCCATGACCGAGGACGGCAAGGTGGACTACTCAAAGGACTTCTTCGGAAAGCGCACAAGCCTGACCGTCAGCGGCCAGCTCGAGGGCGAGACCTACGCCACAGCACTGAAGAACATCTACACCTTCGGACCTACGTTCAGGGCCGAGAACTCCAACACGAAGCGCCATCTGGCAGAGTTCTGGATGATCGAGCCGGAGATGAGCTTCTGCACACTCGAGGGCGACATGAGGATTGCCGAGGATTTCCTGAAATATGTGTTCAAGTACGTTCTGGAAAACTGCCAGGAGGACATGGACTTCTTCTCCAAGTTCGTCGAGCCGGGCGTGAAGGACACTCTGGTCCACGTGGTGGAGAGCCCGTTCGCACACATCACATACACCGAGGCCATCAAGGAGCTTGAGAAGGCAGCCGACAGATTCGATTTCAAGCCGTTCTGGGGCTGTGACCTCCAGACCGAGCACGAGAGGTTCCTCACCGAGGAAGTCGCCAAGAGACCTGTGATCGTCACCGACTATCCGAAGGAGATCAAGGCCTTCTACATGAAGCTGAACGAGGACGGAAAGACAGTCCGCGCCATGGATGTCCTGGCACCGAGGCTTGGAGAGATCATCGGAGGTTCCGAGAGAGAGTCCCGTCTTGATGTCCTCAGGGCAAGGATGGCAGAGCTCGGTCTGGACGAGAAGGACTACTGGTGGTATCTGGACCTTCGCAAGTACGGTTCGGTTCCACACGCAGGATTCGGTCTTGGATTCGAGAGAGCGGTGCAGTATGTCACTGGCATGCAGAACATCCGCGACGTCATCCCGTATCCGAGAGCATCCAAACAGGCAGATTTCTGATCGGATGAAATTCATGCTGCCAGCCTGCGTTCTTCGTCAAAGGCCAGAATGCAACCTGGCAACCGCCTTTCATCTGGGTTGATTGAATATGGAGGAGTGATGGAAAAGAAGGTTCTGGTCGTTCTGGCAGATGGATTCGAGGAGATCGAGGCGATTTCCCCGATTGATGTCCTTAAAAGGGCCGGAGCCTCCGTCACCCTTGCCGCCCTTGAGAAATATCCGGGTCTGAAGGTCCGAGGAAGCCACGACGTGTGGTTCCAGTGCGATGCGCTTCTGGACGATGTGAAAGATGATTGCTTCGATGCCATCGTCTTTCCGGGCGGAATGCCCGGGGCCAGTAACCTCGGCGGGAGCCAGGCTGTCAGGAAGCTGATCCTGGATACCTTCGGGCGCGGCGATCTGGTCTGCGCGATCTGCGCATCTCCGGCCTATGTACTCGGCCCAACGGGAATTCTCGAGGGAAGGAAGGCAACCTGCTATCCGGGATGCGAGAGCGCATCTCCTTCTACGAAGTTTATAAGGGAACGTGCAGTCAGGGACGGCAATGTCATCACATCCGCAGGTCCCGGAAGTGCAATCGAGTTCGGGCTTCTGATTGCGGAGGCCCTGTTCGGCAAAAAGACAAGCGAAAGGCTTTTCTCCGGAATGATCTGCAAGTGAGGTATCGGCATGGGAAAGATCGGTTTTGACAACGCGAAGTATCTGGAAGAGCAGAAGAAATACATCCTTGAGAGGGCTCGGAAGGTAGAGGGCAAGCTGTATGTGGAATGCGGCGGAAAGCTTCTGTTCGACTACCATGCAGCCAGGGTCCTTCCGGGATTCGACACCAACGACAAGATGAAGGTGTTCCAGTCCTTCAAGGAGAATCTGGATGTCATCATCTGCATCCATGCCGGAGACATCGAGCACCGCAAGATGAGGTCCGACTTCGGAATCTCATATGACACGGACGTATTCAAGATGATCGATGACTTCGCATCCTGGGGAATCAAGGCCGACAAGGTGGTGGTCACCAGATACAACGGCGAGAGAAGCGCCAACAATTTCGCCGACATGCTCACAAGGCGCGGAATCAAGGTCTACTTCCACCGTCCCATCATGGGATATCCGGACAACGTGGACATGGTTGTCAGCGACGAGGGATACGGCTCCAACCCGTACATCCCCACGGACGCCTCGGTTGTCATAGTCACGGCTCCGGGACCGGGAAGCGGAAAGCTGGCGACATGCCTTTCCCAGATCTATCACGAGTTCCGCGAGGGACGCAAGGCCGGCTATGCCAAGTTCGAGTCCTTCCCGATCTGGAACCTGCCGATAGACCATCCTGTGAACATCGCCTACGAGGCTGCCACGGCAGATATCGGCGATTACAACCAGATTGACCATTATTATGTTGCGGCAACAGGAAATATCTCCGTCAACTACAACCGCGACATGGAAGCCTATCCGCTTCTCAAGAGGATTCTGGACAAGATCACAGGCGGCTCGTTCAGCTACAACTCTCCCACCGACATGGGCGTAAACCGCCTTGGATTCGGCATCTGCAACGATGCTGTCGTGCGCGAGGCAGCGAACCAGGAGATCATCAGGCGCTACTACCGCTCGGCATGCGAGTATGCCCAGGGAATCGGCACCAAGGAGACAATGCAGAGAAGCTTCGAGATCATGACCAAGGCCGGTCTGAGCTGCGAGGACAGACCTACAGTCAAGGTTGCCCAGGCCGCTCTGGAGGATGCCATAGAGCGCGGCAAGAGCAAGAACGGAATTTCCTGCGCGGCGGCCATCCAGCTTAATGACGGAACATTCGTCACAGGCCACAACTCGTCCCTTATGCATGCCTCGAGTGCCCTGGTTCTGAACTCGCTGAAGGTTCTGGCCGGAATCGATTCAAAGATCGAGCTCATTCCGCATCAGGTTCTGGACAGCGTCTATGCCATGAAGCGCGATGTCCTCAGAGGCCGCGGAATCAGCCTGAACCTGGACGAGACTCTGATCTGCCTGGCCATGGCGGCTCCGATGGACGAGAATGCGAAGAAGGCCCTTGCCATGCTTCCCAAGCTCAGAGGCTGCGAGTCCCACATGAGCCACATCCCCAGCGCCGGAGATTCGTCGGGTCTTAGGAAGCTTGGAATCAACGTCACAAGCGAGCCAAAGTTCCCGACGAACAACATGCGAAATTTCTGATTTCCGTTCATAAGTTTCTGAACGACAGCGAGGCTTTGACCATCCTGTCCTGGTCAAGGCCTATTTTCAATGTGCAGTTGTCGAACTTCCTCTCAAGCGTCAGCTCCATCTGTGTCCTTCCATCTTGGATTTTGGCTTTTCCGTGGTCAAACTCCATCTCCAGAAAGAAATTGTTTATTTCGGGTTCCTGAGACACATGCCTGCTCAGGGTGAAGTGCATCTCTATCTTCGCATCCGCCGCGTCCGCAGTGAGTCTGTACTCCGTGGTCTGGATCTTTGCGAAGTCGCGCTCGAAACCTGTTCTGTGGTTGGCCTCAACCTTGAGTTTTCCGTATTTCAGGGCTGTCTTGAGCTCTATTGTGCGTATCTGGCTTCTGCCGCCGTAGATGGGTTTGTCATAGGTGCTCGAGACGTATCTGACTTCCATCTGAAACTTCCGGTCTTTGAGGACGGCGCCGATTCCCAACTCCTCGGCCGGATTTGTGGTCTCCTTCAGGGTCTTCAGTCCAGGGCCGATACCTCCAAGGGTTCTTGAGGCGTTAAGTCCCAGATTTGTCCCTTCGGCGGACATTTTCCACGTTGTTGTGGTTCCTCCGCCCAGCATCCTGTCCCAGGAGCTCTGGACAAAGGCAGTGCTTTCGATCTCAAGGCCATTGAAATCGGTTCTGTCCGAGCCTCCGACTATCCAGAAGATCATGTTTCTCCCGATTCCCGTCCGCCTCCAGTCCACCTGGAAGGCGCTGAGTCTGTCCTTCAGGCTCACCTCGTTGCGGCAGGCGTACATGAAACCTGCAAACGCGCTGCTGTTTCCGAGGATTGCCGCAAATCCGTAGGGGGACTGCGGATCCGTCACGGGATTCAGGGAGATGAGGTCAAGGTTATCAAAGCTCAGCGCAAAGCCGGATAAGGACGGATTGATGGAGAGCTTTTCAAGTTTCTTGAGGTTCCTGCCCCGGACAAAGCCGTCGGAAAGGTCCACATCGCTGTAAGGGGCCAGCATGGCGGACAGTATCCTGTCGTCCTTCAGTTCTCCGATTCTCAGAAACCCGTTGAAGTCCGCGACAAGAAAAGGCGGGCTTTCCATGCTGAGGTTTCCGTCTCTGTCCTGACGGACAACAAGTCTGTATGAGATGCCGCTGTTGTTGACCAGGGCCTCGATGAACCTGGAGTTCCTGAGCATGCCGTAGCTGATCTGAAGCCTGTCGGCTGGCCAGGCTGATGCCAGGATGACAAAAAGAAAGGCGGATATGAGTGTTTTTCGTTTCATATCCGCCTATACAGGCAATTTGCTGTTTTTATGAAGGTTTCGGTCTGAAATTCTTTTATTTTCTCTTCGGCTTGACCATGAGTGCCTTGATGGCCGGGTTCTTCTCGAGGTTCTTCACCAGTCCGCGCTCACGTCCCTTGTTGACGTATGAGGGATCCTCGAAGCTGTAGTGGAAGTTGGTGTGGATGTCGTATGTTCCGTTCATCAGTGCAACTGCATCCTCTGTGATGACCAGCTCCTCGTCTGTCGGGATGACGAAGATCCTGACGGGGGAGTCGTCGGTTGCGATGTCGAACTCGGCATTCCTGCATCTGAGGATTCTGTTCTTTTCAGCATCGATCTTGATGCCGAAATTCTCAAGTCCGCATGTGGACATGTATCTGATGGTGGGTCCCATCTCTCCGACACCGGCGGTGAAGACGATGGCATCAACCCTTCCGAGAAGGGCAGCATATGCACCGATATATTTGCGGATTCTATGACATTCCATCTCCATTCCGAGTTTTGCCCTCTCGTTTCCCTCTGCAGCTGCGTTCTCGACGTCACGTCTGTCGCTCATGCCGCAGATTCCAAGAAGTCCGCTCTTCTTGTTGAGCGCGGTGTCCATCTCCTTTGCCGTCATGCCGGTGTTGTTCATGATGTAGGGCATGATCGCAGGATCCATGTCTCCGCTTCTTGTTCCCATCACAAGGCCCTCGAGAGGAGTGAGACCCATGGATGTGTCGATACAGATTCCGTTCTTGACCGCGCTGACCGACGCACCGTTCCCGATGTGGCAGATGATGACGTTGGTGTCCTTGTTCTCCTTTCCGAGAAGGACTGCGGCTCTCTTTGCGCAATAGAGATGGCTTGTTCCGTGGAAGCCGTAGCGCCTAACGTTGTACTTCTCGTACCACTCGTACGGGACAGCGTACATGTATGCCTCAGGCGGCATTGTCTGATGGAATGCCGTGTCCATGACGATCGCGTGAGGAACATTGGGCATGACCTTTCTGGCTGCCTCGATTCCCATGATGTTTGCAGGCATGTGGAGCGGTCCGAGCGGGATGAGCTGCTTCAGCTGCTCGACAACCTCGTCCGTGACAAGGGCGGATTTCTTGAAAACCTCGCCTCCGTGCAGGACCCTGTGTCCTACGGCACCGATCTCGGAGACATCCTTGATCACTCCGTATTTCTCGTCGGTGATGAGCTTTATGATGAGCTCGATGGCTTCCTTGTGGGTCGGGCATGAGAACTTGTCCTCAAACTCGTCCTTTCCTGTTGCCTTGTGCTCGATTGTGGAATACTCCAGTCCGATTCTTTCAACCACGCCCACTGCCAGGACATCCTTGTTGTCCCAGTCATAGACCTGGTATTTTGCGGAAGAGCTTCCGCAGTTCAATGTCAGAATGACCATTGCGTCCTCCAGATTTCATTTTGATGGTCGGGGAACATCCCCGCAACGATTATTGATTTAACCATAACGGGCTGTTATTTACAAGATAATAATACCTTATATGGCCTGAGTTGATTTTTTGGCGGTTTTTGCTTATCCTTGATTCAGAATTCGGAGCACCATATGAAGGTATATCTGTACAACACGATGTCACGCGCAGTCGAGGAGTTCAAACCCATCACTGACAAGTTTGTGGGAATGTACTGCTGCGGCCCTACGGTCTACAACTATGCGCATATCGGAAACCTCAGGACCTATATATTCGAGGATACACTCAAGAGGGTCCTCAGACATGCCGGTTACAAGGTCAAGCATGTCATGAACATCACCGACGTCGGTCATCTCACCGGTGACGGCGACGACGGCGAGGACAAGATGGAAAAGAGTGCCAGGGAGTCGGGAAAGACTGTCTGGGACATTGCAAAATTCTATACCGACGCATTCTTCAGGGACTATGACTCCCTGAACCTGATCCGTCCGGATGTCGTCTGTCCCGCAACAAAGCACATCGGCCAGATGATCAAGCTGATCCAGCGCCTGGAAGCCGGCGGACATACGTACATCGCAGGCGGCAACGTCTATTTCTCCATCGATACCTTCCCCGATTACGGAAAGCTTGCCAAGCTGAACCTCGACGAGCTCAAGAGCGGTGCCAGGATCGACATCGACTCCAACAAGAGGAACCCCAAGGATTTCGTGCTCTGGTTCACCAACAGCAAGTTCGGCGAGCAGGCCATGATGTGGGATTCCCCGTGGGGACGCGGATATCCGGGCTGGCATGTCGAGTGCTCGGCAATGAGCATGTACTACCTCGGCGAGTCGTTCGACATCCACTGCGGCGGAATAGATGCGATTCCCGTCCACCATACCAACGAGATAGCTCAGAGCGAGGCTGCCACGGGCAAGAGGTGGGTCAACTACTGGATGCACGGCGAGTTCCTGCTCTCCGACAAGGGCAAGATGTCCAAGAGCTCAGGTGAATTCCTTACTCTGTCTGTACTTACAAACAGAGGCTATAGCCCGCTGGACTACAGATACTTCTGCCTTGGAGCCACCTACCGCACACAGCTTCAGTTCTCCTATCCGGGAATGGACGGTGCCAGGACTGCAAGAGCCGGTCTTGTGGAACGTGTTGCCTCTCTGGGTGACCAGATTGCGGATGCATCTGCTCTGAGCGACAAGACACGCTCGTACATGGACCAGTTCGACGGCTTTGTGTGCAACGATCTCGGAACTCCCAGAGCGCTTTCGGTTCTGTGGACAATGCTCAAGGACGAGTCAATCGGCAACGCCGAGAAGAAGTACGCGGTCAACTACATGGACCAGGTGCTGGGTCTTGGACTGGATGCTGTCAAGGCCTCCGGAAGCGGTGAATCCGACATTCCTGAAGAGGTCATGAAACTCGTCAGCCTCCGTGCCGAGGCCAAGAAGAACAAGGATTGGACATCTGCAGACATGTACAGGAAGCAGATTGATGACATGGGATATTTGCTCAAGGATACGCCGACTGGACCATCTTTGCAAAAAAAGGTGTGAAATCGGAGTAACTTTTGTTGAGGATGATTGTTAAGGTTTATGGAAATCAGAAGCGGCGATGAGTTAGCCTTCAGACAGGTTTACAACGAGGTGTTTCCGGTTGTGATGAAAGTGGCGTACCACGTCACCTACAATCAGGATGTTGCCGAGGACATCTGTCAGGATGCATTCATCAGATTCTATGACAAGGACATGTCGTTCCCTTCGATGGACGACGCTAAGTTCTGGCTGATCCGGGTTGTGAAGAATCTGGCCATCAACCACGTCAAGAGGAAGATGAGGGAAAGTGCGTCACTGGAAAAGGTCATGAGGGGCCCACAGGTCAATCCTTTCAAGGATGGTGCCTCGGAGCTTATCCTCAAGGAGTCAACCGCAGCGGTGAGAAAGGCTGTCAGCGAGCTTCCTGAGATCTACAAGACTGTGATTGTTCTTCGGGAATATGCAGACCTTGACTACAAAGAGATAGCGAAGGTTCTGAAGATCTCGGAGAGCAATGTCAAGGTTCGGGTGCATCGGGCCCGCAAAGAGCTCGAGACAATGCTGAACCGGGAGGAAGTGAATGTGCCTTGATGACCAGATCCTTAACACATATCTCGATAATGAGCTAACTGAGCCGTGGAAGAGCCAGGTGGAAGAGCACCTGAGCTACTGCCCGAGCTGCAGAGCAAGATACCAGAACCTTCTTCAGGTTTCGGATGCCATCAAGTCATCCGCTCTGACAGAGGAAGAGATCCAGCCCCATAAGGACAGAGTCCTGTCCATGATCGAGAAGAACTACCTTTCAAAGGGCAAGTCTAAGAAGTCCTTCCTGCGCAGGACCTTCAAGGTCTCCGGTCCTCAGCTGATCGGTGTCGCAGCGGCTTTCGTCGTCGTGTTCGTCGGTTCCTGGGCTGTTCTGGGAAACAATGGAAGCAGCGATGGATCCATCATCCTTCCTGATGTGAATACCACAATCGATCTCAACAACATCACACAGGCAAGGTCTTCCGACAACGCAACCACTTCCAAGAGCCTTGAGAATTACTCTCTGGATGAGATCCTCAAGAACCTCGATGCTCGCGGATACGATGTCGACATCAGGCTCAAGAGCATCCAGCCACTTTCACTGGACAAGATGAATTCCGAGGTCAAGGTGATCGCCACGGTCCAGGACAAGGGAATCACAATCACCTCCGACGGTCTTGCAAGGAACGCGGATGGTGCTATTGTAGCAACAGGTGTCCTTGTTGACGCCAACAAACAGGTTGTTGCATCCGACGGTACTGTCATCTTCACCTCTGAAGAGACACAGGTCGTCGAATGATTCAAAAGTACAACATATGCCCATGGAACCTCGCTCGTTGAGCGGGGTTCCTTTTTTATGTGCAACAACAGTCTCAGCATGTTTTGATGTTATGTTTGTACTTTTCATCCCAAATCCAGATTCCTGTGTTTTGGGATGCAGGTTTTTGTTTTGATTCTTGGGGGTTTGCATCCATTTTCGTTGTTGTTGGCAAAACAGGTGGCATAAAACTGCCAGCCTTTGCCACCGGAAACTGGGGGTTTTGCTTGTTTGGGATGCAAAGAATTGTTTTTCCTTGCCTCCTTTTTCCATCAAAACCTTCAATCCGGATGCAAACACTCATTGATACAGTCTCATTTGTGCATACCATTCCATGGTTATTGCCTGAAATGGATGCAGGCTTGCTTTTGTGAAGTGTTCTTCTGTATGTCTCACCCCTTGCCACCCGGGCTGTTCATCAGCTGTGGGTTG
>JBGVBT010000139.1:0-5774 GCA_045225895.1 Sphaerochaetaceae bacterium
GTTCGAGATCACTCCCTCTGTGGGATACAGAAGCTTGTGCTCGAAGAACAGGACGGGGTTGTTGTCCCTGATCGAGGCCCTGAGCAGATGGTAGGCGTCCGACGGATTGGAGGGTGCCACAAGCTTCAGACCTGTGCTGTTGAGGAAAAGACCCTCGGGGCTCTGTGTGTGCTGGGCTCCGTGGCCGGTTCCGCTTCCTTCCGGAAGACGCACTGTGATGGGGCAGCAGAACTGACCGCCGCTCATGAAGTGGGTCTTTGCAGCGTGGTTGACGATGGGGTCGAAGATCAGGGTATAGAAGTCGGCATACATGATCTCGACAATGGGCCTGAGACCCATCATCGCGGCTCCCACCGCCATGCCGGTGAAGCCTTCCTCCGAGACCGGAGTGTCTATGATCTGGTCCGGAAATTCCTTCCACATTCCTTCGGTGACCTTGAAACAGCCGCCGTAGACTCCGACATCCTCGCCGAAGAGCACGACGTTCCTGTCAGCTGCCATCTCATCGGCCATTGCCTTTCTGATTGCTTCCCTGAAAGTCACAGTCGTTCCTCCTCTGATGCATAGACAAGGTTCAGAACCTCGTTTTCGGAGAGTTTGTCGGAACATGTGTCCAAGGCCTGTCCGGCCTGGTTCTCGATGTCTTCCTTGCACTCCTTCTCAAGAGATTCGATTTCCTGCTGCGTCATGTAGCCGCAGTCAAGTATCTTCTGCTCGAACAGGAGGATAGGGTCGCGCAGCATCCACTGCTGCTCCTCGTCGCTTGTCCTGTACAGGCGTCTGTCGCTCTTGGAGTGGCCCTTGAAGCGGTATGTCATGACCTCCAGAAGATAGGGACCGTTTCCGGACCTTATGTATGAGGCGGCCTCGATGACGGAGTTGTAGACTTCCTCGAAATCGTTTCCGTCCACGACCTTTCCGGGAATCCCGTAGGCCGACGCACGGTCGGAGACCTTGTCCACACTGATCATCTTGTCGCTGGAGGCCGACATTCCGTAGTGGTTGTTCTCGCAGTAGAACAGTACGGGGAGCTTCCAGATTGATGCGATGTTCATTGATTCATGGACGCTGCCGCGGCTTGACGCGCCGTCTCCGAAGATGGCGACACTGATGTTCTTCACCGGCTGCGGCGGGCAGAGCTTCGGGTTCTGATTTGTGGATGTGGCGAATGCGGCGCTGTCTGCGCTGTCGAACTTGAGCTTGAACGCGATTCCCGTGGCAAGAGGGACTCCCGAGCCCACAACAGCGGACGAACCGAGGTTGCAGTGCCCGGCATCAGGCATGTGCATGCTTCCGCCAAGGCCCTTGGCAAGGCCTGCCCTGGAGCCGAACATCTCGGCGAACATGGCCTTGGGGGAAGAGCCTTTGCAGATGGTGAAACCATGGCATCTGTGGGTGGGGACTATCCAGTCCTCTTTGTCCAGGGCCATACAGAGGCCGGCCTGGGCAGCCTCCTGACCGTTGGCCAGGTGGGTTGTGCCGTGGATCTGTCCGGCCTTGAAGAGTTCCTCTGTCTTTTCCTCAAAGTATCTTGAGTTCAGCATCATGCGCAGGGCGTCGATGCTCAGTTGTTTTTCAGTCACAGCAAGCAGTCCAGGTCTATTTCGGCGACGATGGCGGGCATCGAGCATCCCCAGCTTTCCAGAACTGCAGGATGGACCTCGCCGAAGATACCGACCTTCTTTCCTCCAACGATGATCTCCGCACAGCGTCCGGGGATGAATCTGGGATCCTCCTCGGGTGCTGCCAGTGTGTACTCGACCCTAAGGAAGTACATGAGGGTATTGATGAAACTGTTGGCGTCGTTGAATGTGACGGATCCGTCGGCACTCATGAAGCCCAGGTTGTTCCTTGTGACCGTTCCGCTGTTGTCGCTCGGCTCAAGGTATGCGACCTTTCCGACCTCGAAGATCCTGTGCGGATAGGTTGCATGGCCTGAGACGCTCTCGCTCTCGAGGAGTGACGGGATGATGGACGGACGCACGGCCTCGAAGTTCTCGCTCATCGGGTTGGAGATCATGATGACCTTGTCGCCGGAGATGTGCATGTTGTCCACATACTCGCGTCTGGAACCCAGGTAGTTGTAGATCATCTCCTGGAAGCCCATTCCGACCATGATGTCCTTGACCTTCCTGCCGAGTTCCTCTGCCGGGGTAAGGCGTCCGACGGTGAAATCGCGCGGGATGGTGGGCTCGAAGTTCTCAAGTCCGTAGCCGATCATGACGTCCTCGACGACATCAACCGGGTGCAGGAAGTCGTTGCGGTACTCGGGGCATGTGATGTGGATGGTGTCACCCTCTGATACGCTGTAGACGCCCATTCTGAGAAGGGCATCCTTTGCATCCTCGGCGCTGATGTCCTCACCGAGCACATGTTTGATCTCCTGTATGGTGCAGCTCTGGGAGTCCTGGAAGTAGTAGGGGACCGTGATCTCCTTTCCGAATTCCGTCTCGTACGGATAGATGACCTTCACAGGCTCGATCTCGAATCCAAGGTCGGCCATGTCTACTGCCATGATGGATGCGCACAGCAGGATGTCCTTGAGGATCGGGCCGGACATCTCGACGAAGAGGTTGTCGTCACCGACCTCGACTGCTCCGACGAAGGCGCTGTTGATCACAGGCGGCATGGAAAGGGTCTTTCCTGCATCGTCATAGAGGTAGGGATAGACCGGCTTGTCCTTGATGATGTAGCCGTACTCCTGTCCCTTTGGATGCTTCTCGAGGATCTCTCTGAGAGACAGGTCCTCCTCCATGTGAAGCGGCACGAAGTGGGTCTTGTCCGGATCGGCACCGTCATAGTGGATGGGGTACTGGATCAGGTTGTTGCGGTAGATTCCCATGGCGATGGTGCGTCTCTTCCTTCCGAAGTTGAAGCACAGCTTCTCCTGGCTTTGGATCAGTGTCAGAAGGATGTCCTCGTCGACTGTCTTTCCCTTGGCGACAAAGCCGCAGGAGAACTCGCGGACTTCCCTGGCGCGGTTGCCCACATGGAGCTCGCGGCCCTTGTTGTCTGCTGTGAAGCACTTGGAGGAGAAGAAGTCATACTCTCTGACCTGCGGGTCCTCGTAGTTCTTCAGAAGCCTTGCAAGGCCCATTGCCGACCAGAGGTCAGGTCTGTTGGTATCGTTGAGCTCGATCTTGAAAACGCCGTTTTCCCTGTCATGCTCGTCAAGCTCCGCCTTAGCGCGGGGGAATACCTGCTCGAGCTCGTCATCTGTATATTCTCTGCCGAGAAGGCTGAAAAGGAATTTCTCTTTGGTCTCGAATTTAGGCATCAGTTACCCCTCCTTGTCCTTACACTGTCGATGTTCGGTGAGAACAGGTCTCTTATGTCGTTGATTCCGAGGTGCATCATTGCCATTCTGTCGATTCCAAGACCCCAGGCCAGAACAGGTTCGTCGATTCCCAGGCTCTTTGTGACCTCAGGACGGAAGATTCCGGATCCTCCCATCTCGAACCAACCCAGAACAGGGTGCTTGATGTGGATCTCGATCGAGGGCTCCGTGAACGGGAAGTAGCCGGGGACGTACTTGAAGTCCGTGGCTCCGGCGACCTCGACCGCGAACATCTTAAGAAGGCCCAGAAGGTCCTTCAGGTTGGCTTCCTTTCCGATGACGATTCCCTCTGTCTGGTAGAAGTCGGCACCGTGCTTCGCATCGACCTCATCGAAGCGGAAGCAGCGCACGATTCCGAAGTATTTTCCCGGGACCTTTGCCTTTGTCAGCTGATGTGCCGAAAGGACGGTTCCCTGGCTTCTGAGGATCTGGCGTCTTGTGAACTCGTGGTCGAACTTGTACTGCCATCCGCGGGATCCGGTGTTTCCGCCGTTCTCGTGTGTGTTTGCTACGTTGGTGAGCCACGGCTCGTCGATCTTCTTGCAGTGTCTGGGCTCCTTGACGTAGTAGACGTCGTGGATGTCACGGGCGCTGTGGAACTGGGGCATGAACAGGGCATCGCCGTTCCAGAACTCGTTCTCTACGAGCGGTCCGTCGAACTCCTCGAATCCGAGCGAGGTGAGCTTGTCCTTGACCCACTGGATGTAGTTGGCATACGGGTTGTGACGGCCAGGAATCAGTCTCTGGACAGGTGCGTCAAGTCCGTAGGGTCTGAAACTTGCCGTCTTCCAGCTTCCGCTTGCGATGATCTGCGGAGTCAGGACACCGATTTCCTCACCGGTGATGTTTGCCTGAAGAAGGGCTTCCTTTGCCTCTTCTCCGAGCTTGGTCATGCGGTAGGTGACTTCCTCGCGCTCGGTCATCTTGTACGGAGATCCGGCGGCACCGCGCTTTTTGGAGATGCGGGCCATCAGGGCCTTCTCGCGCTCCGTCATCTGCGACTCGTCGATAGGACCTGTGAGACCTTTCTTCAGGAGTTCGGCAGTCTCGGTGACATCAGCGGGAAGCTGGTCGTTCTTGACATATGCCTTGTTCTCGGCGTTCATCGCACAGGTTCCGGCCTTTGAAAGGCTGCCGTACGCGGATCCGATGTCGCTCTTCTCAAGTCCGAGCTTCTCTGCGATCTCAGGCAGTCCGAGAGGCTCGCCGCCCTTCAGAAGATCGAAGATCCTCTGTGCGGGTGTTCCCTCGTTTGCCTGGGCCTGTCCCAGCTCGGTCAGTTCGTATGTGACGATGGTCTTGCGGCCTGTCTCCTCAAGGCAGCCTTTTGCGCTGAGCCAGCTGAATGCCTGGTTGCACTGTCCTACCTTGTAATCCAGCTCGTTAACGATTCTCTCTGCCGTGATGTCCTCTCCGGCGCTGACATGGCGCAGAAGCTTGACCTCCAACGGATGAAAGTTTTTTACTTCAATTCCCATAGTTCCACCATAGTTGTTTAATGATTCCCAAGTATCATATATCTGCACGCGGAAAATGAAAAGCCATGCCAACAGCACTCAGACGATTTTCCACCGTCCGTTCTTTTTGGCTCCCTCGCGGACAAGTTTGCCGGCTTCAATCAGTCTTTTTATATTCCTCTGAACCGTCGATCGTGACAGGCCTAGCTTCCGTGACAGATATTCGGTGTTGGAATCCGGAGTTTCATTTATAGCCTCAAGTATCCGTTTTTCTGTATTTCCAGCTTCATTTGAAGCTTCAAATCTGTCTTTTGTTTCCTTTCTGTTTCCATTTTCAGTATCATTTGAAGCTTCAAATCTGTCATTCGTTTCTCTCGACGCAAATGACATTAACCGGAGATTCCCGGCGGGTACTGCTGAGAATCTGAATCTTTTTGCAAACTTGAGCAAAACCTCATTGATGTTTTTCCGAAAATAATATAGTTTTCTAACGTTTTTAGAGATAAGGAATTTTTAGACAAAGCATCGAGGTTTTATAAAAAATGGCAACAGAACTGTCCAAAATGAGAAACATTGGAATCAGCGCACATATCGATTCCGGAAAAACAACCCTCAGCGAGAGGATCCTTTATTACTGCAACCGCATCCACGCAATCCATGAGGTTCATGGAAAAGACGGCGTCGGAGCGACCATGGACAGCATGGAACTTGAGCGCGAAAGAGGAATAACCATCGCCAGCGCCGCAACCAGCGTCAACTGGAAAGGCTATGAGATCAACGTCATCGACACTCCGGGCCACGTCGACTTCACAATTGAGGTCGAGCGCTCACTCAGAGTCCTTGACGGAGCAATCCTCGTTCTCTGCTCCGTAGGCGGAGTCCAGAGCCAGAGCATCACAGTCGACAGGCAGATGGACCGCTACAAGGTTCCCAGAATCGCTTTCATCAACAAGTGTGACCGCGTGGGTGCCAACCCATAC
>JBGVBT010000140.1:0-3627 GCA_045225895.1 Sphaerochaetaceae bacterium
GAGTGTATGTGTTGTAAGGAATATATACGGTACTGTTGAAAGAGGAGCCAAGAGAGGCGTCCTTCTCCTCCATGACGGCAACGACAAGGTACTTCTTTCCCTGGTCACGGTAGATCGTGATGTAGTTTCCAACCGCATTTCCTCCCGGAAAGAGCTTCTCCGCAACATCTGAACCCAGAACAACGACCTGGCGCTTGAATATGTTGTCCTCCACACCGAACCACTTTCCGTAGGACTCCTTGTAATCCACCATCGCGGCGTAGTTGGAATTCACACCCACAATGGATGTTCTGGTGGTGATGCTGCCGTTACGCAGATTGGCCGAGGACGATACCGTGGGCATCACCTCGCCTATTCCGTCCACGTTCTTTCTGAGCTTCTCGGCAAAGAACTCGTCGAATGTCTCACGGGTCTTTGTTCCGGACATGGGAGAAAGGTAGATAAGGTCATAGCCGCTGGAAGTTATGCTGCTTGTGATGCTTCCCGAGGCGCTGTTTCCCAGAGTCAGGATGGTGACAACCGATGCGACACCGATGATGATTCCCAGAAGGGACAGGACAGTCCTCATCTTTCCGCCCTTCATCGAACCGAGGGCAAGCTTGATGTTCTGTACTACCATGTCAGGCCTCCCTCTTTCCGTCTCTGATGCGGATCTGGTTCGGACAGGCGTTGCCTATCTCGTCATTATGCGTGACAACAACGATGGTGTTGCCCTCGCTGTTGAGGCTGTAGAACAGCTCCATGATCTGCTCTCCCGTCTTTGTGTCCAGAGCTCCAGTAGGCTCGTCAGCAAGGATGATCGAAGGTCTTGTGACCAGAGCCCTTGCAATGGCTACCCTCTGCTTCTGACCGCCTGAAAGCTCGTTCGGAAGGTGCTTCATCCTGTCTGCAAGACCGACCTTCTCCAGTGCCTGCTCGGCACGCTCGCGCCTTTCGCGGAGGCTGATTCCGCCGCAGTAGAGAAGCGGCGTCATGACGTTCTCCAGGGCGTTGATCTTTCCCAGGAGGTTGAACTGCTGGAACACGAAGCCGATCTTCCTGTTTCTGATGTAGGCAAGCTCGGTCTCGTTCAGACCGCGGGTGTCCTCGCCGTCTATGAGGATCTTTCCGCTTGTCGGGGTGTCCAGACAGCCTACCAGGTTCATCAGGGTGGACTTACCGCTTCCCGACGGACCCATTATGGCCGTGAAGTCACCTTTGTATATCTTTACGGAGACGCCGTCCAAAGCCTTGACCACTATATCGCCGACAATGTAGTACCTGTGCACATCGTGCATGTAGATTATCGGAAGCGTTCGTGCGTCAATTCTTCTTGCGACTTCTTCCCAATCGATCTTATTCATTGATACGCATCCCTCTGCTTATCTGCGCGACATGTTCATGATGGCCGACCATTCGGATGAGTTGCTGTAGACAACGACATCGCCGTCCTTGACGTCTCCGCTGAGAATCTGATAGAGGTTCTCGCCCAGGTATTTGACCACAACGGTGACCTTCTGGGTGGTTCCGTCCTCAAGGAGCTTGTTGACGGAGCTGACTCCGCGCGACGTGGAGACAGCGGCCTGCGAGACCAGAAGCATCTTCTGCTCGCTTCCGACAGCGATGGTTCCGCCGAACGAGAAGCCCGGCTTCAGCGATGCGGGAGGATTGTCGATTATGATCTCGACATCCATGACACCGATTCCCTGGGTTGTGTATCTTCCGATCATCGGGATGTAGCTGACACGACCCTCGATGGGCACTCCGGGAGTGGAATCGCTTGTGATGTCTACCTTGGTTCCCAGCTCGAGCATCTGAACGTCGATCTCATCGACCTCGACCGTGGCCTTGAGCTTGCTGTCATCGATGATGGTGATGGCGGCGTTTCCGGCCTTGTAGTAGTCGTCCTGTCTGATATCGACCTTCACGACAACTCCGTCGAAGTCGGCATATGCCTTCATGTTCTCAAGTCTCTTCTTGGCGCTGTCAAGGCGCATCTCCATCAGCTCGATGTCCCTGGCCGATGTTGTTCCGCCGAGCTTCGCCGTCTCAAGCTGTTTCTCGATGTTGGCCACCTCGTACTGCTCGTCGGAATCGTCCAGTGTGGCAAGAAGCTGACCCTTCTTGACGCGGTCACCTTCCTTGACGTAGACTCCCACGACGGATCCGTCGGACCTCATCTGGACCTTCTGGGTATCGAATGCCTCGACCGAACCGGAGACATCGATCGATGTCATGTAGGTTTCCTCGCGGATTGTTGTCTGGCTGGTGGAGGGACCGCTACTGGCGGACTCCTCTTTCTGCCATGGGAAAGATCCCTTTGAAATCCTGTAGTTGTATACCCAGATTCCCGCAAGGAGAATGAATATTCCGAGTATTATCAGAATGGTGCGTCTGATCTTCTTTCTCTTGAGTTTCTTTTCACGGTCACGTCTGACCAATGCTTCATTATCCATATCAATTCCTCAAAGCTGGTTGATGGCTATTCTGTTTTCGATCACCAGAGCGTCGATCGCATTGATCAGCCTCTGTGTTCTGTCGGCATCCACAGCAAGCTGTGCATCCTCCACATCCCTTCTTGTCACAAGGCCGAGCGAGAACATCTCGTTGACCCTTTCCAAAATCCTCAGATCGTAGTCGGCGCTGACCTCGAACTGCTCCACTTCGGTCCTGAGGTTCTCTATGTCGGTCCTCAGCGTGGCGCATTCGTCCCTATAGGCTGAAAGTGCGTCGTCATATTCAATCTGTGCAAGAACGACCTTGTTCTTCAGTGTCTGGACGTTCAGGTCATCTGTAACCTGAGTGGTCTTGTTGTGCCAGGATCCGGTAACTGTAATGTACGGATAGATTTCCTTGTCTCCGTAGTAGTTGTAGGTTCCGCCTGCACTTGCTCCGACAGAATAGTTGGATCCTGTGACCATTCCGGAAACATTGGCACTGGCCTTGGCGGTCAGCTCTTCATTTTGCAAAGTAACCGGAACCTCAGCATTCGCCCCGAGCGTGAGCTTGTTCGGCGTACCGGTTGCAATCTCCACATCCTGATTGGCGATGTTCAGAGATAGTTCTGCAAGAACCACATTGGTGTTTCCGAACTTGTTCTCCTCGAACTGCAGGTTGGCAGTCCTGACCGAATCAGGAGTCTCGAAGTCAAAACCGTAGTCGTCCTTGAACGACTTCAGAGCCTTGGCGAGCTTAGATTTGGCATTCTCCAGCGAGACACGGGTGCTTTCGATCTTCATCCTGGCCTGGAGGTCTTTCAGACCGTCCTTGGTGATGTCTCCCGAAGCGATGTTCGAATCATAGTCGGCGACAAGGCGCTGGTATGAGATTTCCTGATTCTCGATCGTCAGCTTGCTCTGCAGAATGTTCGCAACGGTCTGAAGCACCGAGTTTTTGAACTGAAGAACACTCTTCTTGTAGCTCAGATCCTGCCTCAGCTGGCTCATCTGCTTGGTGACATCCTTTCTAGTATCCTTGAAGGAATCAAGCGAGATGTCCTGCTTGTAGTTAGCAGACGGGGTCAACGATACAATTGTGCTGCCTTCTCTGTAGATGTCGGTATCGTTCTTGAGTTTGAACGAAATGGTTCTGTCGTCTTTTTCAGGAAGAACAACCTCAGCATACGGAGACATCTCAAAGAACGGAGTT
>JBGVBT010000141.1:0-6699 GCA_045225895.1 Sphaerochaetaceae bacterium
ACTTCGATACGCTTTACAGATGAGACACCTCCTCAGGGAGGAAGAAAGGGGAGGGCCGTTGAACAAGACGGCCCTCTTTCATTAATATATCACCTATGAAAAAAAGACTTATTACATGCGCATTGCCATATGTGAACAACATCCCGCATCTGGGGAACCTGACACAGGTCCTCTCTGCCGATGTTTTCGCCAGATTCTGCCGCCTGAGAGGGTATGACACCCTTTATGTCTGCGGCACGGACGAGTACGGAACCGCAACCGAGACCAGAGCCGCCAAGGAAGGCGTGACTCCGCGTGAGCTCTGCGACCATTACCATGCCATCCACAGGGACATCTACAAGTGGTTCAACATCGATTTCGACTACTTCGGACGCACATCGACCCCGAAGCAGACCGAGATCGTCCAGGACATCTTCAAGCGCTGCGATGCCAACGGATACATCACGGAGAAAGAGACCGAGCAGCTCTACTGCCCCAAGTGCGACCGCTTCCTCGCAGACCGCTTTGTCGAGGGAACCTGCCCGCACTGCGGAAGCACGGATGCAAGAGGAGACCAGTGCGACAGCTGCCAGACCCTTCTGGACCCGACCGAGCTGATCAATCCCCGTTGCATGGTCTGCGGCACGACTCCCGTCATCAGAAAGACAAAGCACCTGTATCTGGACCTTCCCAAGATCCTTCCCAAGCTGGAGAAGTGGATCGACGAGACTTCGGAGACAGGTTTCTGGGCCAAGAACGCCGTCCAGGTCACAAAGAGCTGGCTGCGCGACGGTCTCAAGGAAAGATGCATAACACGTGACCTCAAGTGGGGAATCCCCGTTCCCAAGCCGGGCTACGAGAACAAGGTCTTCTACGTCTGGTTCGACGCCCCCATCGGCTATGTCTCGATCACGGCCAACCTCACAGACGATTGGAGGAAGTGGTGGTTCGATCCCGAGAACACCGATCTTTTCCAGTTCATCGGAAAGGACAACATCCCGTTCCACACCGTAGTCTTCCCGGCAACCCAGCTCGCCACAGGCCAGAACTGGACCATGCTCCATCACATGAGCTCGACCGAGTATCTGAACTACGAGGGCGGCAAGTTCTCCAAGAGCAAGGGAATAGGTGTGTTCGGAAACGATGTCCAGGAGACCGGGATCCCGGCCGACGTGTGGAGATTCTACATGTACTACAACAGGCCCGAGAACGCCGACTTCACATTCACATGGAAGGACCTCCAGGAGAAGGTCAACGGCGAGCTGATCGGCAACCTGTCCAACCTGGTCAACAGGACCCTCACGTTCGTCAGGCGCTTCTATGACGGAGACCTGGGTACAGGTCCTGTGGACGGGGAGCTTCTTGCCCAGATCAAGGCAAAGGAAGACGAGATCACCCGGATGCTCGAGGGAGCCGACGAGCGCGATGCCCTGAGGACAGTCTTCGAGCTTTCCAACATCGGTAACAGGGTGTTCCAGAACTCCGAGCCTTGGAAACTGAGAAACAGCGATCCCGAGAAGGCCAAGCTGATCCTGAGGACCCTTGTGGGCCTGATCAGGGACCTTGGAATCATGATTCAGCCGTTCATGCCTGTGACGTCTGAAAGCATCCTGACCTTCCTGGGACAGGAGAAGGCTTCCTGGACGGATCTGGGCGACTATTCCAAGAGCTTCAAGGTGGGTGAGGTGAGCCTGCTGTTCAGCAAGCTGGAGGATTCGAAAATCGAAGAGCTCAGAATCCGCTACAGCGGATCCCAGGCTGAGAGAGAGGAGAGAAAGATGGAAAACAACAACGTTTCAGCAGATAAGGCTGCCGAGAAGGCGGCAAAGAAGGAAGCTGCGAAGGCAGCCCTGCTCGCAGCTCAGGAGGCCGAGGCCAACAAGAGCATCGCCGAGAAGTTCGCGGACAAGGTCAAGCTGACTGTCAGCAAGATCACCAAGGTGGAGCATCATCCGAACGGAGACATCCTGTACATCCTGAACCTGGACACAGGCGAGGCCGAGCCGAGGACGATCGTCTCATCCATCGTTCCGTATTACAAGGAAGAGGAGCTTCTGGGACACAACATCGTTCTGGTGGACAACCTCAAGCCGGCCAACTTCCGCGGTGTGAAGAGCAACGGAATGCTTCTTGCAGCCCAGGATCCCAAGGCTCCCGAGCACACGACATGCGAGGTTCTTTTCGCTGATGACATCCCTGCCGGAACACATCTTGTTCCTGAGGGATTCAGCAATCCCGCAGAGCTCACCTATGTGAAGCCGGACCACTTCTTCGCAATGCCGCTCTACGTCAAGGACGGAGTCCTGACAGTGGATGGAAAGAGGATCGTAAGTCCGGAGGGACAGATTGTTAAGGCTAAGAGTTATCTTGACGGACCAGTCGGTTGACGGCTGCCTTGAAGGCATCGCCCCTGGCCTGCTCGTTGCCGTAGAACTCATAGGCGGCGGCGCCGGGGGAGAGAAGGACAACCTGTAGCATTATCGACTTGCTGTCGAGTCCTGAGGAGGCTGATTTAACGGCCTCCTCCATTTTTTCGTAGGGTCCGAAGAAATCTATTCCGTTTTCCTTGAGCTTTGGAATCAGAAGCTTTCTTGTGAATGAACCGTCCAGCAGGCTGACCGATGCGGCTCCCTTTAGTGATTTGAGCATGGGGGAGGGATCCAGACCGTTGTCCGATCCGCCGCAGATGATGTGCACCGGAAGGTTCTCGAAGTTGTCCATTGTGAAGTTGACGGCAACGGGGATCACGGACGAGCTGTCGTTGATGTACATGGTGTTGTTCGTCCTGAGGACAAGCTCGTTCCGGTTGGGGATTCCCTTGAATCCGTTGAGGGCCTTGTTTGCCTGGGATGCGCTGAAGCCCAGTCTTCTTATGACGGCGAACGCAGGCCTCATCCTGTCCGGGATGGACTTCGACATGCCCTTCGAGGCGCTCTCGATGCTGACGACGCTCTTGGCTTTCTTCTTCGCGATCCTCTCTATCACACCTTTGACTTCCTCGGGGAGGATGATGTTGTCGGCGTGGATGTTGAACTCGCCGGTCCTGGAGATGGGGTCTGCGGCATCGTCCTGCTCGAAGACGGATGTGATGAGGGAGGTGCTGATGTGAGGTGCCTTTCCTTTCAGGAAGTGGTAGGTGTCTCGGGCAAGCCATGTGGACATCTCAATGACCAGATATTCGGGGACATCGCCGCTGTCAAGGCGCTTGATCTCACCGAATGCGTTGGTTCCCATGTTGTGGGCCTTCTTGCCCAGGGCGTTGAGGGCGTGGCAGATGGCGCTTGAACTGACCGACTTGTCCCTGGCACCCGTGACGCAGATGACCTTGACCTGCGGGGCCTCGGGTCGGGCGGCGAGGATGGTCAGGTTGTTCTCCACACGCTTTGCGTAGGTGAGGAACTCGTTGTCGAGCTTGATCGTCGGGCTCTTGACCACCATGTCGGCCCATTCGAAGTCGCTGGTCTGATGTCCTCCGCAGTGAATCACTGCCCCTTTCTTCTCGAGGTAGTCGATCGATTCACCGAGTATTTCCCTGCTTCTGACATCCGTGATAATTACCTCATCCCCGCGTGAGAGGAAGTGCATCGCACAGTCGAATCCTCCTCCGTGGAGACCATAACCGAAAACCAGTACTTTCATACGCCTCCTGACGACAAAACAATTTCAGGTTGAAAACATTACATGTTCGCACCGATTATTTTTTAGTTTATGTATCTGTTTACAGGTATCCTGTGTCGCTTGACTAATGATGCGCTTTGGAGTATATCTAGCTCGGCCCTGATTCTTGGGCTGAAAGCGAGTTAGAAACAGATAATGTCTACAGAATTGCTCTCATTGGCAATAGCGATGGTTGCGGGTCTCATGATGACCCGTTTGTTCAAGAAACTTCATCTTAATTTCCCTGATGTCACGGCGTTCCTCGTATCCGGTCTTCTGGTCGGTCCTTACTGTCTCGGACGTCTGGGTGTCCCGGGTCTGGGATTCAATACCTTCGAGGATGTCGAGGCTGTTGAGATAATCTCCACGGTGGCGTTGGGCTTCATAGCATTCTCGATCGGTAACGAGTTCAAGCTCTCCCAACTGAAGGGAACAGGCAAGCAGGCTGTTGTGGTAGGTATTGCCCAGGCTGTAGTGGCGATGGTCTGTGTCGACATTGTCCTTGCGATTGTTGCGCTGTTCACCGACCCTCAGGTCTTCAATATGTCCGGAGCCATCACCTTGGGTGCCATTGCAACCGCCACGGCTCCTGCCGCGACTCTGATGGTAGTCAAGCAGTACAAGGCCCATGGAAAGCTCACCGAGCTCCTTCTTCCGGTAGTCGCCCTTGACGATGCGGTTGGTCTTGTTGCCTTTGCCGTCTCGTTCGGCATTGCCGAGGCCCTGATCTCCACTTCCGTCAACATGGTTGCCATCATAGTAAATCCGTTGCTTGAGATCGTCCTGTCCCTGGGCCTCGGTGCCCTGATGGGTGTGATCCTCACCAAGGTGGAGGAGCTTTTCTACTCGAACAGCAACCGTCTGAACATGTCCCTTGCGTTCGTGTTCATGACAATCGCCCTGTCACAGCTTCATTTCGAGATCGGTCCCGTGACCATCTCCTTCTCATCCCTTCTGGTCTGCATGATGCTGGGAACTGTGTTCTGCAACCTCTGTCCCAGATCAGGAGATGTCATGGTCAGGTCTGAGAAGTGGACATCTCCGCTTTTCTGCTGCTTCTTTGTCATAAGCGGTGCGGATCTGGACCTCTCCGTGTTCGGCAAGCCGATTGTCGTTCTGATCGGTCTTCTCTATGTGATTGCAAGGTCGTTCGGAAAGTACTACGGTGCCCGCGAGAGCTGCAGGCTTGTCCACTGCGATCCCATGGTCTCCAAATACCTGGGATACGCACTTCTTCCGCAGGCGGGTGTTGCCCTGGGCATGTCCGTGCAGGCCGAGGTCCTTGGAACATACGAGGGCAGGCTGATCAGGAGCATCGTCCTGTTCGGTGTCCTGGTCTATGAGATGTTCGGTCCAATGGTCACCAAGTGGGCTCTCACGCAGAGCGGAGACATTGCGGACATGCCGGCTTCCAAGCAGACGCACGACAGATTCGATACCCCGAAAGACCACAGAAGGGCATAGTTTTCGTTTTTTTGCATCCAAACTGTTTTCCAAGATTTTCTCTTTGGCTATACTTCTGCATAAATATGCCGGCACGGATTATTGATTGCGCATGCCGGAGGAGGGGACCATGAGCATCACAATCCCGAAGGGCTACAAACCGGCTCTTGACCAGAGAATGACAGAACGTGCCATCAAGTTCGTCAAGGACACTTTCGAAAGGGAGCTTGCCAGCGAACTGAGGCTCTCGCGCGTCACTTCACCGCGTTTTGTGAAGGCGAACAGCGGAATCAACGATGACCTCAACGGGGTCGAGAGGCCTGTCAGATTCAATGTCGGAAACATGAACGAGCAGCCCATGGAGATTGTCCAGAGCCTTGCCAAATGGAAGCGCATGGCCCTTGCGGACCTCGGTTTCTCCGCTGGAACCGGTATCTACACGGACATGGACGCCATCCGTCCTGACGATGACATAGACAACATCCACTCCATCTATGTTGACCAGTGGGACTGGGAGCGTGTCATGGGACCGGATGAGAGGAACCTGGACTTCCTGAAGAAGATCGTCTGCGGTGTTTACGAGGTCATCAAGCGCACCGAATTCCTGGTTGCCCAGAACTATCCTTCCTGCACGCAGACCCTTCCTGAGCACATAAAGTTCATCCATGCGGAGGAGGCAAGGGCCCTCTATCCTGACCTCACTCCCGTTGAGCGCGAGAAGAAGCTTGCGAAGGAGTACGGAGCAATCTTCATCATCGGAATCGGCATGCCGCTTTCAGATGGTGTCTTCCATGGCGGAAGAGCTCCCGACTACGACGACTGGTCCACTCCCAACTCGGACGGTTTCTACGGCCTGAACGGCGACATCATCGTCTGGGATTCTGTCCGTAATGATTCTCTGGAGCTTTCAAGCATGGGTATCAGGGTCTCCCCGCAGTCTCTTCTGAACCAGCTGGAGATCAGAGGCTGCAAGGAGAGGGCGGACCTCTACTGGCACAGACGTCTTCTTGCAGGCGAATATCCCCAGACAATCGGCGGCGGTATCGGTCAGAGCCGTATCTGCATGTTCCTTCTCAGGAAGGCGCATATCGGAGAGGTTCAGGCGTCGGTGTGGCCGGAAGAGGATAGACTGGCCGCCAAAAAGGCCGGAATCGAACTTATGTAGAAGATGCTTCGGGGCAATTCCGGCGTCGCATCGCGCAGGCCGTGCAGATAGCACTGTCCTGTGCTTGCTCCTAGGACTTGCACCCGAATCGTAAGATAGTGAAGGTGCTTCGGGGCAATTCCGGCGTCGCATCGCACAGGCCGTGCACGGAGCACAAAAAAAGGGGACTGTCGCAGAATAGAAATGCGACAGTCCCTTGTGTTTGAAGTTTGGTGTAGGATTTGAAGCTTGGCGGTAGGAGTCAACTATCGTGAATTAAAAAACTGAAGAATCTTTTAGGTTGTTTGTGTTTGAAACTTTTCTCCTCTAGACAACAGCACATAAAGGATTTTTAACATCTTGTTTGCTGTCGCAACCATAGCTTTCCGATGAGAGAAACCTTCCGTTCTTTTTTTGCTATAGTAACTTCCGATTACTGCATTGTACTGTGTACATCTGGTAGCCATTATATACAC
>JBGVBT010000142.1:0-14427 GCA_045225895.1 Sphaerochaetaceae bacterium
ATGAAGTTCGACTACGGTCCGATGAGAAAGTTCGAGCCCTACACAAAGGAAAACGCAAAGCAGAAGATCGACACCATGATCAAGAGAAGCGGAGCTTTCGCAGAGGCTGTCGAGGTCAAGGAAGAGGGAGCAATCAAGGACAAGAGCAGAAAGACCGGTAAGGTCATCGACCTGGTGGTCCCGATTGTCGTCCTTATCATCGCCTGTGTCATCGGAATGCTGTACAGCGGCGGATTCTTCTCCGGCGCATCAGTCATCGAGGCATTCTCTGATTCCGACGCCTCTGTCTGCCTGATGCTCTGCAGCGCATGCACATTCATCATCGTGGTCATCTACTACATGTTCAGAAGAGTCCTGAAGTTCCAGGATCTTATGAGCTGCCTGCCCGAAGGTTTCAAGGCAATGGTTCCTGCGATCCTGATCCTTGTCTTCGCATGGACACTCAAGGCTATGACCGACAGCCTCGGAGCAAGGGAGTTCGTCTCGGCTCTGGTCGAGGGCTCCGCTTCCGGTCTCCAGGTCATGCTTCCTGCAATCATCTTCCTGATCGGATGTTTCCTCTCGTTCTCAACAGGAACGTCATGGGGAACCTTCGGAATCCTGATCCCCATCACGATCAGCGTTTTCCCGATCACAACACCCATCGGAGTCGTATGTGTCTCCGCATGTATGGCAGGTGCTGTCTGCGGTGACCACTGCTCGCCGATCTCGGATACCACGATCATGGCTTCCGCCGGTGCCGACTGCGATCACATCAACCATGTCAACACACAGCTTCCCTATGCAATCACAGTTGCAGCTGTCTCGTTCGTGGCCTATGTCCTCGCCGGTCTGATCCCGAACTGGCTGGTCGTTCTTCCTATCGCAATCGCCATGATGATCGGAACACTCTTCATCATCAGGAAGAAGGTCAACGGCTGAGTTTCAGTCTGAAAACCATTTTTAAATCATCACCCCGGAACAAGGTTTTTGCCCGTTTCCGGGGTTTTTTATGTTATCATTGTGCCATGCGCAAGGTTCTTGCCGTTGCCATCCTGTGCCTCGTCATTCTCCTTTCTGTTTCCGCCATCAGCGTAAACCATGTGAACGAGGACCATCCGTTCGACTCGGCACCCATGCTCGACAGGTTCTTCGACCTTTCGGACGACGGCAACCTCCCGGCGTGGGACAGCTACAGGATTTCGCTTCTGACCATCTCGAAGGGAAGTCCGCTCTATTCATGGTTCGGACATTCGGCTCTGGTTGTCGATACCACGGACCACCGCAGGATAGCATTCGACTATGGCACGTTCTCGTTCGCAAGTGACCGTTTCATCCGTAACTTCGTCATGGGACGTCTGTGGTTCGTCTGCCTTTCCTCAAGCATCGACTACCGGCTTGAGGAGTTCGCGGAAGAGGGACGGGGAGTGTCGCTTGTGGAGCTTCCGCTGAGTGCGGCCCAGAAGAAGGCGGTAATCAATTTCCTCAAAGAGAACTCGGACCGCGAGCACCGCGAGTACCTGTACCACCATTACAAGGACAACTGCGCCACCAGGCTGCGCGACATCATAGACAGGGCCACAAACGGCAAGTTCAGGCGATGGGCACAGTCGCAGAGCGGCCTGACATTCCGTCAGCAGGCATCACGGGGTCTTTCAACCAACCGGTTCGTCCAGTGGACGCTTGAGTTCCTACAGAGCTCCGTGATCGACAAGCAGGCCACGTTGTGGGACGAGATGTTCCTTCCCGATGTCCTCGAGAAGGCGGTGATGGAGTACTTCAAGGTCGGAAACGAGGTTGTCCTGGAAGGCTCTTCAAAATCTGCGGTTCCGGACGAGCCCCAGAGCAACATCCTGTTCTCAGTGATTCTGGGTCTTGTTCTGAGCGGTGTCTACTTTGCGTTGTGGTTCTTCGATCTGGAGAGGGCAGGCGGCATCTACAGATGCGTCGTATGCGCAGTCTTCGGAATCCTGGGTTCGGTCCTTCTGTTCATGATGCTGTTCACCAACCATGATGTGACCTGGTACAACGAGAACATCCTGATCGTGAATCCGTTCCTCCTTGTCATTGCTGTGCTGAGCCTGTTCAGGAACGAGAGGGTCATGCGTTTCACCAGGACCTGCTTCAACGTCCTGTTCGGACAGGTCCTGATTCTCATTGTTCTGAAGCTTCTGCTTCCGGGAATGTTCTTCCAGCAGAACTGGCCGGTGATCTTGACGATGGGCCTGTTCTACCTTCCAAATACATTGCATCCCAGAAAGATGATAAGGGACGAGAGCAGACACAACCTCATAATCTGAGGTTGTCTTCTCAGCTGTTTTTCCCCTGCCCGTAGTAGGCGTTCTTCCCGTGCTTTCTGTAGTAGTGCTTGTCCAGAAGGCCCTGGCTGACGCATGGGGCATCGCTTCTGAGAGTGACGGCGTGATAGTTCATGAACGCCACCTCCTCCATGACAACCGCGTTGTGTACGGCGTTTGCAGCGCTTGTTCCCCATGCGAACGGGCCGTGGTTGCGTACCAGGACTCCCGGGACCGCATCCGGATCGATGCCCCTGAAGGTCTCGATGATCACAAGGCCCGTGTTCTTCTCGTACTCGCCCTTTATCTCTTCGTCCGTGAGGGATCTGGTGCAGGGGATGGGTCCGTAGAAGTAGTCGGCATGGGTTGTTCCCATGGGCGCTATGGCGCATCCGGCCTGTGCGAAGCTTGTTGCCCAGCGGCTGTGGGTGTGCACGACTCCTCCGATGTTCGGGAAAGCTCTGTAGAGCTCTATGTGGGTGGGGGTGTCGCTTGAAGGTCTGAGCCTTCCCTCAATGACCTTGCCGGACAGGTCCACAACCACCATGTCGGATGCCTTCATTCCGTCGTACTCGACTCCGGACGGCTTGATCACGACAAGGCCGCTTTCCCTGTCTATTGCCGAGACATTGCCCCATGTGAATGTGACGAGGTTGTGTTTCGGAAGAAGCAGATTGGCCTTCAGGACCTCTTCTTTGAGTTTCTCAAGCATTGAACACCTCCAGTGCGCGTCTTTCCACTTCAAGGACCTTCCTGTAGTCCTTCAGATAATCGTCGAATCCCCTGACCTCTTCGTCGCTTGCCATGATGGTCTGCGTGCGGCTTGCAAAGAAGACCTTGCTGTCCAAAAAGTCCTCTAGGCTCATTCCTTTTCCCCAGACCATGTATGCGCAGAGCAGCGCCATGCCGTAGGGGCCGCCTTCGCCGGCCGTCTCCATGACCGACACAGGGGCACCTATCGCGGCGCTGAGGATCTTCTGTCCTGCAACCGGTGTCTTGAAATAGCCGCCGTGGCCGAAAATCCTGTCGATTTCCACGCCTTCCTCGCGCAGGATGTCCATTCCGATCTTCAGAGTCGCCATGGCGCTCATCATGTGGCTTCTCATGAAGTCGGCAAGGTTTACATGGTCATCGGGTCTATGGATGAAGAGAGGCAGGCCTCCGTCGAAGTCAGTCACGCCCTCGCCGGAGTGGTAGTTGCAGCTCATAAGTCCGCCGCAGTCGGGCTTTCCTTCAAGCGATATGGAGTAGAGGAGGGTGAACAGGTCGTTCTTGGTGATGTTCAGTCCGGCCCTCCGGGCGAACTGTCCGAACAGGTTTATCCAGCTGTTGATGTCGGTTGTGCAGTTGTTGCAGTGCACCATGGCAACGGCCTTGCCCGAGGGGGTTGTGACCATGTCTATCTCGCGGTGGACCTTGAGCTTCCTGTCCGTGACAACCATTGCGAAGTCGCTTGTTCCGGCGCTGACGTTTCCCGTATTCAGTCTGACGGAGTCCGTGGCAACCATTCCGGTAGCCGCATCTCCCTCGGGAGGTGCAAGGGGTATTCCGGCTTCAAGCTCGCCTGTGGGATCCAGAAGAAGAGCGCCCTGTTCTGTAAGCATTCCAGCATTTTTTCCGGCAACAAGCACCTTCGGGAACACCGTTCTGATGTCGAGTCCCGTAAGCTTGAGGAACTTGTCCGCCATTTCCGTGTTGAATGCGTTGGTGTCGCTGTCTATCGGGAACATGCCGGAGGCATCGTCTATTCCTATTACGTTCTGACCGGTAAGAAGCCTGTGGACGTAGGCGGCCAGTGTCTCGACATGGGAGATGTCCCTGACATGGTCCTCCCTGTTCAGGATTGCCTGAAAGAGGTGTGCTATGCACCATCTCTGGGGAATGTTGAAGCCGAAGAGCTCCGTAAGGCTTTCCGCCGCCTGGCCGGTGATGGTGTTGCGCCATGTGCGGAAGCCGCATAGCGGACTGAAGGATGCATCCGACGGGATGTAGCCGTGCATCATGGCCGAGATTCCGATTGCACCTGTAGTTGTAAGGTTTACACCCAGATTTGTCTTTACATCTTCCTTCAGGCGGGCGAAACAGGTCTGAAGACCTTTCCCGACCTCGTCGTAATGGTAGGTCCAGATGCCGTTCTCAAGTCTGTTCTCCCATTCGAAATCACCAGAGGCGACAGGCCTGAACTGGGCATCGATCATGACAGCCTTGATTCTTGTGGAACCGAATTCAATTCCTATGACGGTGTTTTTGAGATCCATGGCTAACCCCTTTTTTGTACGGAAGAATATTCTGATCATCCGTACATATTCCGTATTATACCATACGTAAACTAAAAACAAACAATACAAATTTCTTTACAAATTCCCCATTCGTGTTAAACTTTAATCAAGTTGTATGAACATTTTGGCAAGGATTGGAGAATGTCTAAATATTCGGAGATTGCGGAGATTCTGAAAGGGGAGATTTCGGAAGGACAGTATTCTGCCGCCGGCAGACTTCCTACCGAATATGAGCTTGTCGGGCGTTTCGGCGTCAGCCGTCAGACTGTCAGACAGGCGATCGCACAACTCAAGAACGACGGCGTGGTCTATCAGGTGCAGGGAAGCGGAACTTACATCACCCCTCCCGACAGGATCGCCTCCGCCAGGGCACACAGCGCTTTCAGAAACATCTGTCTTTTCAGCACATACATCGGAGAGTACATTTTCCCGAGCATAATAAGAGGGATAGATTCCATTCTCAACGGCAGGGGGTACAAGCTTAGCATCTCCGCAACCGGCAACAGTGTCGAGGTGGAACGGAGGATGCTCACGACAATACTCCAGAAGGGCGAGTGCGACGGCCTGATCGTCGAAGGCACCAAGACGGGCTTCCCGAATCCCAACGTCTCCCTGTATCAGGAACTTGAGAGGCGGGGCGTTCCAATCGTATTCCTGCATTGCGCATATCCCGAGCTTTCGAATGCGGTTGTTGTCGGAATGGACGACAGGGAGGGAGGACGCATCGCCGCCAGAATGCTGATAGACTCAGGATGCAGAAATGTCTTCGGGTTCTTCAAGTCCGACGACAGGCAGGGTCTTCTTCGTTATGCCGGTTTCTCAGAGGAGGTGATCGATTCCGGTCTGGGACTGGAGAATTCCGATGTCAGATGGTACACAACCGAGGATATAATCGATTACGGAATGAAACTGAGCAGGGATATGGTTGAATCGTTCTCACAGAAGAACTTCGACGGAGTCGTATGCTACAACGACATGGTCGCAGCTGCCGTTGTGAGGGATTTCACCCGTTACGGCGCGAAGATTCCGAAACTTGTGAGTTTCGACGGCAGTCTTCTGGCCAAGACCTCACCTGTCAGCTTCGAGTCTCTGGGGCACCGCAAGGAGGAACTCGGAATCCTTGCGGCGAAAAAGATGGTGAACATGATCGACGGCAGGAAAGAGCATTCCGAGTTCCTCTCCTGGATCATCTGAGACAAGACCCTTACTCAGTGTCTTCTCATGTCCATTACGGTAAGCTGGATCAGCTCCTGGTTCTTGTAGTAGTTGCGTCCCATCTTGAAGACTACGTCCACGATCTCGCCTTCCGAGAAGTCCGAGCCCACGCGCTGGCCTGCGCTCCAGAACACGCAGGGCCACTGAAGCGATCCGTATGAGATCGTGACTCTTAGGTGTGCATGCGACGGGTCCTTTGAGTTCTGCATGGCCATGATGTTCTCTATCCGGGCTCCTTCCACCAGGAAGAGAAGGGGATTGCTCTGCTCTCCGTAAGGCTCGAAGCGCTCCACTGTCTTCATCAGGTTGTCCCTCATGTCTTCGGTTCCCAGAACGGCATCTATGTCCAGGATCTCCTCCTGCTCCGTGTCCGGGCAGTCAAGATAGTCCACGTCCTCGGAGATTCGGATGCAGAGCTCGTCCACCTTGTCGGGTGAGAGCGAGAATCCTCCGGCCTGTGCGTGGCCGCCGTAGTCCTCGAAGATGTCTGCATAGTTGGACAGAAAGTCATGGCAGTTGAAGCCTGTGTTGCTTCTCATCGAACCTATGGCCCTTCCGTCGTCCGTGGCGGTGATGACGATTGCCGGGCATCTGAATGCCTTGAGAAGCCTCGTGGCAATGATTCCTGTGATTCCGCGGGCTATGTTGGTGTCGTTGACAAGAACCATCTTTGTTCCGAAGCTCTCGTAGCTCTTCTTTGCCTTTCCCTGAAGGCGTGACCAGGCTTCCTCGCCGAGGCGCTGGCGTTCCTTGTTCAGTCTGTTCAGCTCCTGGGCATGCTCCAGGGCGCTTACCTGGTCGGTGGAAAGCAGCATGTCGATGGCCTCGTCAGGCCTTCCGAGGCGTCCGGAGGCGTTGAGAAGGGGCGAGATCTGCCAGCCCACATCCGTTGTGGAGAGCTTTCTTCCCAGAAGGTTCTGCATCGCCAGGAACGGTCTCAGGCTGTCTCGGGGGTTTGTCTCAAGCACCTTCAGGCCTGCTTTCACAAGGATCCTGTTCTCGTCCTTCATGGGCATGAGGTCGCTGATGGTTCCGATGGCAACAAGGTCCATCAGGCTCTGGTATTCCTTGTAGAGCATGGGTGTTGTGGCACGCACATAGGCGCCGAAAAGCCCTATGAGGGTATCCAGCTCGCTTCTGACCTGCGTGTAGAGGGCAAAGCGGCTGACCTGGCTGAGTGAGAAGAGGGATTTCCCCCTGATGCCGGGAAGGGCCTTCTCGAACTCGCCTCTGAGCTCGGCCGTGTAGATGTCGGCCTTTGGGAAGGCCTTCTTCAGCTGGAGCATCTCCTCGTCGCGGTCAAGTACGTAGATGGGCGTTTCCGATGACAGGAACCTGACAAGACGGCTGTTGTGCTCGGGAAGCATTCCGGGGACGACTTCCTCCGTGATCCTTCCTGTGACCTGGAGGTTCTCGATCCTCGCGGCCTCGATGACCACTGTGTCGTTTCCGGGGTAAGCGTGCAGGAGGATGACCGGAGAGCGGTAGAACCTGCTCTGTGCGAAGCGCATTGCCCAGATGCATTTCGCAACCACGCCCACACCTGCCAGGGACTCGAACGGATAACCGCAGCCAGGGACCTTGGGGTCTATGATGGCGCTTGCCGGAGGAAGGTCGCTGGACGGTATGTGGTGGTCCGTGACCAGGACATCAAGACCGTGGCTCTGGGCGTAGTCAATCTCATTGAAGCACGAGATTCCGCAGTCCACCGTGATGGCCAGCGTGACTCCGTCCGAGATGGCCTGCCTGACGCTGGCCTCCGTCATGCCGTAGGGTTCGTCGCCCATGGGAACGGTATATGAAGCGTCCAGGCCCATCTGTCTGAGCTCTGTCACCAGGAGAGCTGTGCTGGTGATTCCGTCCACGTCCCTGTCTCCGAAGACACGGACCTTCTCGTTGTCCTCAACCGCCTGGAGAATGCGGTCGCAGAACATCTCCATATCCTCGAAGGAGAAAGGGTTGTGCAGAAACGAGATGTCGTTCTCCAGCCAGAATCTGGCCTCCTCCGGTGCACAAACGCCCCTTCCTGCGAGGATCCTGGCAGAGACGAGGTTCAGGCCGAACCTGTCCTGCAGCGCCTTGATGTCCTCATAGGCGGCTTGTCTGATTTTCCATTTCATCTATATATCCAAAAAATAAAAATAAACCGTTTCAGGTACTTTTCAGCACAGCTTCAGAATAAGGTAAAACGGGGTGGTTTTCAACCGTAAAGAGGCAAAGATCAGAACTGCAGGAGCTCTTTCAGGGTCTTCATCGGGCTCTGTACGAACACAGAAGCCCATCGGAGCATGTATGTGAAGATCCTGTCCTCGGCGGCGGGATTGAGCTTCACTTCCACTGCCTGGCTGAATGCCAGAGGCATGGTGTATCTGAGATAGCGCCTCGATCCCGGAAGGAGGACAAGGTATTCGGAGTCCGAGCAGGACTTGCAGCACGGGACTCCCATGGGATTGCTGAAATAGAGGACCTCGTCGTCCGCGTATCTACCGTCGCAGACAGGACAGTATTCGAGGTCGCACGCCGTACCCGAGATCTGCATCAGTTTCCAGATGAAAGAGGCTGTGATCCTCTTTCTGCTTTCCGGATTCTCCTCCAGGGCCTGAAGGGCATCGCAGAGAAGACCGAAGGTCTGTTTCGGCTCATCCGATGGAGTTTTCGATATCATCTCACAGAAGAAGGCTGCCGTATAGGTGCAGGCCAGGTCTTCCGTGATGCTCAGGGGTACAAAGGAGCTTACAGCCTCCACCACAGAGTGCTCGTTCCTGACGGGGTTGTGGTAGATCTGCATCTCGCTGATTGAGAAAAGAGGCGCAAGAGCTGTTTTCTTGCCCTTGCGCCCTCCGAATATTATGGCATCAAGCAGGCCGAGGTCCGGGCTGAGCAGCGTCACCGCCTTGTGAAGCTCTCCGAAACGCCGCACCGAGAGGACGACGGCCTGTGTCCTTATGTTCCTTTCCATCGTCAGAGCAGGTAGGGAATCATGAAGTTGTGGGCCTGGTACACGACGAACGTCTCCACATCGGAAACTCCCTTTACCTTGGAGAGCTCGTTCTTGAAGAAGTTCAGAAGGCTCTGGTCATCCTGCGAGCTTGTGGCAAGCTGGACGATCAGGTCGTACCTTCCCGTGACAACCACGACGGATATCACACCTTTGAGCCTGAGCATCTCCTTTGCCTTGAGTTCCAGATCCAGTGTGCTGAGCTTGATGCCCATGATCACAACCTGCATCTCGGGAATGCTCTGGGGATCCACAAGACCGGATATCTGAAGGACACCGTCCTCAAGAAGCTTGTTGACTCTGGACCTGACGGTGTTCTCAGTGATGCCGATCTTCTCCGCAATGGTGGAGAAGGGTTTCCTGCCGTTGCTCAGCTCCTTGATGATGGCTTTGTTGGTTTCGTCAAGTTTCATCAGAGCTTGCCTTCCTCTTTGAGGGCCTTGATTGTATCGATGATCTCATCTCCGATTCTGTTGAGGTTCTCCTTGCTGTTGGCACCGACGTGCGGGGTGAGTGTGACGTGCTGTGCCTTGAGGATCGGGTAGTCCTCTGCCGGCGGATCGTTGGGATAGACATCAGCGCAGTACCATGTGACCTGTCCCTCGTCCAGAGCCTTGACCATGTCGTCTGCATCGATGATTGCTCCGCGTGCTGCGTTGACGATGACAGGCTTCTTTGTCATGATGGAGAACAGCCTGCTGTTGAACATTCCGCGGGTCTCGTCGGTAAGCGGCATGTGGATGGAGATGTAGTCGGCATCCTTGACGGCATCCTCGACGGTCGGTACTAGTTTAGCGACTGCCGAGCTTGTGACGTACTTGTCGTAGGCCACGACATCCATTCCGAATGCCTTTGCACGCTCAGCTACCTTGGTCGCGATGTTTCCGATTCCGAGAAGTCCCAGTGTCTTTCCGTAAAGCTCGGTTCTCTTGATGTTCTTCAGCCACTGTCCGGCCTTCATTCCCTCATCGTACTCGACAATGTGGTTGGGGACGCTGAGCATGAGCGCGAAGGTGAGCTCCGCCACTGCGATGGAGCTTGACTTCGGTGTGTTGCGGACGATGATTCCCTTGGACTCTGCATAGGGCTTGTCGATGTTGTCGATTCCGACACCGCCCCTGATGATGAGCTTGCAGTTCTTTGCTGCGTCGATGTATTCCTTGTTGCAGATGGTCTTTGCCCTGACCAGGATGACGTCAGCCTCTGTGGCCCTTGCCTTGTCGGTGGTAACGTCTCCGAATGCCTTGAGTTTTGATTCAAGCGATGCGTCGAATGCATCAGAGATAAGAATGAGCATGTTTCCTCCTGTAAGCGGCTGAGGCCGCATTGTGATAGACTGATATTATTGTACCACGATTTTCGCAGAAGTCAAATTTTAATGTTGAAAACTGATGAAATGAGAAATATTGACCATATCCGTTGTGTCTTTCCATGATTTTGTGCGGAATTCTTTCCCTGAGGGCCTTCATCTGATATAATTGTCCAGGGGGACAGTCATGATGGAAGACGATTACAAAGACATAGCGCCGTTCGAAGGCAAGGATTTTGACGATGCGGTCTCGCGGCTCATCCAGTATCCTCAGCTTCTGAACAACTTCACCGATATCATCTCAAGGCACAGCAGGATTGTCAACAAGTGGAAGTCCTTCCATGCAAAGAAACTGCTGTCCCACATGCTGACCCAGGTGCACAACTACACCGAGTTCCAGGAGTTCATCGTCTGCGACATCTTCCTCGAGATGATCGAGTCCTCCAGCATAGACAGTTTCACCTTCGACGGAATAGAGCAGCTTGGGGTGGAGGACAAGCCCCACATCTACATCAGCAACCACCGTGACATAGTCCTGGACACGGCTCTTCTGGACCTGGCCCTGTACCGCAGCTCCAACCGCAAGAAGTGCGAGATGGTCATCGGCGACAACCTCCTTGTCAATCAGTTCGCAACGGACCTGTTCAAGACAACCGGCGCCATCACCGTCAAAAGGTCCCTCACATCCACACAGGACCTCAGGACCGAGACCCTGAGGCTGAGCAGGTACATCAGGCACTGCGTCCACGAGAAGGACGTCAGCATCTGGATCGCACAGAAGAGCGGACGCTCAAAGGACGGTATAGACAACACCAGCTCGGCGATTCTGAAGATGCTCTACCTTGCCTACCGCGAGGACGGCATGTCGTTCCAGGACTTCATCGGAAGCACCTCGATTGTCCCTGTGGCGATCAGCTACCAGTACGATCCATGCGACATCTCCAAGAGCGAGGAGCAGATCCGAAAGCTCAAGGCCGAGGGCGTGTACAACGTCTACAAGAAGAAAAAATACGCCGATGTCCTGGATCTGGTACGCGGTCTGAGGATGAACAAGGGCAATGTCCACATCCAGGTCGGAAAGCCCCTGGACCCCGAGACCGTCACCGATGCAAGGTCCGCCGTGCGCGAGATAGACAGGCAGATCCATCTGAACTACAGGCTCTGGGACACAAACTATTTCGCCTACGATTTCATCAACGGCACTGACACCTTCTCCGACAGGTACGAGGACATGAACACAAAGGGCTTCGTGAAGCACTACAAGCACCTGAAGCCGGAGGTGAAGAAACTCGTTTTCCAAAGCTATGCCAACCCTGTGATATCCATGCTCAACGAGGAGGCTTCAGATGGGCAGAGTTAAGTCTCTGGCCGTTGTCCTTATTCTGGTTGCCCTGTTGTGCGTTTCCTGTTCCAAGAACGAGATGGAAGTCTCGGACCTCAAGGTCCAGGCTTATGTGAGGGCCGACTCCACGATGGGGCTGAGCGTCTTTGCCGTGATGAAGTCTGCTTCCAAGAACGAGAAGAACGTTCCTGTGCAGATGGTCGTAAGAAGTCCTGACGGGAACCTGAGCTGGACCTTCGATGCCGTCAAGACAACATTCGACAACCGTTCATACTACGGAAGCCCTGATATCTCGATGCCCAAGGGCCTCGGTATTCCGAAGGGGCAGTGGAGCGTTGAGATGATCGGCAGGGACGGAAGCACGGTGGAAAGGACGTTCGACGTATCCTATACCGATGCCGCCGAGGCGCTTCAGAACTTCACCGAGGCCGGAAAGGGCGCTCCGTGGTTCGATGAGAAAAGCAATCTGACGGTCATTAAATGACTTCGGGACGGCTCAGACGAGGCGTCCTACTTTTTTGTACAGCTCTTCCTTGCTGATCCTGAATGTGAACTCCCTTCCGTGGGGGCAGACCATCCTGTCCAGTTCGAAGCATCTCTCCACAAGGCTGTTCGCCGTGTAGCGGTCAAGCTCGTCGCCGGCCTTGATGGCGCTGTGGCAGGCAATGATTGCAAAAATGCCCTTCTGGACACTCTCCAGGTCTCCGGTCTGGTTCCGGATGTAGGTGACAATCTTCTCCTCGTTGTTCCTGCAGGCCGCCGGCATGCTTGCCATCTCCCAAAGAAGCGGTTCCTTTCTGGTGAGCTCTATTCCGAAGTCCGCATAGACCATGCTGTTCTGCTGAAGGTATTCGTCCACGGAGATGTCCACCTCGAACTCGTAGGGGACGATCAGTCTCTGTACGTCCTTCAGTGACCTGATCTCGTCATACAGAAGCCTCTCGTGCAGGGCATGCTGGTCTATAAACAGGACCTCGTCGGCTGTCTCCACAAGAAGGAACGTGTTGAAAAGCTGGCCGATGTATCTGTGCTCCCTGACGATCTTTGTGGTGGAAACCTCGGAGACAGCCCTTCCTGGCTCTGCCTTGGGCTTTGCCTGGGGCTCTGTCTTGGGCTGCGGCGCTGCCTTTGAGAGGATTGTCCTTGCGTTGTCGAACCATGACGGGTCGAACGGCTTGGACGCTGCCGGCGATGGTGAGTAGGGCTGTCTGGGGCGCTCGGAGACTGCCTGGGGCTGTGTTTCCCCCGGCATCTGGTAGACTGCTTCCGGCTGGCGGAAGAGATTCTCCTGACGGGGTGCCTCCGGTTGGGGAGCCTTGCCGGTCAGGGCGTTTCTTATCATGTTTGTGACTGCCCCGTATATCTGGCTCTGGTTGCGCAGCTTGCACTCGCGTTTTGTGGGGTGGATGTTGAAGTCCACAAGCGAAGGGTTGTCCTGGATGAAGAGATAGAAGTAGGGGAACTCTCCGCCGGGAAGGGCCGCTGAATATGCGCTTGTGATGGCCTGGACGAACTGATAGTTGTCCACGATCCTGTTGTTCACGAAGATCTTTATCTGGGTGCGGTCCCGTCTGTGGCACGATGGATCGGAGCTCACCGCGTAGAGGCTTGCGTTCTCTCCCTCGTATTTCATCTCCAGAATCCTGGCCGGCATGAAGGCCTTGTCCAGTTTCATGATCTGGACGCAGCGCGTCTGTCTGTCGGCCTCGGGCAGGTGGAGCTTGAGCTCTCCGTCCGAAAACATCAGGAACTCTGTCCCGGGAAATCCCAACGCCTTCTCAATGAAGGTCTTCCTGCACTCGGCAGCCTCGCTCTGGGGACGCTTCAGAAAGAGCTTGCGGGCAGGGATGTTCTCGAAGAGGTCCTCCATGCAGACGGTGGTACCGTTCTCTGTGCTGCCGGGGACCAGGTCCGAACGGACTCCGTTGTCCACGACGATTCTGTTCGAATTTGAGTCTATGGTCAGTTTGGAGCAGGCGGAAATGCTGCTCAGGGCCTCTCCTCGGAATCCCAGGGTCTTGAGGTTGAAAAGGTCCTCAAGCGTGCTGACCTTGCTTGTGGCATGGCTTTCGCATGCAAGGACAAGGTCCTGTGCGGACATTCCCGATCCGTTGTCGGTTACTGTAAGGCTTCTGATTCCGCCTGCCTCAAGGTAGACGGAGATTCTCGTGGCCCCTGCATCGATGGAGTTGTCCAGAAGCTCGCGCAGGACGGAGGCGGGTCTTTCGACTACCTCGCCTGCGGCGATTCGTGATGCTACTATGGGGTCAAGTATCCTGATTGCCATGACGGTGGATCAGAATGTGTAGGTTGCTCCGATCGATACCGGGATTCTTATCCTGCTGTCGACTTCCGCGACATCCCCTCTAAGGAACACGTCAAGAAGTCCGTTTCCGAGGTTGATCTTGAAATCGAGCTCGGTGAAGATTGTCGAGGTCTGCGGATTAACGATGTTGAGCAGGGCGGCCTTGAAGGCTTCCTTGTCTCCTATGGACTTGATCAGGCTCTTGAAGTGTCCTGCGAATCCGTAGCTTGAGCCTCCGAGGATGAAGGAGAAGCCCTTGACGTCGAACTTCATCTCAAGGTCGAAGACGTCGGCCGTCATGTTCCTCGGCAGTCGGATTCTTGTCCTCATGAAGTTTGTGAACAGGCCGCCTTCGGTCTTGAACGGAATCCTGAACGACATGCCGAGGTCGAAGATCTTGGTGTCGAGCTTTGCCTTGAAGATGGCGTCGATGGAGTTGCCTTCTGTGAAGTACAGAACCGTAACAGGTGAGTTGGTGATCTGATCGTTGAAGTGGGTTCCGTAGTTGTATGCGCCTCCGAATCCCAGATAGACCGGACCGTAGCCTACGCTGACAATGCCCTGGCCCATGACACCCTGGAGCTTGAATCCGTTCTCGATGGTGATCTGGGCAGCGCCGGTGATGTCGAAGTTGAACTTGGTTCCTGCGATTGCGAACGGGATGGTCAGGTCGAGTGACGGATAAAACTTCGTCTGTTTGAGT
>JBGVBT010000143.1:0-2406 GCA_045225895.1 Sphaerochaetaceae bacterium
TTCGGTTCCGAGTCTGGCCCTGGCACTGCTGGGAATCCAGAGCTTCGTGGGTTTCACACGCCTTGCGGGAATAATCCAGGTCCTGACCGGAGTCGGAATAATCATGGCCTACAACAGGTCAAGAAAGGAGAAGGACCTCGTCTCCCCTGTCTGCGGCTTCTTCGGCAAGGTCCCGTTCCAGATTCTGGTTGTCGCCGGATCCCTACTTGCCACCGCCGGCTCGATAATCAAGGTCCTTTGATCGACTGATTCATATCAAGCAGATCGATCCTCATCGTCAACAGAAAAAGTGCAACACTTGAACTTGGAATTGAGACCAGAACCGAGCTCTGCTATAATCTGCACAAATAGGAGAAAAAAACATGAACAGAAAAACTACTGTCATCGTCATAGCCTGCATCGCTGTCTTGCTTTGCATCTCAGCAGTGAGCTGCGCAAACACCCAAAATCTTGACACCCAGTATGTCCTCTATGTAGGAACCAACGACAAGGATACGAACCAGCCTGTGTTCACTCCAAACGAGGCTATGGAAAAGGCTAAAGGCATCCTGATCAACCGCTTCGGCGGATATACCATCCAGGAAGCCCATGGAGGTTGGATCGATGACAACGGTACCATCTATCAGGAGTTCACTGTCGTAATCCACCTGAGCGACACAACCGCCGACGAGGTTCATGCCGTATGTGACGAATTCATCAGAGAGTTCAACCAGAGCACAATCCTTGTTCAGGAAAACAGAACAAAAACCGAATACTATTCCGGAAACAACTGATTGCCCCGATACTTTGAAGTTGTGAGATGTTCTTCAGGCGAAACAACAACCGTGTTGAAACTTATGATAAAGAAAGACTCTACCCTGCCATCCGCAGCAGCATCTGCACCGGAGAGAAAGTAGCGGGATTCAAAAACAGGGAGACCGGAAGCTTCACGGAAATAACGCTCGTTACGTCTGACAAAGATATTGAAGATTTCAAGAACAGATACGGAATTACCGGTGAAGTTGAAGTTTTTTATTGACTTCTACAGATAAAAAACATCACTTCCCGGTGAGCCTGAAACTGTCATCGACAAGAGCCATAACCACTTCATCCTGAACCGTGTCGTCGAGGACAACGGAAATCCACAGCTTGTGGTTCATATGGAACGCAGGAAAGACCGCAGGTATACTCCTGATACGTTCGGCGTCATCGGTATCCAGCTTCAGATTGATGACATCCACAGGCCTCTTGTCCTTGTTGTGCAGCAATGAACCGATGGGAATGTTCATGATCAGACCGAACCACTTGCGGCTTTCCGCATGCCTGAAAACCCCGGCGGCATTATAAGGATCCTCATCCCATGGAAAATCCGGACTGACACCATATTCTCCAAGAATCAGTTCCGTTATCCTGTTGGCCTGGTCTGAAGCGAACAGGACATCCCGGCAGCACGAGGATGCTATCTCTTCCAGCAGTTCCCTGTATGCCGTTCTGACAGAATTGACGTAGGCACCGTCGAAGTCCTCGTTCCTGAGCTGGTAGTACTCCTCTTCGTTCATGACATCAATCACCTTGCCCGAGACAGAACCGTCGGGAAAAACAGTCAGGACCGAATGGAAATCACCGCCCATGAAGTCGGACTCAAGCACCATGTCGTCTCCGGATTCCCGGAAACCATGATTCTTCATCAACGAGAGAACGAAACGCTTGCGTCGGAACACCTTCTGCTCTATTTCCATCGCTTTTTTTTCAGCCATCAAATCACCACTCACCTTTTCGAAAAGGATGCGATCTCCTGCTCCAGAAGATGGAACACCTTTGCAATCAGATACCCGTCGGCAATCGCATGATTCATCCTGACACTGACAGGCATGAGAAGCCGCCCGTTCTCCTCCCTGTATCTTCCCCAATTGATGATCGGGGCAAAAAACAGATGGCCATCGGGAAGCTCGATATTCAGCGAATCATAGGAAAGCCATGATATGTACGAGGCATCGAACCAGTTCGGATGGTTTTCCATATCCAACAGGTATTCCCTGGTCTTCTTCGCCTCCTCCACATCCCTGACTGCAGCATCGTAGAACTTCTCATAATCTTCGGAATACTCCGTGTAAACCGGAGTGCAGGTCTCCGTATCCTCGTGGAAAACATACTGAATCGGGTTTATCACATCGTAGCAGATCAGCTCTTCTGTCTGCCAAAGATACCCCATTCTGTAATCCTCACGGGAGTTAAGGACCTTTGAAAGGATGTACAGGAAGTTGATGTAGAACTTCGTTCCTGTTCTTCTGGAAAAAGATTCAAGCTCCGTAACGTCAATTCTGGCCGTCATGGATGTCGAGCATTTGCAGTCCTCCGAAAAATGACGGAACACTCCCTTTCTGTAGTATGTCTCCCTATCAATCAACTTGTAGTTCATTCTTCCTT
>JBGVBT010000144.1:0-30047 GCA_045225895.1 Sphaerochaetaceae bacterium
GCCTCCCACGTGTCAGATCACGCTCTTGATCAGGGAGACAGCTTTTTGTGCAAACGGAAGGAACAACTTGCTGGAAAAGAGGCTTTCCTCGAATATCGGCTGAAGATTGAACAGGTTCTGGTATCCGAGGATGAACTCAACGGCAGAAATCACCAGGAATGCCTCTATGAGGCCCAGGAAGAACCCGAGGATGTTGTCTATAACGGTGATGTTGGCCGTCTCCACAATGCTCGAAAGAACCGATCCAATCAGCCTCATCAGGAGATATCCAGCAACGAAGATGATGAAGTATGCAGAGAATGCCGCGAACCAGTTCGGGAATCCCAGCCTTTCACTGAAAACGACACTGAAGGAATGTGTGAACATCAGGGCAAGTATGAATCCCATCACAAGTCCGGTCTTGGATGTCAGCTCGTCGAGGAAGCCCTTGATGGCACCCCAGATTCCGCCAACCATGAGAACAACGAACAGTATATAGTCGAGAGTCTTCAAATACTCCATCAAAAGCCTCACAAGTGTGTCAAATTTACACAGATATTATACACAACGGTCACATGATTAGACAACATATTAGAAGGAACTTTTCGTTATTCACTTTTTTGACTACACTGTATATATGAGCATTCTAACAGCCATTTTCGGAAGCAAGAAAGACAAGGACCTCAAACATCTCAACCCCATAGTCGAGAAGGTCAATTCATATGAAAGCTGGGCAAAGGGCCTCAAGGACGAGGACTTCCCTCTCCAGACAAAACGTTTCAAGGAACGCCTGGCAAACGGCGAGACCCTTGACCATATCCTGCCTGAAGCCTACGCGCTTGTAAGGGAGGCATCCTTCCGGGTCCTGGGCGAGCGCCACTATGACGTCCAGATCATGGGAGCCATAGTCCTGCACGAAGGCAAGATCCTGGAACTGAAGACAGGTGAAGGAAAAACCCTCACCAGTGTCCCTGCAGGCTATCTGAACGCACTTGACGGAAAAGGCGTCCACATCATCACAGTCAACGACTATCTGGCACAGCGTGACGCGTCATGGATGGGTCCCATCTACAACTTCCTGGGCCTGACCGTCGGAGCCATCGTCTCCAACATGGACAACGAAAGACGCCGCCTGGCCTACCAGTGCGATGTCACATACGGAACCAACAATGAGTTCGGATTCGACTACCTGCGTGACAACATGAAGCTACGTGCACAGGACAAGATCCAGCCCAAGCATCATTTCTGCATCATAGACGAGATCGACTCAATCCTCATCGACGAGGCCCGCACTCCCCTGATCATCTCCGGTCCCGCGGACGACGACACCGAGTTCGCCCGCAACGCCGAGAAGATCACATCCTACTTCAAGGAATGCGAGAAGGATCCCGAGACCGGCGAGTACCCGGTTGTCTCGGCCTTTGCAAGGTTCGAGCAGGGAGCAAAGCTTGAACCGGACGGGGACTTCATGCTTGACGAGAAATCCCGTCACATAAGCTTCACCAAGGAAGGAATGATTCACATGGAGGAGCTTCTGAAGAAGTTCAACATCATCTCAGGGTCCCTCTATGACGATGAGAACTTCGAGTACATCCACTATGTCACACAGGCCATGGTGGCAAAATACCTGTACCACAAGGACACGGACTATGTCATTCAGGACAACCAGATCCAGATCGTCGACGAGTTCACCGGACGTATCCTCTACGGCAGACGCTATTCTGACGGCCTGCATCAGGCCATCGAGGCGAAAGAGCACATAAAGATCCTTGGAAAGAACAAGACACTTGCCACAATCACATTCCAGAACTTCTTCAGAATGTACGACAAGCTCTCCGGAATGACCGGAACAGCCGATACCGAGGCCACCGAGTTCAACCAGATCTACAACCTTGACGTAGTTGTCATACCTACTCACCTTCCTGTAGTCAGAAAGGACATGGATGACCTGGTGTTCCTGAACGAGCAGTTCAAGTACACAGCAATCTGCCAGGAGATCAAGCGTGTGCACGAGACAGGCCAACCCATCCTCGTAGGTACTGTCTCAATCGAGAAATCGGAACTGATCTCCGCCCTGCTCAGACGCATGGGAATCCCCCACGAGGTCCTGAACGCAAAGAACCATGCCCGTGAGGCTGCGATCATCGAGAACGCAGGAGCCAAGGGTGCCGTAACAGTAGCCACGAACATGGCAGGACGCGGAACCGACATCAAGCTGGGAGGATCCCCTGATGCCCTTGCCAGAAGACTCTGCGGAACGGAGGCCTCCGAAGAGGAATTCAGGGCTGCCAAGGAAAAGACGTACGGCCAGTGGCTTGCAAACTACGAGGAAGTCAAGTCACTGGGCGGCCTTTACATCCTTGGAACGGAACGCCACGAGTCAAGACGCATAGACAACCAGCTCCGTGGACGAGCCGGCCGACAGGGAGATCCCGGAGTCTCAAGGTTCTACGTCAGTTTCGACGACACCCTCCTCAGGCTGTTTGCCAAGGACAACCTCAAGGCAATGGTGGGCAGGCTTGGAATGAACACAGGCGAGCCCATAGAGCATTCCATGGTCAGCAAGGTCATCGAGACTGCCCAGAAACGTGTCGAGGAACGCAACTTCGACATCAGAAAGCACCTTCTTGAGTACGACGATGTCCTCAACGAGCAGAGGAACTTCATTTACGACCAGCGTGACCAGATCCTTGTGGACCGGAACATCATCAGCCGTGCCCTTGATGCCTGCAACGAGTACATCGACTTCGACGTGGACAACAGCCGTGCCAAGAACGGTGAGAACGACCTTACGGCACTCCACCAGAGGCTTCTCGACAGCATAGGATATGATTTCGAACCACAGGAAGACGATGTCAGGCTTCCTTCGGAGAAACTTGCACAAAAGATCAGAACTGAGGTCAGGACCCTGATCGACGGCAAGGTAGCCCTTACAGGACCAGAGGTATTCTCCATGTTCATCAGACAGATCTACCTCAAGCAGATAGATTCCAGATGGCAGAACCATCTTGAGGAGCTGGAGGACCTGAGGGATTCCGTATCTCTGCGTTCCTATGCCCAGAAGAATCCGCTCACCGAATACAAGCTCGAGGGATCGGAGATCTTCGACAGGATGATCGACCAGATCAAATCCTCCGTGGCAAAGACAATCATCAGAGTCCAGATCAGGAACGACGGTCCTCAGAGACCTGCAGTCCAGGCAAGACGAACGACCGAGACCCACAGCGAAAGCTCTTCCTTCGGCAGCATGGCCGCCAACCAGCAGAAGGTGGCCCGTGCAAGTGCCAACGACCACATGCAGGCTCCCACGCAGGTCATCAGAACCGCTCCCAAGGTAGGGCGCAACGACCCGTGTCCCTGCGGATCAGGAAAGAAATACAAGAACTGTCATGGAAAAAACACGGGCATCTGAGTTTCCCCGGATGCCCGCTGCAACATTCATCAATTAAAGGAATTACTCCCCTCTTGCCTCGTGAAGGATAGCCCTTACCTCGGGATCGGCGAACTGCTCGTCTATCTCCTCCGATGTAAGGCCAACGAACTCATGGCACAGATAGTGGATCCATGTCTCGTCGGAGGGGCTGTTGAGGATGTGCTTGCGGCACCAGTAGTCGGGCTGTACAGGAAGAGGGTTTCCCTCCTTGTAGAGAGGAACCTTGTAGTCATAGACAGCAATCTTCAGGTCCTCACGGGGAATCCCCTTGTCCATGATGACCTCGGCAAGCTTGTTGACGGTATTTCCGGTGTCGAAGATGTCGTCCACAAGGAGAACCTTGTCTCCGGATCTGAGGTATTTCGGAGAATATGTCCATCCGTCGACCTGAACCCTTGTCTGGTCACGCAGGACGTTGTATGAGCGTGCCACCACGGCTGCATAGAGAACAGGACGTCTGTGCTCCTTGAGGCAGACCATCTTGAAGTATTCCGAGAATACGTTCGCCATGTAGACTCCGCCTCTGAGTGACACATAGATCACATCGGGAATGAAATGGTCCTCCACATGCATCTTGTGGGCGAGTTTCAAGGCGCTGTCTCTGATTACATCATGCGGGATGAATTCCTTCATGTTCTCCTCCTGTAAAAAAACCCGGACTCCCCACTCAGATCTGAGTGAGAATCTCCGGGCCGTTTGCCGTTATGGCAACAGTATGCTCCCAATGCGCAGCAGGTTTTCCGTCGGCTGTTACGACAGTCCACCCGTCAGGCATATCGATTATTCCGTCCTTGCCGAGATTGATCATCGGCTCGATAGCAAGCACCATTCCCTCTCTGACGCGCGGATTGGCTGAGAACGGACTCACATAGTTCGGGATCTCAGGTTCCTCATGGACCTTCAGCCCCACTCCATGCCCGCAGTACTCACGGACCACGCCGAAACCGTTTCTGTGGGCGTGCTCGTAGACAGCGGCTCCGATGTCCTGGATCCTGCACCTGGGCTTCTCAAGCACCGCGATTCCCTTGTAAAGGCACTCGCGGGTGACATCGGAAAGCTTCTTTACCTCAGGCTTCACATTTCCGACGAGGAAAGTCCTCGCGCTGTCGGAGATGTATCCGTTGAGGTTGATTCCGAGATCAACAGACACAATGTCGCCATCCTGGATGATTTTCTTCCTTTTCGGGATTCCGTGGATGATCTCCTCATTCACACTTACGCATGCGCTGGCCGGGAAACCCTCGTAATGGAGGAATGCCGGCTTTCCGCCGTGCTTGATTATGAACTCGTGACAGATCTGGTCGATGTCCCATGTGGACATTCCTGCGACGATCTTTCCGTCCAATGAATCCAGAAGCTGGGCAAGCAGCTTGCAGGATCTGCGGATTCCGTCTATCTGTTCATCTGTTTTCAGAAGAATCATGCAAATGCCTCACTGCAGTATCCAGAAGCCCATTGATGAACCTGTAGTTCACCTCGGTGCTGTACTCCTGGGAAAGCTTCACCGCCTCGTCGATTACTATGCTAGGATGAATCTCCTTGCCGTAAAGCAGAGTGTAGAAGCTTATCCTGAGGATGTTCCTGTCGACGATGTTGATGTTCTCTATGCTCCTTTTTGATGAGAAGCGGTTGATCATCTCGTCGATCTCATTCAGATGGCTCAGAACCCCATCGATGAGGAATGTGGCATACAGAACCACATCGGTCTCGAGATTCTTCTGCTCCTGTTCCGTATAGCCTGCGAAAAGCTCGGAATATGGAAGCGGACAATCATGGATCCTGCCGTTGAAATCAAGTGAATATAGAGTCTGTACGGCTATTGCCCTGGCCAGATGTCTCGATTTCATCAGATACGCCTCACTTGGTGAGATATCTGATGGATGCGGCGTTCTTCAGGTCAGAGATGAGTGAGAGATATGCCTGCTGGAACACGGCGTTCATCTTCTGCTCATAAAGACCGTTTGTGATGTATTCACGGACTGTTGTGTCGGAAGTCGGTGAAGTCTTGTCATCGATTCCGAGGATCTTGGTGTCGTTGTGAACGGAGACCTTCACGATATGGTAACCGGCGTTGCTCTCGATGACACCGCTGACCTCACCCGTATCAAGGGCGAAGACCTTGTCGAAGAAGTTCTGTCCCATGACCTGCTGGTTGTCTGTGTCGTTGATTGCAAGCCAGCCGATGTCACCGGCCTTCTCGACGGAGTTCTTGTCCTCGGAATACTGTGCGACAGCCTTCTCGAACGAGATCTTTCCTGTCTTGATCTGAAGGGAGACATCGTTTGCCTTCTTCAGAGCTGCAGCCTTGTCATCTCCGAACTCGAAGAAGACATGGGAGAGCTTCACGTTCTCCGGGCTGATGAATGTGGACTTGTTCTTCTTGTAGAAATCCTCGACCTCTGTGTTGGTAGGCATCACGTTCTCTTGCGTGAACATGTCTTTCTTGGAATTGAGGACATAGTTCTGAACGGAATACTGGTCTGCGATATAGTTCTTGAACTCATCGAGGGTAATGCCGTAGTTTGACTTGACAACCTCTGCGAACTGCTCGTCTGTCAGCTGAACACCGTACTGCTGCTCGATCGAGGCCTTCTGAGCATTGAGAAGCTCGTTCTTGGCATCATCGCTCAAAACATAGCCGTCACGCTCCATGGCCTGTGCAAGAAGCTCGTCGGAAATCATGGCCTCAAGCACAGTGTTGGAATCGATGGCATCGCCATAGGCTTCCTTGTACTTGGCAAGCTTCTCGTCAAGCTGCTGCTGGGTGATGACTGTTGTCCTGACCAGGTTGATGCGGACAAGCGGTGTTGAGATGGCACTGAATGCCGGGAAGGCAAAGACAAGTGCGACGACTAATGCAAGGAACAATGCTGTTGTTCTTCTCATGGATTTCACTCCTTGATTCCGGTTTCCACATGCAGCCTCTTTCCGACTGCATATGCATAGTTGCCGTTCGGAAGAACATCCGAGACCTTCAGATACATTCCCTCGGACTCGAGGGTCTGCATGAGAGTCTGGAGGACACGGCTCTTTCTCAGGCAACCTTTATTGATATAACAACTGCAGCGCTTTCCGGATACAGTGCCTGCAGATCTGAGGAATGTCGATACATTGGAGGGAACGGACTTGGAGAAGAAAGAGACCGCACAGGAAATGACGACGACATAGTCGTAGAACGAGATGATCTTGCCCATCTCCAGATTGATGTCGAAAACATCGACGTCATGACCGTTGGAAGAGATTCCCTCGGCCATTCTGGAGGCCAGTTCCTTGAGTTTGGGATCGTTGGCGTTGTTGCCGCAGAACAGTACGCAGACTCTCATAGACTCCTCTTTAACTCCATCCCCTATTTAGACAAATTGGCCGCACATTGATGCGGCCTTTGTCATACGATGATCTTCTTCAGTTCTTTGCGGTTGAAGTTGCTGCCGCGCTTTCCTTGAGGGAGCTGAGAACGGAAGAGTCGGAAGACTTGTTCACGAAAGCAACCGCAACAGCGAGAATGATGAATGCTGCGATGGTGTAGCCTGTGATCTTGTTCATGACTCTGTTCGATCTTCCTCCGAAAGCTGTGTCGCTGCTTCCGCCGAAGATTCCGCCGAGACCTGAGTTGTCCTCGCTCTGGATAGAGACAAGGAAGATCAGGAAAAGGCTGACGAGAACGAAAAGAACCAAAAGAATGATACTCAATACTGCCATATTTCTACCTGCCGTTTAATTTAGCAATTAATGATCGGGAGGAACTGCTCCAGTGTAAGGGATGCTCCACCAACCAGTGCGCCGTCAATGTGCTCGCAAGCCATAAGCTCCTTGACATTGGAAGGCTTTACTGACCCACCATACTGTATAATTTGATTTTCTGCAACAGCCTTGCCGAATTTCTTCTCAATCAGACCTCTGATGAAGGCATGTGCGCTGTTTGCATCTTCCGGTGTGGCGGTCTTGCCTGTTCCGATTGCCCAGACAGGCTCGTAAGCGATGGTCACATGAGCCATCTGCTCGGGTGTGACTCCGTCGAGGCCGATGTTGATCTGGTCAGAGAGGACCTTCTCAAGCTTTCCGCCTTCCCTCTCCTCGAGGGTCTCGCCAACGCAGAGATCGATGTCCATTTCGTTGGCAAGAGCGAACAGGACCTTCTTGTTGATGAACTCGTTGGTCTCACCGTAGTACTGTCTTCTCTCGCTGTGTCCGAGGATGACGTTTGTGACACCGATGTCCTTGAGCATCGCGCAGGAGATCTCTCCGGTGTATGCGCCCTTCTCATGGTCATTGACGTTCTGTGCGGCGACGATGACCTTGGATCCCTTGACAGCCTCGGCGACTGCAGGAAGGCAGACATATGTCGGTGCGATCATGACTTTGACCTTGGCGTCCTTTGTTGCGGCTGCAAGCTCTTTTGCATACCTGGCTGCCTCGCTCGGGACAAGGTTCATTTTCCAGTTACCGGCTATATAAAGATTTCTCATTTCCTACTCCTTATTTCTCAAGAGCCTTGATGCCCGGCAGGACCTTGCCCTCGAGGAACTCCAGTGATGCTCCACCGCCTGTGGAGACATGGCTGATCTTGTCGGCAAGACCGAACTTGTTGATGGCTGCGACTGAGTCTCCGCCACCGACAACGGTTGTTGCCTTGGATGCTGCAAGAGCCTTTGCAACTGCCTCGGTTCCCTTTGCGAAAGCTGCGAACTCAAAGACTCCCATCGGGCCGTTCCAGACAACGGACTTGGCGTCAGACAGAGCGTCGACAATGGCCTTTGTGGTCTTGGGACCGATGTCCATACCCATGAGGTTCTCAGGGATGTCGACTGAATCGACTGAGACAGGCTTTGCATCCTCAGCGAAGTTCTCTGCGCAGATGTGGTCGACAGGAAGGATGACGTTGACCTTCTTGGCCTCAGCAGCGGCAAGGAAGTTCTTGGCAGTGTCAAGGAAGTCGTCCTCGACAAGTGACTTTCCGATTGCGTGACCCTGGACCTTGAGGAATGTGTATGCCATTCCGCCGCCGATGACGATTGTGTCGCAGGTCTTTACCAGAGACTCAAGGACGGAGATCTTTGATGAGACCTTGGATCCGCCGATGATTGCGACGAACGGCTTCTCGGGATTCTCAAGAAGCGGAGCCATGAACTTGACTTCCTTCTCGATCAGGAAACCTGCATAGGCAGGAAGATAGTGTGCGACACCTTCTGTGGAAGCATGGGCTCTGTGGGCAGTTCCGAATGCATCGTTGACATAGATGTCACCGAATGAGGCGAGCTCCTTTGCGAACTCGGGGTTGTTTGCCTCTTCATCAGGATAGAATCTGCAGTTCTCAAGAAGAAGAACCTCACCCGGCTTCAGAGCCTCGACTTCCTTCTTCACCTCAGGTCCGATGACATCGGATGCGACCTTGACAGGTCTGCCGAGCAGCTCCTCGAACTTCTTTCCTACCGGAACCATCGAGAAATCCGGATTCTTCTTTCCCTTCGGGCGGCCGAAGTGGCTCATCACGACAAGTGACGTACCTGGCTGGTCAAGGATGTACTTGATTGTGGGAAGTGCTGCAACGATTCTTGTTGCATCTGTGACCTTTCCGTCCTTGAGGGGGACATTGAAGTCAACACGGATAAGAACTCTCTTGTTCTTCAGATCTGCTTCTCTGATTGTGTTAAGAACCATTTTATTCTCCTGAAAAAAATTATTACGTATACAAGATTCAGGCCTGCCGAAGCAGGCCTGAAATCAGACAGCTTAAACTCAGCCGTTGACCTTCTTCATGTAGGCAATGAGGTCGAGAACCTTGTTGGAGTATCCGATCTCGTTGTCATACCATGAAACAACCTTGACGAATGTGTCGGTAAGAGCGATACCGGCCTTTGCGTCGAAGATGGAAGTTCTGGGATCGCCGAGGAAGTCTGAGGAAACGACAGCCTCGTCAGTGTATCCGAGGATACCCTTGAGCTCGCCCTCTGAAGCCTTCTTCATTGCAGCGCAGATCTCGTCATACTTTGCCGGCTTGGCAAGGTTGACTGTGAGGTCGACAACAGAAACGTCGAGAGTAGGAACTCTCATTGACATACCTGTGAGCTTTCCGTTGAGTGAGGGAATGACCTTTCCGACAGCCTTTGCAGCACCTGTTGAGGAAGGAATGATGTTGCCGGAAGCGGCACGTCCGCCTCTCCAGTCCTTCATTGAAACACCGTCAACGGTCTTCTGTGTTGCTGTTGTGGAGTGGACAGTTGTCATGAGACCGTCTGTGATTCCCCAGTTATCGTTGAGGACCTTGGCGATCGGTGCAAGGCAGTTTGTTGTGCAGGAAGCATTTGAAACGAACTGTGTGCCCTTGACATAGCTCTTCTCGTTGACTCCGACGACGAACATCGGTGTGTCATCCTTTGAAGGAGCTGACATGACGACATACTTGGCACCGGCGTTGATGTGAGCCTGAGCCTTCTCCTTTGTGAGGAAGAGACCAGTTGATTCGACGACATACTCTGCTCCGACCTCGTCCCACTTGAGCTCGTTGGGGTCCTTGCATGCTGTTACGCGGACAGCCTTTCCGTCGACGATGAGAAGGTTCTTCTCGACATCGGCCTCGATTGTTCCCTCGTATGTGCCGTGCATTGTGTCATACTTGAGCATGTAAGCGAGGTAATCAACAGGGCAAAGGTCATTGATTCCAACGATCTCGATGTCGTTTCTCTTCATAGCTGCGCGGAAGACGAAACGTCCGATTCTACCAAATCCATTAATACCAACTTTCATTATGAAAATCCTCCATATCGAATTAACAAGTAAACTATAGTCTAAATCTCTAGTGCTAGTCAATAAATCCAGCCCCTATAGATAGCATTTGGCAATCATTTCGGCATATGCGGGGATTCACTCGTCGGAGCCGATCTGGGTGTTCCAGAGAGAGTTGAAATCCATGCTGAAACCGCGCAGGAGACTGAGCACGAAAGCGCTCGACGCCTTGTGGATGTCGCGGGGCACCATCTGGCCGTCCGTGATGAACAGAAGAGGTACGTGTTTGGCATGGCAGATGGACAGGATGTTGCCTATCGTCTGGGTCTCGTCCGTCTTTGTGACGATCACGGAAGTGATGTTGAACATCTTGAACTGGTCGAAGACATTGTCGATGTCTATCTTCTTCATCGAGGCGCTCACTGCAAGGTAGCATCTGATGTCCTTGCGGTCCGGAACGTTGAGCATGGTCTGTAGCTTCACGTTCAGCTCGTTGTCCCTGGGGCTTCTTCCGATCGTGTCAATCAGAATCAGCTCGGCATCGCCGGACTGCTCAAGGGCCTCGAAGAACTGGGACTCGTCGTCAGCTCTCAGAACAGGGATGTTCAGGGCCTTTCCGAAGCTCTCCATCTGCTCATAGGCCCCTACCCTGAACGAATCCATCGTGATGATGCGTACCTTCTTCCTGAGCTCCTCCGGAGGCAGCGTACCGTAGATGGCGGCGATCTTCGCGATGGTTGTGGTCTTACCCACTCCCGTGGGTCCCACTAGGGCGAAGATTCTTGGCGGATGGAGCTGGCTGTTGTGGTCGATGTCCACGGAGCCAACTATCCTGTCGACTATCAGAAGCTCGAACTCGTTCTTTGAGGGAACCGCAGGCAAAGCCGGCTCAAGCTGCTTGCGCAGGTCAGAGACGATCCACCTGATGTAGTCTTCGGAGAAATCGTTCATGGAAAGGACCGACCTGGCATGTTTCATCAGGTCCTCGAGCGGATCCTTCTCCACCTTGGGTTCCGGCTCCGGGGCCGTTGCCGGGGCTTCCGCCTGAGACTGTTCCGGCTGGATGTCGTCAAGGACAACCGGCTCATCCGGTTCAAGTGCAGGATCGGGAGTGTTCGAATCGGGATCAGGAGTATAGGCCTCTCGCTCGAAGCGCCTCATGTCCCTCTCGTCTTCCTTTTCCCTTATCTTTTCCGAACTGTCGCGCTGGGCGGACTTGGTCTCGATGACCTCAGTCTTGGCCGCCTTGGGGCTATCGCCCTCTGCGAGGAAACACGTCAGTTCGCAATGTCTCTTTTTCCCGATACCAAGGAAACCCTTCTCTACAACGTCCTTTCTGCTGTGTATCCTGATTCTGTCCCCGTACTGCTCGCGGGCGGATTTCACAGCATCCTCATATGTCGGTGCGACGATGGTTATATAGTTCACTTCGTATCTCCGGAAAAATGTATACAGTCAGAGGATAACATCAATTTCAACAAGAGGCTAGAGTTTATTCAGATGCTGCCTTACAGAATGTACCTGCTGAGATCCTGATCCTTGACAACATCGGACAATCTCTCGTTGACATAGTCCTTTGAGATCTCAACCGTCTGTCCGCCCATCTCGCTTGCGTTGAAGCTGAGGTCGTCCAGCAGTGTCTCCATGATTGTGTACAGCCTTCTGGCCCCGATGTTCTCCGTTGTGGAGTTGACCTCATATGCGATCTCGCTTATGCGGTGCACGGCCTCGTCAGTGAAGATGACATCAACGCCCTCGGTTTTCAGAAGCTCCTTGTACTGGAGAGTGATGGCGTTCTCCGGTTCCTTCAGGATCCTGAAGAAGTCATCGGCGGACAGGGCCTCCAGCTCCACCCTCAGCGGGAATCTTCCCTGTAGCTCGGGAATCAGGTCACTCGGCTTGGAGACATGGAATGCACCGGCCGCTATGAACAGGATGTGGGATGTGTCAATCACGCCCCACTTTGTGGTGACCTTGGTTCCTTCGACTATCGGAAGGATATCCCTCTGGACGCCTTCCCTGGATACATCTGGACTTGAGGACGAGCTGTTCTTTCCGGCGATCTTGTCGATCTCGTCGATGAAGATGATGCCCATCTGCTCGGTGCGTTCCTTGGCAATCTCGTTGGCCTTCTCCTGGTCCACGCTGCGCTCGGACTCCTCCTCGGTGAAAAGCTCCCTTGCCCTCTTGACAGAGACCTTGCGCTTGCGGTTTCTGGGACCGCCCTGTGTGGCGTTCTGGAATATCGATCCCAGGCTGTTCATGGCGTTCTGGATGTCGTCCATGGAACCGCCCATGAGCTCGATACCGACCTTGGGGCGCATGAGCTGGCTTGGAATCTCGACCTCGGTATTGTCAAGAAGACCTGCTCTCAGCTGTACGCGGATCTGCTCGCGGGCACTGATCCTCGCATTGTCGAACTGGACGTCCGTGTTCGCTGTGGAACTGACATTCGGAATAAGCAGATCGAGTATCCTCTCCTCCACCCTTTCCTCAACAGCCTTGGCATTTGCTGCTGCAAGCTCACGCCTTACCATCGATACGGCGCTGCCCATGAGGTCGCGCACCATCGACTCGACATCACGGCCGACATAACCCACCTCGGTGTATTTCGTAGCCTCCACCTTGATGAACGGCGCATTGGAAAGCCTTGCGATACGTCTGGCTATCTCCGTCTTTCCCACACCTGTGGGTCCGATCATTATTATGTTCTTTGGATAGACCTCCTCGCGGATCTTGTCGGGAAGTCTCTTTCTTCTGGTTCTGTTTCTCAGCGCAACGGCGATTGTGCGCTTTGCCTTCTCCTGGCCTATGACGTACTTGTCAAGCTCGGACACTATCTGTGACGGAACCATCTCGTCCAGTGAAAGCGGCTTTCTGTTCATATCATCCTGAACGCTCAGGGCATTCTCTTCCTTAACGGCAATTTGGTCAGCCATCATCCGATCTCCTCATATGTGAAGTTTGTGTCCGTGTAGATGCAGATGGAGCTTGCGATCTGCAGGGACTTCAGGGCTATCTCCCTGGCACTGAGGTCCTTGGCGCAGTCCAGATAGGCTCTGGCTGCCGATACGGCGTAGTTTCCGCCGCTTCCGATGGCAACTGCATCGTATTCGGGCTCAAGGACATCTCCGGTTCCCGTTATCAGGAAGATCTTCTTTCCGTCTGTGGCAAGGATCATGGCCTCCAGCTTGTGAAGGGCACGGTCCATCCTCCACTCCTTTGCAAGGTTGACGGATGCCCTCGTGAGATCTCCGTTTACCTCGGCAAGTTTCTTCTCGAGAAGTTCCCTGAGCGTGATGGCATCCGATGTACCTCCGGCAAAACCGACAATGATCTTGTCCTGATAGATCTTCCTGACCTTGTGGGCGTTGCCCTTCATTATGGTATCGCCTGCAGTGACCTGTCCGTCACCTGCAATGCAGACCTTTCCGTCTTTCCTGACCGCTATGATGGTCGTTCCTCTGAAACTCATTCGTCTTTCCTCCCGTGCGGATGGCTGTTTCTGTAGACCTCCTCAAGCCTCTTGCCCGTCACATGGGTGTATATCTGCGTGGTCCCTATGCTCTCATGGCCTAGAAGGACCTGAACCACCCTTATATCCGAATCATTGTCAATCAGATGCGTTGCGAACGAATGCCGAAAGACATGAGGGGTGAATTTCTTGCTGAGACCGAGTCTCAGCCTGTACTTGTCAAAAATACTGTGAACAGTCGAAAGCGGCAACTTCTTTCCCTTGGAATTGATCAGAACCGTGCCGTCATCCTCTGCCTTGAGCCGCATCAGGACCTCCTGTCTCTCAGGAAGATATCGCCCGAGCATCTCCTTCGCCCTGTTCGTCAGAAAGACAAAACGCTGCTTGTTACCCTTTCCTGTGACTATGATGCGCCTTTTGTCGAAGTCTATGTCCTGTATCTTCATGTCCATGACCTCGCTCAGTCGGCATCCGGTCGAGTAGAACAGGTTGAACATGGTCACTTCCATAAGCGAAGTGTAGTCGTCCGTAGGACAGCTGAGGATCATCTCGATCTCCTCTCTGGCCAGAACCGTGGGGATTTTCCTTGTGTTCTTGGCTCCAGAGACCCTCTTGAACGGATCAACCTGGACAACCGAGTTCTCAAGAAGGCTTCTGAAGAACATCCTGTTGCCGCTGAGGATGCGGTTTATGCTGGCATGGCTCAGATTCTGGTCGTAGAGGTCGGCAACGAACGAGCGGGCATCCTCATAGACCATCTCGGATACGGAAAGGTCATGGGAGACCAGAAAATCGTCCAGCCTCCTGAGGTCATGTGCATATGAGACCACGGTCTTTTCGGAATAGCCCTGAACATCCTTCAGATATGAGAGGAACGAATCTATGTAAGCCCTGTTCTGCGCCTGTTTGTCCAAAGCAGTGGTGTCGGAATCCGCCATACCTGTATTCTACAGGCTTTTGACGATTCAGCCAATGAGTTCCTTCACCACATAGGTCCTGTCTCCGAATCTTCCGGCAAATCCGAAAGCATCATCCCGGGCATCGTCATCCTCACATTCAAGCACATGGAAACGGAAGTCTATTCCGGACACCGGACATTCGGACAGGGTGGAGATCACCCTGGCTCCGTCCCGGAACAGCGCTGAAGTCCCTGCCTGAACGAATCTGTCCCCTATTCCCTGACTGCCCACATACACATCCTTTCCCATCTGGGTGACGAATTCACAGGTGCTTAGTGTTCCCGAACGCCCGGGTGCCTGAACGGCGATTGCAAAGCTGCAATATGCGGCTATCACCATGTTCCGGGAAATGAAATTGCTCTTGTAGGGCGTCTGGTTCGGCATGAACCGGCTGAGGACACATCCGCCGGAATCCAGTATCCTCCTTCTCATCACCGATGTCAGACCCGGATACTCCACGTTGTGTCCGCAGGCAAGAATCCCTATGCATGGACCTCCTCCCGCAATCGCACCGCTCATCCCGCCCTGGTCTATCCCCTCTGCAAAACCCGATACAACCTGAATCGAGTTCCGTACAGCCTCCATGCCGAATCTGAACGCCTCCTGGATTCCGGCATATGTGGCGTGCCTTGTCCCGATGATCGCCGCGCAGCTCCTGTTGGGATCGGGTCTTCTCCCCGAACACAGCAGCATGTAAGGAACATGGGACTTCAGCGGCCTGAATTCAGGAAAGTCCTCATCTCCATACCATATGACTGAATTGTCCCTGCTTCTGGACAGCCAGTGGATTGCGTCACGGGTCTCCCTTCTGTACAGCCTGAATCTCTCGTCTTCCTTTGCGATCTTCTCCAACGGCATTTCCGAACGCACAAGACGGTGTCTCTGTGCAAGGGAAAGATAGTCGTTAAGTCCGATGGCAAGTCTGCGCTCAATCTCAATACAGTCAAAGTCCATATCGGATCCTCCTTTTCAGGAACCCTATTCGGACTTTTTGTTGTTTTCATAAAGGTTTCGGTTGAAAAAAGATCATTTTTTTCCGGATTTCTCATCCGGGTGGGCCGCTTCGAACGCCCTGAAGAGATCGTCGGTGTTCACATGGGTGTATATCTCTGTGGTTCTGATGTCGCTGTGGCCGAGAAGTTCCTGCACGGACCTGAGATCCGCACCGTTCTGGAGAAGATGGGTTGCGAAACTGTGCCTTAGAGTATGGACCTTTGCATCCACTCCCGCCAGATCGCAGTATTTCTTCAGCCTGTTCCAGATCTCCGCCCTTGTGATCACCCTCTTTTCCTGGCTTATGAAAAGATAGGGACTCTTCGCACCCCCGAGAAGCCTGGTTCTGACACTGCTGATGTATGTTGAAAGATATGAGGCTGCCACGTCCCCAACGGGAACCATCCTTTCCTTGTCCCCTTTTCCTAGAACGACTATCTTCTTCTCAAGACTGTAGTAACGGTCAACCCTCAGGTTGGCGCACTCGCTGACGCGCAGGCCGCATGAGTATATGAGCTCGAAGATAGTCCTGTCCCTGTACCCTATATCGGTGCTTGTGTCTATAACATCAAGAATGCTCTGGACCGCACTGGTGTCTATGGTCCGTGGAAGCCTCTTAGGCTCCCTGTTCTTCGGAAGGAGCTCCGTGGGGTCGTCCTTTCTGATGCCCGAATTCTGGAGATGGGAGAAGAAAGCCCTCAGCACAGTTATTACACGGGCCATCGTCTTTGAGGAAAGCCCCTCCCCGGATCTGAAAAGAAGATAGTCCTTCAGTTCTGATGTGCTGACAGTTGAGACATCCAGTCCATTGTCCTGTACATAAGAAAGGAAGCATGCAACCTCTCTCCCGTATACTTCACGGGTTGCTTTGGATGCATGCTTCTCTATCAGAAGGCTTTCTGTGAACTCGCCCAGAAGCGAATCGCTGTCAGAATTCACTTGTTCTCCTCATCGTTTCTCTGATATCTGAGAATGGATGGGATGGAATAATCGGTCGGATTGGCGTTCGGAGCCTGTCTGCGTCCTAGCTGGGTCTGAAGGTCCTGCCATCTGTTGATCGAGATGACCTCCTCAGGCTTCTTGGGCTGCTCCTTCGGAGTATTCTGAGATGCGGCGGAAGAGGTGTTCTGTGAAGAGCTGTTGCTGGCGTTGTTGATGAACTGATCGAAACGCGGCTGCTTCTTCTCGAACTGAGGCATGTCCACGGTGACGCTCTCACGCTCGAAGCCTGTGGCGACGACCGTGACCTTGACCTTGTCTCCCAGATCCGGGTTGTATGCCTGACCGGCAATGATCAGTGCATCCTGATCGCAGTTCTCGGTGATCATCTCGACAACGTCCTGATACTCCTGCAGAGTCAGGCCGTCGCTGGCAGTGAGGTTGACGAGAACGCTCTTGGCGCCGTCGATCTTGGCATTCTCAAGCAGCGGATTGCTGATGGCCTGTCTTGCGGCGTCCACAGCACGGTTGGCACCCTCGCCGAGACCGATTCCCATGATTGCATCGCCCTTGCCCTTCATGACGGTCCTGACGTCGGCGAAGTCGATGTTGATTTCTCCGGGCTCGGTGATGAGCTCGGAAATGCCCTGGACGCCCTGTCTCAGGACATCATCGGCCATGAGGAAGGCCTGCTTGATAGGAGTGTTGTTCTCGGCGACCTTGAGCAGATACTGGTTCGGAATCAGAATCAGGGTATCGACGTTCTTTCTCAGCCTATCGATTCCCTCGTTTGCGAACTGGAGCTTCTTCCTGCCCTCGAAAGCGAACGGGGTTGTCACGACTGCGACAGTGAGGATGTTCATCCCCTTGGCGAGCTCGGCAACAACCGGAGCAGCACCTGTTCCGGTTCCGCCGCCCATACCTGCGGTGATGAAGACCATGTCGGTTCCCTCGAGGACCTCGCGGATCTCGTCCTTGCTCTCTTCAGCGGCCTTCTGTCCCATCTCAGGGATTCCGCCAGCTCCGAGACCACCGGTCAGTTCTTTTCCGATAGGGATCCTGACCTGGGCGTTGGAACGCTGCAGAGCCTGCACATCTGTGTTCATGGCGACGAAAGTGACCTTCTTCAGACCGCTCTCGATCATCCTGTTAATGGCGTTTCCACCACCTCCGCCGACACCGATTACCTTGATGTCGGTAGGTGGAGTCTGTTCGTCATGAAGCAAATCCTCGATAATTCCGAAATCCATGTTATTCCTCTTCTAATTCCTGTTCCAATATCAGATTATCGTCTTGAAGAACCCTGCAACCTTTCCGAAGAAACCCTCGGATTTGCTGGTATGCTTGTCCTTCTTTCCACGGCTGCCCGATGAGGAGCCAGCCTTCTTTGCCTCGGTCTTAAGCAGACCCAGGACGGTTGTGTACTTCGGGTTGATGTAGGACCTGTCCAGTCCCGGAAGAGCCTCCGGGAAACCGATTCTGGCCTGCATCCTGAAAATCTCCGAGGCAAGGTCCGTGACACCCGAAAGGAGGGATCCTCCTCCGACAAGGACCACACCTCCGCCGTATGTTCCCGGCGGGAGCTTGGAATCCAGATCCTTTTTGAGCATCGAGAAGATCTCAGCCATCCTCGGCTCGATGATCTTGCAGAGCTCGCTCTTGGGCATCTGGATGGCCGGAAGACCGCCGACCTGCGGGATTATTATCTTCTCGTCCGCCTGGACATTGGGAATGTAGCAGCTTCCGCTCTCCACCTTCACCTGTTCGGCGACCATCTTGGGCTTGTTAAGCATGTAGGCGATGTCATTTGTGACGCTGCCCGATCCGAGATCCACACCGCCCACATAGTACGGGGAACCGTTCTGGTAGACGATCATGTTCGCAGTGGATCCGCCCAGATTGATCAGGATGGTACCCATCTCCTTCTCGTCGGAACTGAGGACCACCTCTGCATCGGCAAGAGAGGAAAGAATCAGCCTGGCCTGGTTGATTCCCGCCCTCTGGAGCGCCTTCCTTGTGTTGGAGCAGTTGCTGGCCGATCCGGTGACTATCAGGACCTTGCTCTCAAGCCTGTGCCCGGTCATGTCCACGGGATCCTTGATGCCGCTTTTTCCGTCGACCGAGAAATCCTGAACCAGAGTATGTAGGATCTCCCTGTCTACAGGGAGTTCGAACGCTCTTGCGACCTCAAGCGAGTGGTAGATGTCGTTGGATGAGATCTCCAGATCCTTGGTGTTGATTCCCACAACACCCTGGGACTGTGTTCCCGAAACGGATGCACCGCCGACGCCTGTGATGACGCTCTGGACCTCCACACCAGCCTGGAGCTCAGCCTCCTGGATGACGGAGGCAATGGTCTTGAGTGTCTGCTCGACGTTCACAACCACACCGGAACGGACACCTTCGCTCGGGCGCTCGCAGATGCTGTCGACCATGAGCTGGCCTTCCTTGTTCAGCGAACCGATGACGGCCCTGACCCAGGAAGAGCCTATGTCCAATCCCATCATTATTCTCTCAGAAGCCATGCCCGCCTCCTAAGTCCTTTTAACCAAGGTGTTTGCGTACAGGTCATAAACTACCGTGCCGCCACCTGCGGAAAACTGGCTACTGATTATCTCCAGCGTCTCTTCCAGACGCTGCACACCGACAAGCTCCCTGACGTTGAGAGTTGCGTTCAGTGACGAAATAACGATAACGAGCCTTCCGAATTCATTACCGTTATTATTGTCATATTTCATACTTGTTATCAAGTTGTTGTCTGCCAAATGTTCGGCCAAGATGACCATGTCCCTGAAGCCGTTGTCGCTACCCCATTTCATGACCATCTGCGCATAGGCGGGGTTCAGTTCCACGCTGGCAAGCTTGTCGAACTCCTCCCATGTGTTCTGCCCCACCACCTCAAGGATGTCGTCATGGATGAAGTAGTAGCTCACATGAGAGTCTTTTCCCAGCTCCTCAATAGTGTATGCCTTCAGAGACATCTCGTTGTACTGTATGTCGATAATGAGCTTTCCCGGATAGTAGCGTCGTATCTTAACCTCACGCACGCCGTCGAATGCCTCCAGAGATTTCCTGAGGCTTCCGAGGTTTATCTCGAATATGTTCCTGCCCTTGAGCGGATTAAGTATCCTCTGCATGTCCGTCGATACATACGTGACGGGTCCTGACACTGAAACATCGATCTCCTCAACATTGAAGAAATCGATGTTCCTCAGCGCCACATAGACTCCGGCAGCCAGAAGGACGATTATAAGTGCCAGCAGAACCTTCTCAAGTGTTTTCAAATTCGTATCTCTCTGGGAACATCAGTTCATCCTGTATCGACTCAATGACCTTGTCGTTCTCATCCGCGGATGACCTCTTTCTGGTGATCCTGTACAGTATACCGCTTTCGAAAAGAACTACAACGACATTCACTCCGTATGAGAAGAACGGCATCGGAAGACCCTCTCCCGGAACATAACCCAGAACCCAAGTCACGTTGAGCAGAAGCTGCCAGATGACCATGGTGGTGATACCTGTTGCAAGGTTCGAGTAGAAACCGTTGCTCTTCCTGATGTTACGGGCAGTCAGATATCCGACAAATGCATAGAATGCAAAGAATAGGAATATCATCACAGCACCGAGGAAACCCAGTTCCTCGCAGATGCAGGCAAGGATGTTCTTACCGGCGATGTCCGAAATCAGACCCACCTTGAAGACTCCTCCTCCGAGCCCTTTTCCAAACCATGAGCCGCTTGCGATCGCCGACTTCACAGCCATGATGTCACCGCTTCTGGAACTGGATCCCAGACCCGGTATGAGGAACTTCGCAACCGCAAGTATCCTCTCTGATTTCGAAAGGATTATGCATCCCACCGGGACTGCGGCATAAAGCAGGAGAAGTATGACGCCGAAAAGCCCCACTCCCCCCACTGCGAACATGGTCACCATGAGGGCCAGGAACATCAGCGCATATGAGAAATTCCTGTGCAGAAGAATAAGGACCATCACCATGATGCATCCCACAACCGGGACGATGAGCTGACGTATCCTGCTGATATGGTTTCCTCTTCCAGAAAAATACGAAGACATGTACATGACACCTGAAAGGAACAGCACCGACACTGTGTCGGGATTCATCAGAAGGCTCTTTCCCGTGAAGGTGTCAATGCCCAGAAGCACTATGCAGGTGAAGAACAGCACTGGTGACAGGACCTTCAGTCCGATTTCCGGAATGAAGTTCGCTGCAATCATCAGGGCTATGCCTATTGCGACGAAAACTCCCTGTCTTGCAAGGAAATAGTAATGAGGAAGGCCGTTTTGGACCGCAACCTGGAAGCTGGCCGTATAGACGCAGACAAGACCCATGAAGGTCAGAAGAATGACAGAGCAGAGGAAGATGAACGAATTCCTCTGGCTGTTGACCTGCTGGATCTTTGAAGGACGTGTCATCCTTGTCCGAGCGTCCTCCTTCTGAGACTCCCCCATGAAGTTCCAGTCATCATAGTTCGTTCTGGCCATGGGAAGCTCCTATCTGTTGCTGGCAACAAGAGATACAGTCTCTGAATCTATCTGTGTGAAAACAATGTTCCTGACTGTCGACTGCTCGATCAGATACTCAGGGGTCATCTGCTTCGCAATTGAAGCAGAAAGGATCATCTTCTGTTCTTCCTGATCCTTCAGAAGCTGTTCGCTCTGTGCAATCTGCCACCTGAGCTGGGTGTTTCTCGCAGACTGCCATACCGGAATGAGCAGACAGATGTTGATGAATACAATTGTGAGAATGATGACAGTTTTTTCAGCACGGATACCTTTCATTTTTCAACCTTCCTCTAGTGTTGCAACAATTCTTTCTCGTTCAGTCCCTGTACTTGTTCCTCTTCTTTGCGGGGTCCCTTTCCTTCTGAAGTTTCTCCACAACCCTGAGCTTCGCGCTCCTGGACGGCGGATTAGCCGAACATTCCTCCTCCGTAGGCTCGACCGGTTTCTTTGTCAGGATCTCAAGAACATTCTCCCTGTTCTTGAAAAACCATTTGACCGGCCTGTCCTCCAGCGAATGGAACGTGATCACTGCGATCCTTCCACCCGGCTTCAGAGCCTTGAGCGCCCCTTCCAGGGCAGGCTCAATTCTGTCAAGCTCGCCGTTGACCTCAATCCTGAGAGCCTGGAAAGTCTTGGTCGCAGGATGGATCCTTCTATGTCTGTACTCATTCGGGACAGCGTCCCAGATGATGTCAGCCAACTCGTTTGTGTACTCGATCCTCTTTGTCTGCCTGTATCTGCAGATGGCGGCGGCTATCCTTCTGGAGTACCGCTCCTCACCGTAGTTGTAGATGAGATCCGCAAGGCTCGTCTCATCGTAGTCATTCACAACATCGGAAGCGTCGAGTTCGCCTTCGATGTTGAGCCTCATGTCCAGCTTCTCCTCGCGTTTGAAGCTGAACCCCCTGCCCGATTCCTCGTAATGGAATACGCTGATCCCCAGATCGAACAGAACATAGTCAACAGCCGGTCCGTCGTAGTTTTTCCAGAACTGGTCGAACCAGATGTTCCTTGCCTCGAACCTGTCACCATAAGATGCCATGCGGTTTTTGGCCTTCTCCATGATCCTGCTGTCCCTGTCCAGTCCCACAATCCTGAGATTCGGGTACTTTTCAAGGAACCTGCTGGTGTGGCCGCCCTCTCCCAGAGTGCAGTCAACCATAAGAGCCTCTTTCTCCCCCGGATCCAGGAAGGAAAGGACCTCGTTAACCATCACCGGACAATGAACGTATTGCATGTCACTTTCCCATCCGCTGCATGCTCAGTTCGTTTCCGGCATCTCCGAGCATGTCCTTGTACTGGATGGCCATCTCGTCATACTTCCTGGCGCTGATGATCTCCACCTTGGACATCGATCCCAGAATCACGCATTCGCTCTTAGGCTCGAGTCCCGCGAATTCCCTGAGGATCTGAGGGATGCTCAGCCTTCCCGTCTTGTCCAGTTCGATCTCCCTTGCCGGAGAGATGACCATCATGTCGATCATCCTGGAGTTGCGGTTGAACACTGCCAGAGGTCCGTAGTTGACCTCGCGGTTCAGAGCTTCGAAGTCTTCCTTGGTAAAAAGCCAGAGCGAGTTGTCCATGGATTTGGTGAGCATGAGAGTATATGAGCCCATCTGTTCCCTGAGTTTCGGGGGAATCATGAGTCTGCCCTTCTCATCGATGGTATTTCGGTACTCACCGTTCATTTTTTACCACTTTCTCCTCAAATTTGGCCTATTTTTGGGAAAACTTACCACTTTCAAGGAAAAATTACCCCACTTCCGGGCTTACCGCAACCCGGAAGTCATATAAAAATAATGCAAATTCACCACTGCTTCTGTACTTTTCCTTAACGCAACCGCCTTCTTTAAGTAAACACTTAACAACGGCACAACCCAGGATCCCCTTTCCCCGAATTGGAAGGTTTTGGTAAGCCTGGTGAGGTTGGTGAAGCTGCTGAAGTTGCTAAAGCTCCTGACGTTGCTAAAGCTCCTGACGTTGGTAAAGCTCCTGACGTTGGTAAAGCTCCTGACGTTGCTGAATATGCTGAGCGTGCTAAACCCCGTAAGCCCGATAAGAATCAATGAGATACTTAATTCAAATTTAACTGCAGACCAAAAGGACCGTCAGCTGAGACACTCGGGAATGTATCCGCGGTTCTCCATGATCCTTCTCTTCTGGCTGTCCAGAATCTTCTTGCACATCCTGACGGCATGTGGAGTGACCTCGACAAGCTCATCATCCTTGATGAAGCGGATTGCCTGTTCAAGAGACATTTTGGACACAGGAGTGAGGGTCACAGCCTCGTCATGACCGGAGGCACGGAGATTTGTGAGTTTCTTTGTCCTGGTGGGATTAAGAAGAAGGTCACCCTCACGGTTGCGTTCTCCCACTACCTCGCCCTCATAGACAGGATCGCCCGGAACAATGAAGAATCTTCCTCTGTCCTCAAGTTCCCAGATACCGTACGCAACAGCCTCTCCCTGACGGTCGCAGACCAGAGATCCGGATGCCCTGTCGGGGAAGTCCCCCTTGTACGGTTCGTAGCCCTCTAGGGAACTGTTCATGATGCCGTATCCGCGGGTATCGGTGAGGAATTCGTCACGGTAGCCGATCAGGCCTCTGGAAGGAATGTGGAACTCCATCTTCACACGTCCGTTGTCGCCGTACTGGATGTTGCTCATCATTGCCTTGCGCTGGGAAAGAGCCTGCATGACAGTACCGGAGTACTCCTCCGGACAATCTATGAGAAGATATTCCATAGGCTCGGTCTTGCGGCCCTGATCGTCCTTCTTGAAGATGATCTTGGGTCTTCCTACACAGAGCTCAAAACCCTCGCGGCGCATCTGCTCGACAATGATTGCAATCTGGAACTCGCCCCTTCCCTTGACGGTGAAAGAATCGTCCTGGTTCTTCTCAACCTGGATGGAGACGTTTCTTAGAGCCTCCTTGCAGAGTCTGTCCCAGATTTTGGCGGAAGTAAGCTGCTTTCCGTCCTTTCCTGCCAGAGGAGATATGTTCTTTGAGAAAAGCATGGATACCGTGGGCTCGTCCACATGAATCCTGGGAAGCGCCTTCGCATATTCCCTGTTGCAGATGGTGTCTCCGATTGAGACATTGTCTATACCGGAAAGAACCACAATGTCACCCGGCTCGACATGATCTGCAGGTGTGAACGTAGGTCCGTTGTATACCTGAAGCCTTGTGACACGGAGAGGGACATGCTCGCCCGCATCGTTGATGCAGACAAGGGAATCATTGACCGAAGCGCTTCCGTTGATGATCTTTCCCACAGCAAGACGTCCCAGATAGTCGTTGTATGACAGGTCCGAGACCAGCATCTGGAACGGCTCCTGGTCATCGAATGACGGTGAAGGCATATGGTCTACCACAGCATCCAGCAGAGGAAAAATATTCTTTGCATCCGGATCGTTGAGCTTTGTGGAGCACACACCGGCACGGCCGTTGGCGTAGAACACCGGAACCTCAAGCATGTCCTCGTCATTTGAGAGCTCGAGAAGAAGATCGTAGACGTCGTTCAGAACCTCTTCGGCTCTGGCATCCTGACGGTCTATCTTGTTGATGACAACTATGACAGCAAGATTCTTCTCAAGAGCCTTCTCAAGAACGAATCTTGTCTGCGGAAGCGGACCTTCGGCTGCATCCACCAGAAGGATGACTCCGTCGACCATCGACAGTCCGCGTTCGACCTCTCCTCCGAAGTCTGCATGGCCCGGAGTGTCAATGATGTTTATCTTCACGCCCTTCCATCTGATTGCGCAGTTCTTCGCATTTATTGTGATTCCCCTCTCGCGCTCGATGGCACCGCTGTCCATGATGCGGTCGGCGGATTCGTCGGATTCAATGCCGCTCTGTCTGAACAGAGCATCCACCAGAGTGGTCTTACCGTGGTCTACGTGGGCGATAATCGCTATGTTTCTAATCTTCTCGTTGTGCTGAATCATATTAATACCAAAGAGAAAATACTAGTTCGAGGCTTTTTGTTCAATAGTTTTTCTCAACTGTCCAGATAATCGTTCAGAGCGGCGAAAGTCTGCCTGAGATCCCTGAACAGAAGCGTTGCCGATCTGTCCTGTGGAGTCGCCTGCGCATTGACTATCACAACATCCGCGCCGTTGCGTCTTGCAAGCATGGGAAGGGATGCCGCCGGCTGGACTGTAAGTGAAGAGCCCAGCACAAGACAGAGGTCCGAATCCGAGAAATCCTTCCACGCATGGTCCAGGACATCCCCGTTCAGACTCTCCTCGTAGAAGATGATGTCTGGCTTGATCACTCCGCCGCACTTGCTGCACACCGGAACCTCGTCTCTGAGAACAACCGGAGCGATATCTGCGTATGAGTACTGCGCATGGCATCTGGTGCAGTGATGGAACTCGGGACTACCATGGACCTCATAGACGTTCCTGGACCCCGCCCTCTGGTGCAGCATGTCGATGTTCTGGGTGTAGACGGCATTCAGAAAGCCCTTGTACTGCAGTTTGGTGATGGTGGTATGCACGATGTTGGGCTCATAATCCTCCAGGCGGTACCAGACATCCTTGGCCCACTTGTAGAAAGTCCCGGGCTCCTTCCTGAAAAACGTCAGGGATATTATCTCCTCCACATCCATGCCCTGCCACGGGTCGTTGTAGACACCATGCTGTCCCCTGAAATCGGGAATCCCGCTCAATGTCGATACCCCCGCTCCCGTGAACACTGTCATGTTCCTGCTGTTCTCAATCAGTTTCACAAGAGAATCGAACTTCGGCATGAACACATCGAGGCTTTCCGCATAGCTGTCATTGAATGCAGGCATGACCACCTCCCCGTACGGCTTATTGAACCTGTCTTCCGATATAAGTGTTCCCGTTCAGGAGCACGAACTCCACATCCACCATATCTCCCGGAACCGGTCTGCATCCAGGAGCAACATCGAACGCGACCATCTCTCCGTGCTCGTTGCGTCCGAGCATCTGGTTGACGTTGTCCCTCGAGACCTGGGTCACAAGGACATTGTGTATTCCATGAGCCCTTTTGGCCTTGATCTTCGCCGCATTCTCAAGCTGCCAGTCTATCAGACGCTGAAGCCTCTGCTGCCTTTCCTTCTCGGGAATCTGGCCTTCCATATCACATGCCCTGGTCCCCTCCCTGGGGTTCCAGTAGTACATGTATGCCTCTATATAACCCACCCGGGCCATCGCAGAAAGCGTTTCCTGGAATTCCTCCTCGGTCTCACCGGGGAATCCCACCATGACATCCACAGCGTAGGTCATCTCGGGAATCCTTGCGCTGATCCTGGAGATCAGATCCAGATAATGCTCTCTGGTATAACGCCTGTTCATCAGTTGAAGGATCCTTGTGCTTCCGCTCTGCATGGGAACATGAAGATGCTTCGCCACCCTGGGCTCAGTGGCGATGACCTCGATCAGCCCGTCAGAGAAATCCTTGGGATGCGGACTTTCGAACCGTATCCACCGGATGTTGTCGCATGCATCGCAGACCATCTTCAGCAGCTTGGGAAAATCAACACCCTCGTAGGAATACGAATTGACGTTCTGTCCAAGGAGGGTCACTTCCCTGACTCCCTTGGAATCAAGGAAACGTATTTCACTGATTATCTGCTCCGGACAGCGGGATATCTCCCGTCCCCTGACATACGGGACGATGCAGTACGAACAGAAGTTGTTGCAGCCGTTCATGATCGGGACATAGGACGAGAACTCGCCTTCCTTGTAATACGCCTCTGTGAACGAATACCTGTCGCTTTCAGATGATGACCTGTTTCCAAGACCGGCTATTTCCAGAATCCTCAGCTTGTCGTTGTTTCCTACGACATGATCTATCTGTGGAGCATCCTTCTTGAGCTCATCCTTTAGACGGTCTGCCATGCATCCGGTCAGCACAAGTGTTGTCGGAAGCCCCTTCCGGGCCCTTTCCTCCTTCACATGCTTGAATGCCCCAAGACGGCCCCAGATGCGGTTTTCCGCACTCTTTCTTACGGAACAGGTGTTGATTATGTCCAGATCGGACTCCATAGGGTCATCAGCCTGAACCCATCCTCCGGAAGAAAGAAGGGATTCTATGGCATTGGATTCAGCCACATTCATCTGACAGCCGTATGTCTCTATGAAAAACCTTCCCATCAGACTGCCCCTTCGAAGTCGGAGGGATCTGCCCCCTCTCTGTAGCATGCGGCAAGAAAGGTGTTTTCCATCAGCATTCCTATTGTCATAGGCCCCACACCTCCCGGAACCGGAGTTATTGCGGATACCTTCCTGCTGACGTTCTCATAGTCCACATCTCCCCTTAGGGCAAAACCCGTCTTCTTTGTTGCATCAGGAATCCGGTTGATTCCGACATCTATGACAACAGCGCCATCCTTGACCATGTCGGCCGTGATGGCGTTGACGCAACCGACAGCCGCAATGACTATGTCAGCCCTGCGTACATAGGATGCAAGATCCTTTGTTCTTGAGTGACATACAGTTACAGTGGCATTGCGGTCCCTCTGCATCAGAAGGGCAGCCATCGGTTTTCCAACAATGTTGCTGCGTCCGACAACGCAGACGTCCTTGCCGTCTGTGGATATTCCATAGTGGTCCAGGATCCTCAGAACACCTTTGGGCGTGCAGGCCACAAGAGACCTCTGTCCGAGAAGGAGTTTTCCTATGTTCTGAGGGTGGAAGCCGTCCACATCCTTTGCAGGATCTATTGCCTCTGTCACGGCAAGCTCATTGATGTGCCCCGGGAGCGGCATCTGGACAAGAATACCGTCTACAAGAGGATTTGAGTTGAGGTCCGCCACACACTCAAGAAGCTGGGACTGGGTGATGTCGGAGGAGAACTCGATGTCCAGATGGGCTATTCCGAGCTCCTCACAGGCCTTCTTCTTGCTTCTGACATATGTCTGGCTGGCCGGATCGGAGCCGACAAGCACCACAGCAAGACAAGGTTTTCTGGAGAATCTCCGTTCAAAGAGCCTGCATTTTTCAGCTGTTTCGGCCTTCACAATCGCGCTGAGATCCTTCCCTGAAAGAATAACCATGACACCTCCCGTACCTTGCGGTTCCAACAGAACGAATTATACACAGTATGGTAACAAAATGCCATCTATGTGTGTTTTTCATGTGGTTTACTGTACCATGCGGCTTATAACTTTCATTTTTATCAGTTAATTGGTATCATGAACCGATATTGAATACCAGAGGTTTACATGAAGCGATTTGTCTTGGCAATTCTTGCAGTCCTCCTGCTCTGCGCCGTCCCGGTCTTTGCAAGGGACTCCTACTACCTCACGGGTGACACGCTCTTCCAGATCAGAGCCGGTGTCAACTTCCCCACCTTCATCTCATTTTTCCGTGATCCGGATATGGGAACAAAGACGTTCGAGGACACACATCTCTCACTGGGTGGAAACGCATCGCTCTCCTACCAGGGATTCCTGAACGAGTCCTTCGTCCTCGGAGGCCAGATCGAGTACATCTTCAACTACTCCGTCGGCGGCAAACTGCTCACAACGGTTCCCATCACGGCAAAACTCACGTATTTGCCTGTCCAGACAGGAAAATTCGACTTCGGCATCACGCTGAACCTCGGAGCTGCATTCATCAGGTACAACGAAGGCAAGTATCTCGCCCCCTACGCAGCCCTGACAATCACTCCGACATACTACTTCTCCGACAACTGGGGACTTGGAGTCGAGTCCGGCATGATGCTCACAGCCGAGCTCTATTCGAAAAACAACGCGAAATACAACCAGAGCGCATTCACAGGCCTTCTGCCCGTCTCGCTCGTACTTTCATACAGGCACTGAGGAGGATCATATGAGGAAATCACTTATCATCTTACTGGCAGCCGTCCTCTTCACTCTGGTGGCCATGGCCGCATGCAACATCGACGCCACCATCGGAATCTATTCCGAGGCCGTGCAGTCCACTCCCAGCACCGACGTGGTGATCAGGAACTATCTCGGATTCTTCGACAACTGCTACTATTATCTCACCGATGACGGCGTGTACAGAAAGAATGCCGAAACGAAGTCAACCAAGACCCTTTTCAAAAGTTCCGCAACGGAGAGGGTTGTAAATGCATATCTTGAAACATCCGGTACAGACGCAAAACTCTACCTCCTGAAAGACAGCAAGGATTTGTCCGAGAACTTCGAGACTATCCTGAAATACTACGAGAGCTCCGATGATTTTGCCACAGCCCACGATGTCACAGGAATTACGAATGTTCTTGACATGCTTCCGAACGGATTTGTCTGGAACAATCAGAAGATCTACTATCTTGCCGGCGGTACGGCAACTGTCTTTAATAACATCGCCGGTGTCTATATCGAAGTCCTTTCCGCATACAAGAGCGAGTCACTCGACAAAGACCAGTATGCGTTCTTCAGCATCAAGGGAAAAACGACAGAGACCGGGGATGAGACATCCAGAAGATACTATGTTCTCAAAGGCGGAACTGCGGATCCGATAATCAATTATGAAGTCACCGGCACAACCGAGAAGAAACGCGTCTACTGCGGCTTCCAGTACCTCACTGGTGATAATGAGTTCCTGCTCCTGTACATGGACACATCCGGATCCAGCAACTACTCATACGCAAAGAAACTGACCGCCGAGGGTGTAAGTGACTATGTCACGCTCACGGACAACATGAAGTATTCCGTTTCCCAGAACGCTTCCTTCTATGATCCTGTTTTAAACAGAGTCGTCGTCAAGTGCACGAACTACTTCGATGAGATCAGTCTTGACACAGGCAAGGTGACACAGAGAAAGCAACAGTATGCCGCGAACATCTGCACTGCCGACATTTCGGATTTCATCAGAAAGGAAACCGGATCCAACCTCTTCATCGTGGGAACAGCAAACAGCTTCCTCTACTCCATAGACATGGATCATCCGGAGAACAATCCGGTCCAGCTGTAATACTGAAAACTATAAATCAGAAAAACTGCTCCGGATCGAACGCAACCCCGCCCTGCTCTATTCTGAAGAATACGACGGGCGGGTTGTAATTTGATGTATCGTCTGCG
>JBGVBT010000145.1:0-7075 GCA_045225895.1 Sphaerochaetaceae bacterium
TCCGACTGCCCGTTCTTGTCCGAAGGAGAAGGGTCGAAGAACGCGGTTCTGTCCCATGGCGACTTCTGCCTTCCAAACATCCTTGCCGACAACAGGGGGATAACGGGGTTCCTGGATCTGGGATACTGTTCCGTGGCAGGGAGGCAGAGGGATATAGATACATGCATCGAGAGCCTTGAGGCAAACCTCACCGGCCGCTTCTCCGACGGAAGCGAAACGGAACCTCTGGACAGGAATACTTTTATACAGTTGTTGAAATAATTGTCCCTGCTCTGTACAATCGGCCTAAGAGGTTTCTATGGACAAGAGCAAATCCATCATCACGGTTGTAGGAAAGGATCAGGTGGGCATCATCGCCCGTGTCACCACATATCTCTATGAGAGAAACGTCAACATCGAGGACATCTCGCAGTCCATCGTAGGTGGCTATTTCAACATGATGATGATTGTTGATACATCGGAGGCAAACAGGGAGTTTCTGACCCTGTCGCAGGAACTCGAGGAACTTGGCAAGACCATCGGCGTCCTGATCAAGCTTCAGAGAGAAGACATCTTCAAGAGCATGCAGAGAATATGATCAACATCAACGAAGTCATAGAAACCAACAAGATGATCGAGAAGGAGAACCTCGACGTGAGGACGATCACGCTGGGCATCTCCCTCCTTGACTGCATAAGCGACGACATAGACACCCTCTGTGCCAACATCTACAAGAGGATCACCTCAACCGCCAGGGACCTTGTGAAGACCGGAAAGGAGATCGAGCGCGAGTTCGCCATCCCCATCGTCAACAAGAGGATCTCCGTCACACCGATCGCACTGGTCGGTGCCTCGGCCTGCAAGAGCACCGAGGACTTTGTCCTGATAGCAAAGACATTGGACAAGGCTACCAAGGAAGTGGGCGTGAACTTCATCGGCGGTTATTCTGCCCTGCCTGCAAAAGGAATGACCAAGGCCGAGGAGCTTCTGATAAGGTCGATCCCGCAGGCTCTTTCATGCACCGAGAACGTCTGTTCCTCAGTTAACCTCGGATCCACCAAGACCGGAATCAACATGGATGCCGTCAAGCTTATGGGCCGCATCATCAAGGAAACCGCCAAGCTGACCGCAGACAGGGACTCCCTGGGATGTGCGAAGCTTGTGGTCCTGTGCAACGCACCCGATGACAATCCGTTCATGGCAGGAGCCTTCCACGGCGTGACAGAGACCGATGATGTCATAAATGTCGGTGTTTCCGGCCCGGGAGTCATCAATCATGCAATCCAGAGCGTGAAGGGCAGGCCGTTCGGCGAGCTGTGCGACACGATCAAGAAAACCGCGTTCAAGGTGACAAGGCTCGGACAGCTTGTTGCCCAGGAGGCATCGAGGCGTCTCGGGATTCCATACGGAATAGTCGATCTCTCCCTTGCCCCCACACCGGCGGTAGGCGACTCGATTGCAGAGATCCTGGAATCGATGGGTCTGGACAAGGTCGGAGCTCCGGGAACCACAGCGGCTCTCGCCCTTCTGAACGATGCCGTGAAGAAGGGAGGAATCATGGCCTCAAGCTATGTCGGAGGCCTTTCCGGTGCCTTCATCCCCGTCTCGGAGGACCATGGAATGATCAGTTCGGCCCAGGTCGGATGCCTGACTCTGGAGAAACTGGAGGCCATGACATGCGTCTGCTCGGTTGGTCTGGACATGATCGCCATTCCCGGCAAGACACCGGCTTCGACAATCTCCGGAATCATCGCCGACGAGATGGCCATAGGAATGATCAACCAGAAGACCACTGCCGTGAGGATCATCCCGGTCGAAGGCAAGGATGTGGGTGATGTCGCCGAGTTCGGAGGCCTTTTGGGAAGCGGACCTGTGATGAAGGTGAACGAGTATTCCTGCGAGGACTTCATCGCCCGCGGCGGACGTATACCCGCCCCCGTCCACAGCTTCAAGAACTGAATCCGATTCCATCCGCTGCTTTTGCGCTGCAATTCAGCGGTGGACTGGAACTCAGTGACAATTCTGAATGGAATCATCAACTCCGAAGACGAACTTTTGGATGGCTTTGGCCACTCCGTCGTTGTTGTTTGTGTCGGTGACGTGCTTTGCCGCGGCCTTTGCCTCGGGCACGGCGTTTGCCATGGCAACGGAGCATCCCGCACGTTTGAGCATGGGAACATCGTTGTAGTCGTCGCCGAGGGCCATTATCTGTGACAGATCCACACTGAAGAGCCTAGCAAGAGCGTCGATCGCGCTAGACTTGTCATAGCCGCTGGGCATGACTTCAAGGAAGTCCGCGTTCCTGTATGCCGTGTATCTTCTCTTGTCGATCTTCCTTTCGATCTCGGCCAGGATGGAGGTCAGAACCTCCTTGTCAGGGGACATGAAGATCATCTTGTTGGTGTCGAATTTGCCAAGGAGCTCCCTGAAATCACCCACGCCGCAGTCGGATTCGTAGATTCGCTTCTTCTGCGCGTAGCAATAGCAGTCACGGGTTCTGAGATACCAGGTCATTCCGTCGAAGATGACTATGTCGGGGGTCATGTTCTCGCCGATCTCGAACAGCTCCATGGCAAGGTCGTGAGGCATGCGGTGGTCGTCGACGATCCTGTCGTTCTCATCCAGAAGGGTTCCGCCGTTGAAGCATGAGACTGGGCCTGTGATTCCAATCCTCTTGTAGAAGGGACGGACTCCGTTTACGGGTCTTCCGCTGACAAGGGTGAAATGGACGCCCTTCTCGTGGACCGCCTTGTGGATCCACTTCGCGTTCTCGTCGCTCAGGCTCTTGTCGTCACGGACCAGGGTTCCGTCTATGTCGCAGCAGATGACCTTGATGTCAGCCATTTGAAATCTCCTATTTGATGTGAAGGCGCTTTCTGAGCTCGACCCAGATGTCTTTGTGGAAAATCACCAGGCCCGTGAACGCCACGAACGACGAGACCGCACCAAGTGTGATCATGGGCCAGTTCAGCTGCTCCGTGATGTTCACCATGACGATGAAAGCCACAAGGGCTATCAGGGTCTCCAGGATCAGCGGCATGATGCAGTTGCGGTGCTTGTCCAGATTGATGACAAAAAGGAGCACGGAAATCAGCAGGATTCCGAATCCGATGATGGGAAGAACGAATCCGAGCCATCCCGGAGAAAGGAAAATCCCTATGAGGGTGGTCTCGATTATGGCAAACGATCCGAGCTTGAATACCTGCCTGAGCATGTTGTTCTCAAGAACATCGGGGGAGAGGACCTCGATCCAGAAAAAGACCATGGCGACGTCTGCAACAACGCTCCACAGGGGTCCTCCTGTCAGGTGGTTCACAATCGGGCATGTGACGATTCCAAGAGCCATTATCCATTTGAGCAGTCTCTTGAACCAGAACATGAAGAGGCTGCTTTTCTTTTTGTCCGAATATTCGATTCTGATATCAGCCATAAAGCGGAGTCTCCACAATTTCAGGTTTGATACCAAGCTCCTGCGAAAGGGCTGCCAGACGTTCCTCGAACGACGGGTCCTTGGTGTTCTTGGAAATGGAAAGGACGGTGTTTCCTCCGAACGAGCACATTGAGCAGGATGCCCTGCTGACCACACATGTTCCCAGGATGAAGTCGAATCCCTCGATGTATGGCCTAAGCTCTTCCGGCATCTCTATCTTCCCCAGGTTGGACAGGGTGTTCGAGAACCTGCTGTCTCCCAAAAAGCCGTAGATTATCCTTGCAATCGGTGCCTTCACAATGAGCGGGACGAGTTTTACGGATGTCACAAGCCGCCTTGCGGTGGTCATCATGACGGACATCTCGTCATAGGTTGTCTTCTGCTTCAGCTGCTGCGCCACCATCGGGGCCACTTCCTCGATGCTGTTGACCTTTGAAGGAGGAAGGTCGATGCTGCAGTACATGGAGAAGTTCCTCATGGTGTTGGATTCGGGGAAGAACTTGCGCATGTTGACCGGCACCTGGAACTGCAGAAGACCCTTGTCCAGCTCGGTTGCGCTTCTGTTTGCAAGGAACATCAGCGAAAGTGTCAATGTAGTTACGGAAATGCCCATCCTGTGGCAGAGCTCCATCACAGAGTCTGTGTCATAGACAAGCTGGACGACCTTGCACGGGGTATGCTTGGAGAGCTTTCCGCCCATCTGAAGGGCGGCAGGGCCTGCGAAGCCTCCGCTTTTTCTGGTCTTCGGGCAAAGTCGCTCGAAGTCGTTTGAAAGCTCGGAGGTCATCGGCGGCTCGTTGATGTCAAACACTCCTTTGTCCTTGACCTTTGGAGCTCCGAGGAGGTGAAGGTATTCGGCCACGAGGGTCTTGAGGAATATCATGCCGCCCGAGCCGTCGGTCAGGACGTGAAAGAATTCGGCACTGATCCTGTTTTTGTAGTACATCACCCGGAAGGACTGAAGTCCCACGGAGTTGATTCTCAACGGCTGGCACGGGACTCCGCTGTCTTTTGTCACATGGAACCTGCGCTTGACCGAATCAAGGTAGTGCCAGAAGATTCCCTTCCTGATTATGGTTGCGAAACTGGGGAATCTCTTTATTGTGAAGTCCAGTGCGCTCTGGAGGATTTCAGGAACGACGTCCTCCTTGAGGTAGCAGCTGAGTCTGAACATGGGCATCTTGCCGGACTTGATGGAAAGGGGATAGACCTTGGCAGCATCGTCCAGCGGATACCAGGAAAGAGCCTTGTGGGCGTAGAAGCCCCCGAGGTTCCCGCTCGAGAGCCGGCTGCAGGATTCCTCAACCGACAGACCTGTATTTGTCAGGTACATCAGCGAGGCCTTTGCATCCTCTGTAAGCAGCTTGAGCTCCGAGGACGGCAAATCGCAGTGTTCCCAGTAGCCGTTGAGGTACTGCTGAACTCTGGCTTTGTCTTCGTCAGAAAGTGTGTTTATGAATGTCTGAAACGCTTTTTTCGCTTTCATGTATCATTATCCTGAGCTTAATAAATACCACATCAGCTTCTGTTGAGTAAAGCCAGATAGGTGGTTGTGGCCTTCTTCATGCTCATTGTGACAAGAAGGGGGAAAAGGGTCAGGGCCTTGGAAAGTCCTTTCTTTCCGCCCCTTGCCCTGTAGGCCAGATCCAGTGAGGACCAGGTCGCGAATATCTGGGGAAGGAAACCCAGGAACAGAGAGAAGAGTCCCGACAGCACAAGACGGGATTTCCCGAAAGTAAGAATCCGTTCCAACGTCTGAAGTGCCGAACCTATCTCATGGGTGCTGGTTGTCCGGAAGAACACGGATGTGGCTTCAATTGCACAAAGCAGCCTGAGGATTGTATAGAAGCTCCTTTGTGTGACAACCTCATCATTTTTATGGAATAACAGGTAAGACAGGACATCGATTGATACTATCATCAGACAGTAGATGACAACGGGCTTCAGGTCCCTCAGAAAGTCTTTCATTCCGATTCTTCCAACAAGGGCGAGGATCGGGAAAGCTGCTATCAGGACAAGACAGACCTCGATCGGGCACAGAAGCACTGTGACCGGGACACCCAGAAGAACAAGGATCTTCAGTCCTGCAGGCGTCCTGTGGATGATGGAATCCGAAGCTTTATATGAAAACAGGCTGTCCATCTTACCTCCAGACCAGATCTTTCGGGTTTCCGTTTCTGTCAGGATTCCTTATTCCCCAGGTTTCCAGATCCGCTTCAAGGGCTTTTGCGCAGTCTCCGTCAAAGACCAGCTTTCCCTTGTCCAGCACGATGAACCTGTCGGCAAGGCCCATGCATTTCTCAAGCTCGTGGGTGAGGATGACGATCGTCATCCCGTCGGCTTTCAGTTTTTCCACAAGTGCGTTGACCGACTTCACACCGGGGTAGTCAAGGTTGCTGTATGGCTCGTCCAGAATCAGCGTCCTGCGTCCCAGTGCCATGACGGATGCAATGGCCAGGCGGCGCTTCTCGCCACCTGACAGAAAGTGGGAAGGATTCCTGGCCTTGTTCCCAAGACCGACTTCACCGAGGGCTTTCAGTGCAACCTTCCTTGCCTCGTCCTTTGCGAACCTGCTGTCGGTTCTGAGTCCGAAAAGGACATCGTCCAGGGGCGTGTCCCCCAGGATCTGGGCATCGGCGTCCTGGAACACAAGACCTACCGGCTCAGATGTTCTGACGTTTCCCTTTGTCGGGGTCTCCAGATTGGCGATGAGCTTCATCAGAAGGCTCTTTCCCGATCCGTTCGAGCCGGCTATCAGGACGCACTGGGAGTCGGGAATCCGTATGTCTATGTCTTCCAGTGCCCTTAGTGTGCTGCCGTCCGGCTGTCTGAAATACTTGCAGAGTCTTGAGGTCTCTATCATCTGGCGGCATCCTTCTCTTCAAAAACGTCACCGAATACAAACGATGCCACGGATGGTCTGAGGGTCCTTGCCAGGATCACACACAGAACCGTCTTGATGGCATCTCCCGGAAGGTAGGGAAGGACACAGAGTGCCAGGGTCTCCGAAAAGGTCTTGTCCAGACTTCTCATGAAATGGATGACTCCCGGGACGTACATGATGGAAAAGCCCAGCACAGCTGCTATGATCGTCCAGACAAGTGAAATCTTTTTCCCGACGGCCGGTCTGCCTGCGACAAGGCCTGCGGCAAGGGAAGAGAATGCATAACCGATTATGAAGCCGCCGGTAGGGCCCATCAGCTTGGCAAAGCCTCCTGTCCCTCCGGACAGGACGGGAAGCCCGAGCAGGCCTGCGACTATGAAAAGCACGGTTGAGGCTGTTCCGAGCAGAGGCCCGAGCAGCATGCCGCTTAGAACCACCATCATGTTCTGAAGGACAATGGGAATGGGGGTTCCGGGAATCGGAACGGCGATGAAGCCGCTGACGGCGCTGATTGCCGCAAACAGAGCAGTGAATACCAGGTTTTTTGAAAGTCTTCTTTTCTCCATATCCGCTTCCGTAGCGGATTATAGCAAGTTTGACCTAATATTAGTAGATGCTTGACACTTTCAGGGCAAAGGGTTTTAGTACTCTCATGCCGAACAGGGAGCTGTCGCAGAGGCAGCAGAAGACCATATACATCATCGCTCTTGCCCTTGCTCTGACCGTCATGGCTCTTGCTGTGATATTCGTCGGTATCCCCATAGTCAGGTTCATCAAGGAGC
>JBGVBT010000146.1:0-6930 GCA_045225895.1 Sphaerochaetaceae bacterium
TTCATGAACCCAGTCGTACAGCTCTCGCTCCGTCTCCTCCTTGACCGTGTAGACCTTCATCCAGTCCGGCTGGAAGAACTCCCTTATCGGTGTCTCAAGATCGGGATGGCGCTTGATGAACTCGGGAAGAGCATCGGTGTAGGTCATGTACTTTCCCATGTCCATGTCCACCCAGACAGGATCGAAGAAGATCGCATTGAGGACTGCCTGACAAGTCTCCTCGTCATAACCCATGTCTCTTATGAATGCGGCGGGGTTGTAGTTGATCATCACACCGCCAAGGTCAAAGACAACGTTTCTGATAGCCATGAACCACATTTTACAGGAAAAGAAACACGTTGTCACGGCCACTTCACAAACTATGAATATTGTAATAATATACGGAAAAAGTTCTGAAACTTGCAGATTTATGCATATGCAGGAGGCGCAGGATGACAGTGGAGAAGCAGAAGGCCAGTCTGATCCTTCCCGGCGACAAGGAATTCAAGCTTGATGTTCTGACCGACAACATGGGAAACAGCAGCATAGACATAGAGAGATTGCGCACCAGTACCGGCTACATCACCTATGATCCGGGTTTCGCCAACACCGGATCATGCCTCTCGTCCATCTGCTACATTGACGGTGAGAAGGGAATCCTCCGCTACCGCGGCTATGACATAGAGGACCTTGTCGAGAACTGCGACTTCATCGAGGTTGCCCACCTGCTGGTCAAGGGCGTTCTTCCAAATGCCTCAGAAAGAAAGAATTACCAGCAGCTTTTGAACAAGCACTCCATGCTCCACTACAACATGCGCAACTTCTTCCGCTCATATCCGCAGGACGCACACCCCATGTCGATCCTGGCAAGCATGGTGGCTTCCCTTTCCGCCTTCTATCCTGAAATGGAAGAACGGGACCCTGAGGAGAATATCGACCTTACCGTGACCAGGATGCTGTCCAAGATGAGGACGATCGCCGCCTTCATCTACAGGCAGGCCAACGGACTTGATTTCGTCGATCCCAGATGGGAGTACACATACTGCGAGAACTTCCTGAACATGATGTTCCACACTCCGGTCAACAACTACAGCCCGGACCCTGTGCATGTGGACGTCCTCAACAAGCTCCTGATCCTCCACGGTGACCACGAGCAGAACTGCTCCACATCTGCAGTCAGACTTGTAGGTTCTTCCGAAGCAAACCTTTACGCATCGGTTGCAGCCGGTGTCTGCGCCCTCTGGGGACCCAAGCACGGAGGGGCAAACCAGGCTGTCATGGCCATGCTCAAGAATATCGTGGACAACGACATTCCGGTTGATGCCGTGATCGAGAAGGCAAAGAGAAAGGACAACCCGTTCGTCCTCTCAGGCTTCGGCCACAGGGTCTACAAGACATTCGACCCAAGGGCAAGGATTGCAAAGAAGATGAATCTTACGATGCTCAACTCGAAGCATCTTGAGGACAAGCTTCTGGATGTCGCCCTCAAGCTGGAGGAAAAGGCTCTCAAGGACGACTACTTCATCGAGCGCCATCTGTATCCGAACATCGATTTCTACACTGGAATCATGTTCCACATGATGGGATTCCCCCAGCAGATGTTCACAGTACTGTTCGCAATGGGAAGAACCCCAGGCTGGATTGCCCACTGGCTCGAGTGGAGACACGACGTACACTACAAGCTCGGCCGCCCGCGTCAGGTATACGTGGGGCCTGAAGCCAGAAAGGTCATACCTCTGGACAAGAGACCGTAATTTTCAAATCTTCCGGATTACAGATTGGAGATCAGGATCTTTCCGAATTCCTTTGTCCCCACGCACTCGGCTTTCCTGCCTTCCTTCACCATCAGGCTGTAGAAGTCCTTGGTGACGTGTCCGCATGATATGGACTTCTCAACCGAATGGAGCACCATGTTCGCAGCCTCGGTGAAGCCTGCGTGGCGCAGAAGCATCTCGCCTGAGAGTACCAGCGACAACGGATTGACAAGATCCTTTCCGGCAATGTCCGGAGCAATGCCGTGGGTTGCCTCGAAGATGGCGCATCCCGTATGGTAATTTATGTTTGCTCCGGGAGATATCCCGATTCCACCGACCTGGGCGGCAAGGGCATCCGATACATAGTCACCGTTGAGGTTCAGCGTCGCCACAACATCGTACTCCTCTGGTTTAAGAAGGATGTTCTGCAGGAACGCATCGCAGATGCAGTCCTTGACCTCAAGGTCAGGCTCGCCTTCCCTGGGAATGAATGTCTTTCCTTCACGGACAACAGCTCCGTACTTGTTCATGGCAAGCTCATAGCCCCAAGTGCGGAAACCGCCTTCCGTGAACTTCATGATGTTGCCTTTGTGAACAAGCGTTATGTTCCTTCTGTGGTTTGCAAGGGCATAGTCAATCGCAGCACCGATAAGTCTCTCCGAACCTTCCCTGCTCACCGGCTTCACGCCGATTGCGCTCGTCTCCGGAAAACGGATCTTTGAAACACCCATCTCTTTCTGAAGGAATTCAAGAACCTTATTTACCTCATCCGTGCCCTGGGCCCATTCGATTCCGGCATAGATGTCTTCCGTATTCTCCCTGAAGACAACCATGTCGACTTTCTCAGGATGTCGCACAGGAGAAGGGACTCCGTCGAAGTATTTCACAGGTCTGAGGCAAACATAGAGGTCCAGATTCTGTCTGAGTGCGACGTTTATGCTTCTTGCACCCTTTCCTACCGGAGTCATCAGGGGTCCCTTGATCGCAAGTCCCACTTCCCTGATTCTCTTCAGAGTGGATTCGGGAAGGTTGGTACCGAAAAGCATCTCAGCCTTTCCGCCGGCAAAAGCCTCTTCCCAAGCTATGGCCTTGGCTCCCTTGTACGCCTTGTCCATTGCGGCATCAAGAACCGCCCTCATGACCGGAGTGATCTCCGAACCCACTCCGTCCCCCTCTATGTAGATGACCTTTGTGAAATCTGTCATGTCAAAGTCCCTCTTTGATCTGGTTCAGCCTTCCGCCGCAGATGAGCATCTGCCTCTGCAGACCACTGACATCCAGCTTCATCTCGAACTCATAGCCGCCGGTTATGTTCTTCACAATGATGTTGCCACCCTTCTGAACCTGTTCGATTGCGTTCTCGATCAGAAGTTCGTCATCCTGGTTCAGCTTCTCGTAGTCCTTCTCCTCAAGGAATGTCAAAGGAAGGATCCCGAAGTTGCAGAGATTTGCCTGATGGATTCTCTCGATTGTCAGAGCCATGACGGCCTTGACTCCAAGGAACATTGGGCAGATTGCCGCATGCTCACGGGAGGAACCCTGACCATAGCTGTAACCGGCAACGATAATGTTCCCTATTCCCTTGTCCCTGTTCTCAGAAGCCTTCTTGCTGAACAGAGGATTGACCGGCTCAAACACGAACTCGGAGTACTTCTTTATGTTGGACCTGTACTTCAGTCTTGCACCTGCAGGCATGATGTGGTCGGTCGTGATCTTGTCGCCGACCTTCAGTGTCACAACAGCCTTGATGGTCTGCTGGAGCTTGTCGCACTTGGGCGGCTGACCGATGTTCGGGCCGCGGAGAATCTCCACAGACTTGCAGATATTTTCATCCGAACTAGGAAATATGAACATTTTATCATCGTATTTTCCACATTTCTGCTGTGGAACTACAATCTCTTCAATGTTCAAAGTAGTTGGATCTGTGACAACACCCGTAAGTGCGCTGACTGCCGCTGTCTCGGGACTGACGAGGTAGACCTGTGCGTCCTTGGTACCGGAACGACCCTCGAAATTGCGGTTGTTTGTCCTCAGGCTCACGCCGTTGGAGTTGGGAGAGAAATGGTTTCCAATACAGAATCCGCAGGCGCTTTCAAGGATGCGTGCACCCGAGTCCAGCATCAGAGCCATGGTTCCGTCGGAGGCGATTTTCCTCATAACATCACGCGAACCCGGAGCTATTCCCAGACTCACATGATCGGATACCGCATTGCCTCCCAGAATCTGTCCGACCTTGTAGAGATCGGCATAGGAAGAGTTGGTGCAGGACCCGATCGCCACCTGGTTGACCTTGAGACCTGCGATCTCACTCACCTTCTTCACGTTTCCGGGTGAATGCGGGCATGCAGCCATAGGAACAACCTCTGAAAGGTTGATTTCGAAAAGGCCGTCATAATGGGCATCCGGATCGGCGGCAAGAGGCTTGTAGCTTTCCTTCCTTCCGTTCGACTTGAGGAATTCAAGAGTTGTCTCGTCCGAAGGGAATACGGATGTGGTCACGCCGCATTCGGCACCCATGTTGCAGATCGTGGCACGTTCGGGAATGCTCAGACTTGAAACGCCCTCTCCGGTATATTCAAAGACCGTGTTCACGTTGCCTTTGACACCGAAGTGTTCGAGAACAGTGAGAATAACGTCTTTAGCAGTGCAGAAAGGTCTGAGCTTTCCAGTAAGACGTATCTCTATGACCTTGGGACAGATGATGGAGAACGGGACGCCTGCCATGGCCAGGGCAACATCCAGTCCGCCGGCTCCTATTGCGATCATTCCTATTCCGCCGCCTGTTGGAGTGTGGGAATCAGATCCTATCAGAGTCTTTCCCGGAACTCCGAAGCGCTCCAGATGAACCTGGTGGCAGATTCCGTTACCTGGTCTGGAGAAAACTATGCCTTTGGCTGCGGCAATCGACTGCAGATATCTGTGGTCGTCGGCATTCTCGAATCCGACCTGGACGGTGTTGTGGTCAACATAGCTTACGGCAAGCTCGTTTCTGATATGGTCCAGTCCGAGCGATTCGAACTGAAGATAGGCCATGGTTCCGGTGGCGTCCTGCGTCAGCGTCTGGTCAATTCTCAGATCTATGCTCTTTCCTGCCTCAAGTGCGCCGCCTTCGATGTGCGAAGCCAGAATCTTGTAAGTTACTCCGAATCCCATGGTTCCTCCGATATAATATTTATACCATTTTAATGAATTGTTATTCAATAATAACTCAGAGCTTCCTGAGGAATGAAGCAAGAAGTTTTCCTATCACGTTGTGGCCTGCATCGTTGAAATGAAGTCCGTCTCCGGTGTACTTCTCACAGTCCTCCTGCCTGTTGGGATCAATGCCAAGTTCCTCGTACATGTTGAGAACCGGAACGTTGTTCTTTCTGCAGATCGCGACTTCAGCATCCACATAGTCCTTCAGCGGCTGACCTGTTATCCCACATTTGACCTTCTTCTCTTCAGGAGCAAGAGTATCGCCGACTCTGTGTGCAGGTGTCATCATCACAAGGACAGCAGAAGGATACAGCTCGTGGATCTTGCCGATCAGGTAGTTCACGCTACCGCAGAAGGTCTTTCTGTCCTGGTCATCGATATTGCCCAGAGGAGCATCGCCGTGGCCGTAGTCGTTGGTGCCGCCGAAGACCACAATGACATCGGAAGCAGGGTCCATGTCGAAGCATCGGCCGCAGAAATTCAGATCATGGCGGGCTTTCTCGCTTGGTGTGAACTGGTGGGAAATCCTTGTTCCGCTGATTCCGTAGTTGTTGACTTTGCCAAGGCAGAGCTCGCGCATGACAACGTTGTCATATCTGTTGTTCTTAATGTCGGATACACATGCACCCTCAGTGATGCTGTCACCGAGAAAACTTACAGTCTTACCTTTGAGATCCATGCTCAAAACCTCCCGGATATGAGCACATTATATCAAAAATATAGTAAATAGAAACGGCTTATGATCTTTTCAGTCTTCCTGTCCGCTCTGATGGAGTTTTGAGAGCTTGGCCATGAATGAAGGCACATCAATGTTCTGCGGACAATGCTCCGTACAGGATCCGCATCCAATGCAGTTCCCCGGAAGCTTGTCGGACTCCACGTCTTTCAGATTGTCTTCCCATCTCCTGTTGTATTTATAGTCGTTGTAAACCTTTAACAGTTCAGGAATGTCCAGCTTCATAGGACAGCCCGGAGTGCAGTAATGGCAGCTTGTACAGGGAACTGTGAAACCGGCCTTGAACTCATGTGTAATTTCCTTGAGGAAATCCACCTGCTCGGGATTCAGGGCATTGTCCTTTTCAAAGGTATTCAGGTTGTCCTCAACCTGCTCAATGTTTGACATGCCGCTCAGCATGACAATGACGTTGTCATGCGTCATAAGCCATCTGAATGCCCAGGATGACACAGACCAGCCGGGCTGGGCCTGCTGAAGCCTTGCATCCAGTTCCGGAGTCAGACTTGAAAGCCTGCCTCCGCGGACGGATTCCATGACAATGACAGGGATGTTGCGCTCGGTCAGGATTTCGTATTCCTCCTTTGCTGTTCCGAACTCCCAGTCAAGATAGTTCATCTGGATCTGTGCGAAATCCCACTTGTAGGCATCTGCAAAGCGCCTGAGAGTATCGGGCTGAGCATGAGAAGAGAATCCGAAATAAGTGATCTTACCCTCTTTTCTCATCTGCTCGAAATAATCTATGCAGCCGCAGTTCAACAGGTTGTCGATGTTGCGCTCAGTCATGCAGTGAAGCAGATAGAAATCGATGTGGTCGGTCTGAAGCCTTTCAAGCTGCTCCTTGAATACAGCCTTATAATCAGGATTGGCCCTGTAGTTGAACTTGGTGGCAATGTAGAAGCTGTCGCGGGGATAGTTCTTCATGGCCTGGCCCACGCATCGCTCGGAGTCTCCGTTCTGATACACATAGGCCGTGTCGTAGTAGTTGACCCCGTTCTTCATCGCCAGGTCTATCATCTTGTGCGCCTCGGGATAGTCTATCGGATACTCCCCGCGCCTGCCGTCCACGGACGGAAGCCTCATGTTTCCGAACCCCAGCTTCGAAACCCTGATCCCCTTGAAATCACTGTATGTCATAACCCCTCCTGAAAGATTCTGATTGTATAATAATGCAAATCAAAAGAAAAAGCCACCGGATTTGCATTCATCCGATGGCCTTGAACTCTGAAAGGGTTTCTATTACTTTGCCTTGCCCTGGTTTGCAAC
>JBGVBT010000147.1:0-2931 GCA_045225895.1 Sphaerochaetaceae bacterium
GTCCGGCAAAAGCCGCCTCCGCTGCAAACCCTCCGCAGGAGGCTTTGCCTGACGCTCCGTTTCTCGCCCAAAACGTCCACTTCAAACAGAAACCCCGGCCTTTTGACCGGGGTTTCTGTTCGATACGGCGACTTGGGCTCGAACCAAGGACCTACTGCTTAGAAGGCAGTTGCTCTATCCAACTGAGCTATTGCCGCATGCACTAATGTATATATCCTTTTTTGCCCTTTTATGCAAGTGTCAGCCTTCAGTGGATTTGGCTCAGCCCAAAAGGGTGCTGCCGGATGTAGGAGGACACCCGGCAGCTTTGTAGGGAAAAAAACAACTGAACCAAAAGGGACAATGAGTTACTGGTTCTGTTCTTCTGTGTTTTCAGGGAGACTGCAGCTACAGGATTCTGCAATAGGAGCGGCCTCCGTCTCTGCCTTGTGACGGCAGCATTTGTGGTCTCTGCATCTTGTAGCCGCAGCAAGCATCAGAAGCAGGATTCCTCCGACAAAGAGGAAGCCTCCTGCGATGATCATCGCAAGACATGTGGCTGTCATGGACGAATCGGTGTAGTAGGACATGCGCATGAAACCATAGCCCATATGACCGACATAGCGGACTCCGTTGATGTAGGAGAAACCGATTACATTAAGGACGATTGCACCGATGATCAGGACAATCGCACAAATCAAACTAGCTGTTGAAACTTTCTTCATTTGAAGCCTCCGAACTTCATGGCTCAAATATAGCCAGGAGGCTTGAATCAAAGAAGCATGTTCACAGAATCAACACTTTTCTTCACAGAAGGCCGTCAGTCCTCGACTTTGAATACCACCTTCTTAACAAGGCAGGGCTCCCCGTCGGCTACGCCGGTTTTGTGGGGCTCTCCGGGGAAGAAGATGGCAAAGCGGCCCTGGGTTGCCTGGAGAACGCTGATAGGTTCGGCGTTGAAGAATCCGGTGTCCGTCTTCTGGTCATAGGAGATGCTCTGGTTCTTCAGTTCCCTCCAGCTTGTGCTCATCAGCTCGTTTCCCTTGAGAAGGATCATCAGGTCGCTGTGGTCCTTGTGATACTCGAACGGCCTGTCTGAAGAGGAAGTCATGTACTCGAAAATCTTGTACGTTACCTTCGGGTCCTTTGTCTTGTAGCTGCCCGGAGCCTTTTCGTACAGGTCGTCGTGGTCCATTATGTCGGCAATCAGCCGGATTGCCGGAAGAACAGGGATATACATCTCAAGCTGGCTCAATGTGTCAAAAACCATCGCTTACTCCTTATCATTGAAAAAACCGCTCGTGCGGGCGAAGTGGAAAAGATACTGTTGGGCAACCCCGGCACAGGGACCGAAGATGCTCTTGTCGCAACCGGAAAAGCATGTTGCCATGACACGCTTCATCCAGACATCCATAGGGAAGCAGTCCAGCCTGTGGCATCCGAAAAGAAGCGCACAGTCAGCAACCTTGGGGCCTATGCCCTTCACTTTCATAAGAACGCCCCGGGCCTCATCTATGTCCATTGTTTTAAGTGCTTTCAAATCTATCAGGCCATCATGGACAGCTCTGGCCGTATTCACAATGTAAGGAGCCCTGAATCCCAGGCCCAGCATCCTGAGGTCATCCTCCTTTGCATCCACCAGGGACTTTACCGTAGGAAAGCCACCGCCTCCGTAGAAGCCGCACATCCTGTCTACGATTCCCATTATCCTTTTTATGTTGTTGTTCTGGGATACCACGAAGCTGCACAGGGCCTCCCACGGATCCTGGTTGAGGATACGGATGCCGGGAGCGTATTCACAGGCCTTCTCCATCAGAGGGGAAATCTTCGAGAACTCCTTTTTCAGGCTTTCATAATCAGTTCCAAGATCGAAGAAATCTGCCCAGAAAGGGTCGTCTGTGATGGGGCTCAGATCATCCTGGGACACTTTGAGAACCCTGAGGTTCTCCCCCACACCGGCCTTGACGGTCCATGTTCCGTCGCAGAATGAGAATCTGAAGCACTGGCCGCTTGGAAGTGTGTCTTTAAGGCTGAGCTGGCGTTCCGTCAATTGCATATGTCCATTATGCCAACGGCAACACCCTTGGGCAAGACGCTCATATACTTGTTTCGGACAGCGTTTCACATTATATTAACGGCGATATGCAGTTGGACCGTTTTCTGATTCTGAACAGCATTCTCTTTGGTTTCGGGCTTGCCATGGACGCGTTCTCGGTGTCCCTGGTCAACGGCCTCAGCGAGCCGCAGATGAAAGCCGGGAAGATGAACCTTGTGGCGGGAACATTCTCGTTCTTCCAGTTCATCATGCCAATGATCGGATGGGTCTGCGTCCACACGATTGTCGAACTTTTCACCTCTTTCGACAGGCTCGTACCATGGATTGCCCTGGCACTTCTCACCTACATCGGAGGCGAGATGATAATCAAGGGAATGCGTCACAGCGGAAGCCTTGAGGAAGAGAAACCGGCCATCGGATTCGGACGTCTTCTGGTCCAGGGTGTCGCAACATCCATCGATGCCCTCTCCGTGGGCTTCACCATCGAGCATTACTCACTTCAGATGGCACTGGTTTCATCACTGATAATCGGAGTCGTGACCCACTTCGTGTGTCTCTGCGGAATTGCAATAGGGAAACGCTTCGGAACAAGATTCGCAGACAAGGCATCCATTGCCGGAGGGATCATCCTGATAGCAATCGGAATAGAGATCCTGATCAAACGGATCATCTGAAAAGCTTGTACGCACCTGTCCTCAAAACGCTGACCTCAAAAAAAGAGGGAAACGGAATTCCCGCTTCCCTCTCTGAAAACAATCTGAAAACAACTGATTATTTCACAATCACGCGCATGAACCGCTTCTTGCCTGCACGCAGGATCAGCTCGCCGTCCTTGGCATCGTCCTTGGTTATGACGGTCTTGACGTCGGTGATCTTCTGGTCGTCTATGAGGCATC
>JBGVBT010000148.1:0-4125 GCA_045225895.1 Sphaerochaetaceae bacterium
CGAGGAAGTGAAAGAACTTCCCTTGGAATATGGGACAACACTCGAAGACGTTGACGTTGCTTTTCTTGTTATATCGCATTTGATTCAACACGCCTTTGAATGCCATCACATTTCAACTATTGCAGGGAATAAGAAGATTGAGTATACCAAAGATGACTGCGAAGAGTTTTTATCACGGTTGGGAATTATTGGCGATTCCTACTTAGAGTCTAGAGAAATGATTTGTAGTCGTTTCAATAACCATCATCCAAAGAATATAGTTTGATACACGAACAGACGAGTAAGCATGCCCGTTGAATAAATAAAATAGATAAAGGCATATACTCTGAAACCTCACTCGGAACAATGAAATATTTCTCGGTACATTTAAACATTTCTCGGAATATTGAAATTCCTCTCGGAAGGATAGTTTCTTGCAAAGCCTAGAGTTGTAGAAAAAGGCGTTTAAGAATCGTGAATAATAAGGGCAAGGATAAGATTTCGCAAATTTTGAGTTTGTGTAACTTGTTTATATACAGCGAATAAAAGAAATGTCGTCCTGTTTTGTACAATTGTAGCAAAAACAGAACGACAATATGGAGGTGGGGGGAGTCGAACCCCCGTCCTAACGAACCATCCATCAGCGTCTACAGGCTTAGATCCGGCTGATTGTATCTCGGTTCCCTTCGGCAGCTGGTCAGTCCTTCGGGGAACCCAGGGTGTGGGAGGTCTCTACCGCTTACATCCGTCAGCAATAGACAAGCCCAAGTTGTTTACAGGGAACAGGGCCATGGGCACGGCATCCTGAACCTTGTCCGTTCTGGCTACTATCAAGCAGCGAGAGCGAATTCTGCTTCGTCGAGGACGATCTCGTCTTCTTTCTTGGCAGTTATAGGTTTTGCTAGTTTAACAAGTTGGCGCTTGACCTGCAGCTGGTGGCCTGAAACCCGCCAGTCGAAACCAATACACCCCCTAAGGGAATAATTGGTACAAGGCGAATATACATCTTTTTCCTCCAACGGGCAAGCAAACTTACATAATTTTGCCTTTTGTGATTCTTACAGAGGAAAAAGTAGATTTGCACTGATAGTAGTCAATAGTCTGTTTTTTGTAAGACTAAATTGAAGTCAAAAGGCCTTGTTATGATATAATTCCATTTCAGAGGTGAGTATGGACAATCCTTTGGTTCTGACATTCGATCTGGGCACCCAGAGCATGAAGGCTCTTCTTCTGGACAAGGAGGGCAACACCGTCCTTTCGTCGCAGGTGACGTACGATTATCCTTGCATTCCGACAGATATCCGCGGCAGGGCGGAGCAGCTGCCTGATTTCTATTACGACAGGCTCTGCGAGGCAGGCAAGCTTCTGAAGGAGAAGGACACTCAGAACCTGTTCTCGCACATAATCGCCGTAACGATCACATGCATAAGAGATACCGGCCTGATTCTGGACAAGGACCACAAGCCTCTGAGGAACATAATAGTCTGGATGGATGAAAGAAGGGCCAAAGGAGATCCGAAGCCGCCTCTTCTTCACAAGATCCTGTTTGCTTCGGTAGGAATGACAGAGACCATAGATCTCCTTTACAAGAGCGCCCAGTGCAACTGGATCATGGAAGAGGAGCCCGAGCTGTGGGCCAAGGCCGACAAGTTCGTGATGATTTCATCCTACATGAACTACAAGCTCACTGGTGAGCTGAAGGACGGTGCTGCGAACCAGGTTGGACACATCCCGTTCGACTACAGAAACCGCAGATGGATGAAGAAGGGTCTTTCACGTTGTGTTGCCGACATACCGTTGGAGAAACTGGTGGATATTGTGGACTCTCCGGGCAAGGTAGGGACAATCAACAAGGAAACCAGCGAACGGACCGGCATTCCGGAGGGGATTCCTGTCATCTCCACAGCAACGGACAAGGCATGCGAGGCTCTGGGACTTTCGGTGACAACAGAAGACAAGGCTGCAATCTCGCTGGGAACGGCTTCGACCATACAGTTCTGCAGTCCCCATTATTTTGAACCGTGTCCGTTCCTTCCGTCCTATCCATCGGCCATGCCGGGATACTACAACGGCGAGTACCAGCTGTACCGCGGATACTGGATCCTCACATGGTTCATCCGCAACTTCTGCAGGGAGGAGAGCCGCATCGCAAAGGAGAGGGGAGTCTCGGTTGAATCCATCCTTGACCAGATGCTTGACGATGTGCCGGTTGGAAGCGGAGGCCTTGTGCTTACTCCGCACCTTTCCCCGGGAAACAACAACCCGTTTGCAAAGGGTGTTCTGATGGGTCTTAGCGACTATCACACAAAGGCACATATGTACAGGGCGATAATTGAAGGCATCGACCTTGAGCTCTACCATGCGATGCTCAGGATGCAGATGCGCTCAGGACAGCATATCAAGGAGCTCTACATAGCAGGCGGTGGTTCTGTCAGCGATATCATTGTCCAGATCTGCTGCGATGTTTTCGGTCTTCCGGTCAAACGGGTGCAGACTCACGAGGCAAGCGGTCTGGGTTCTTCGATAGCCGCTTTTGTTGCGATGGGAGAGTTTTCATCGTATACGGATGCCGTAAAGAGCATGGTTCACGACAAGGATGTCTTTGAACCCAACATGGAGAACCACAGGGTCTACATGGAGCTCTACAACGACGTATACAAGAACATCGAGAAGACAAATACAAAATATTTCAGAAAGCTGCGTAAGTTCGGAAAGGAAGTGTAGGCAATCAGAACCTGTAGTCGCGGGCTTCACGCTGGGCCTGGCGGCTGAGGTCGCGTTCCTTGATTGCTTCCTTCTTGTCGTGCAGGGCTTTTCCTCTGCACAGTGATACCTGCATCTTGACGAGATTTCCCTTGAGATAGACCTTTGTCGGAACAAGGGTGAGACCCTTTTCCTCTACCTTGCGTCTGAGGCGTTTGATCTCCTGCTTGTGCACAAGAAGACGGCGGTTTCTGTCAGAGACATGGTTGAAGATGGAGCCTTTGTCATAAGGCTGGATTGTAAAGCCGATCAGGACCATCTCGTTGTTCTCGATCTTGACATATGAGTCGGTGAAGGAGAAGCGTCCGGCGCGGATGGATTTGACCTCGGTTCCCGCCAATGACATGCCGGCCTCGAGGTCTTCCAGAACCTCGTAGTTGAAGTAGGCCTTCTTGTTGGTCTGTAGCAGCTTTATCTCAGGTTTTCTGTTTTCCATATTCAATCCCAGGCGATTCTGAAGCCCATGAAATCGCTGCAGAGGCTTCTGTAGGCGCTTCCGACGGAATAGCGGTCGACTGTGCCGACTGCATTCACGTAGGAGCCGCCCTTGACGACTATGTCGCACTGTGTGTCGTAATTTCTGAGGATGGCCCTTGCGTTGTCAGCCGCATTGTTTCTGAGGGTTCTTGCAAGGGGAACCAGATCTGTGTCGGTCATTTCCCAGACTCCGCCGATCATTGCGGCCGGAGCGTTCTCAGCTTCGTAAGGGACAAGGGACTTCTGGTAGCCGTCCTCGGGATCCGAGAGGCTGGCTGCAATCCACTGGTCCTCTGTGGGAAGGTAGACGTTTCTTCCGGTCTCTTCGGACAGCCATCTGCAGAATGCCTTTGCGGCATGGTAGCTGACGTTCCTCACCGGGCGGTTTCCGGTGACGGAAGTGGAGATCGTAACGCCGTCCAGATAGTAGTCATCCACAAGACCCTGGGCCTTGAGGCTTTCCTTGTTGGATGCGTCCCACATCGGGTTTGCCTTGACGAACTGGGAGTACTGGTTCTCAGTGACGCAGTAGGCGCCGATGTTGAACTTGTCGGTGTGTGTCTCAAGTCCGGCTTCCAGAACCTCAGGGTATGAGGCCTTGACTGTCTTTCCGTTGGAGAAGTCGGCCTCGTCGATTGCAAAGCCTTCGACTGTAAAGCCGTTGGCCTTGAGGCTTGTCTTTGAGGCTCCGACTGTCGGGTTGTTTTCAGGTGAGGCTCCGATGGTCGAATCTCCGTTGAGGATCTGGTAGGGGACGATGGTGTTCAGTCCGATGATCGAGACCGCGTTGCGGGCATCGTCGTACATCTCCTTTGATGTGACGAAGAAGAGGGCGGCCTCGAATTCCTTTGTCTGTCTGTTGAAGTCGCTTCCGACTATGCTGTTTGCATAGGATGTGTAGAGACC
>JBGVBT010000149.1:0-3835 GCA_045225895.1 Sphaerochaetaceae bacterium
AATTCATCAGAAATCAACTTCCGTGTCGTAGTAGCAGCACTTGAGAAGCTTCTCCATCTCCTCGACGCTGGGCTGTCTGGGGTTGGATCCTGTACAGGCATCTGCAATTGCGTTCACTGCAATGTCATGGACCCTCTCCAGGAAGACCTTCTCGGGAACAAAGCCCTGCTCGCAGGGATAGCTGTCTGCACCGTAGTTCTTGATGCAGTGCGGGATGTTCAGGTCATCGTTCATCTTTCTCAGATAGGCGATCAGAGCGGCGACCTTCTCATCATCGTTCTTTCCCTCAAGACCCATGTAGTCGGCAATGACACCGTATCTCTTCTTGGCCACGGGATCCTTGGCGTTGAAGGCGACGACCTTGGGAAGATACATGGCGTTTGCAGCACCGTGGATGATGTGTGCACCGTAGTCGGCAAAGGCGGCACCGGTCTTGTGGGCCATGGAGTGGACGATTCCAAGCAGAGCGTTGGAGAAAGCCATTCCGGCCAGACACTGTGCGTTGTGCATTCTGTCTCTGGCGGCCATGTCGCCGTTGTATGAAGGTACAAGATCCTTGATGATCATCTCGATGGCATGGATTGCAAGAGGATCGGTGAAATCGCAGTTGGCTGTTGAGACATAGGCCTCTACAGAGTGAGTCATTGCATCCATTCCGGTATGTGCGACAAGCTTCTTGGGCATTGTCTCCGCAAGATCAGGATCGACGATGGCAACATCGGGAGTGATCTCAAAATCGGCGATCGGGAACTTGATGCCCTTGGTGTAGTCAGTGATGATGGAGAAAGCCGTTACCTCAGTTGCTGTTCCGGATGTGGATGAGATTGCGCAGAAGTGAGCCTTTGTCCTGAGTTTGGGAAGACCGAAAACCTTGCACATGTCCTCGAATGTGGTCTGCGGATACTCGTACTTGATCCACATTGCCTTTGCCGCATCGATCGGGGAACCGCCGCCCATTGCAATGATCCAGTCAGGCTGGAACTTTGCCATTGCCTCAGCACCTCTCATCACGGTGTCGACGGATGGATCGGGCTCGATGCCTTCGAAAACCTCGACTTCCATTCCTGCTTCCTTGAGATAGGAGATTGCCCTGTCCAGGAAACCGAAGCGCTTCATAGAACCGCCGCCGACGCAAATCATCGCTCTCTTGCCAGTGAATGTCTTGAGAGCCTCCAGAGCTCCTTTCCCATGATAAAGATCACGAGGGAGTGTAAAACGTGCCATAATCATTCCTCCAAATGGCTTTATGTTCAGGGAGCCCTCTGAACCTGTTTCCTCAGGCTCCTTCAACCTTGCTGCACTCAGGATGATAACCATCCCTCACTGATATATTAATATATTACTAAATCCCGTGACTGTTAAGTACCCGAGCTCCGAATTTCCGATTCTGGAGCAAGTCCCAGGAGCGAGCGCGGGACCATGCTGTGCACGGCCTGCGTGCAGCGACGCCGGAATTGACCGAAGCATAAAAAACAGGCTGTGCCGGAGCACAGCCTGTGTGAGTTGTCTGACTCAAGTCAGAATCAGCGACCGTACTGGCAGTCGTTGTTTCCTGATGTTGTTGTCCACATCTCGAGCATGTTGATCGGGTCGTTGAAGTCTGCGATCCAACCCTCACGTGCGAAGTCGAAGTTACCCTTCTTTCTTTCCTCGAGGAAGACGTTCCAGTCCTGAACCTGGATTGCAAGGCTGATACCGACAGCTGCGAGGTCCTGCTGGATTGACTCTGCAATCATGACGTGACCGGAGCTCTGGTTTGTCAGGTATGTCAGGCTGATCGGAGTCTCAGCAGAGAGCTTTCCGTCTGCACCGAACTTGTAACCTGCGGCCTTGAGCAGTGCAACTGCCTTGGCTGTTGTTCCCTTCGGATCATTGTTGATTGCAAAGGCATCGAAATAACCCTTCTTGGCATCTGACTTGAAGATGCCGCCGTTTCCGTCAGCCATTCCGAGAGGAATGAATGCGTTGGCGACAACCTGTCCGGTCTGTCCGATGTTCTCGACAATGTAGTCTCTGTCGATCAGGATTGAGAAAGCCTCTCTGATGCAGGCTGCCTGAGCAGGAGTCTTGCCGCTGAACAGAGAGCTCTTTGCGTTGAATGCAACATAATAGGTTCCGAGCTCGTCGACAACCTTGAACTCCGGGTTCTTGGTCTCGATGAGTTTAGCAATCTCGTCTGTCGGAACAGTGTCGATGAGATCGAGGTTGCCAGCGTTGTATGCAGCGAAGATTGCGTTGTCATCAGCTGAAAGCATGAACTCGAGCTTGTCGAGCTTGACGTTTGCAGCATCCCAGTAGTACGGGTTCTTCTCGTATGTCATTGAGACATCGTGGTTCCAGCCTGTGCAGACGAAAGCTCCGTTTGAAACGAAACCGGCTTCCTGGCACCAGCCGCCCGGGCTTGTCTTCCAGTCAGCGTAGGACTCAACAGCAGCCTGCTTGACAGGGAAGAATGTCGGGAATGCCATCAGGTCCTCGATGTAGGCGCAAGGAGCGATGAGCTTGAACTGGAGGGTGTTGTCATCAAGAGCGACGACGTTGAGGTTGCCCTCTGCATATCCGTCGAAGCCGCTGAACATGTACTCATAGTCGGCAGCTGTCTCAGGATTGACTGCACGCTTCCAAGAATACTCGAAGTCCTTGGCTGTGAGAGCTGAGCCGTCTGACCACTTGAGGTTCTTCTTGAGAGTGACTGTGTATGTCAGGCCGTCTGCGGAAACCTTGTATCCCTCTGCGAGAGCCGGTGATGTGACACCCTGCTCGTTGTAGGAATAAAGACCTGCGAATGAAGCTGCTGCGAGACATGCACCGTCGACTGAGCTGTTGAGTGCCGGGTCGAGGTAATCAGGCTCTGAAGCAAGGTTGATGCGCATTGTCTTTGAACCGTTGGAAAGTGATGCGTGCTGGAAGAACTTTGTTGCGAACGGGTTTGTGTAGACGCCGCTGACGTATGGCTTTTCCATGTACAGATCGTTGTAGTAGTAGATTGGGATGACACACCAGTTGCTCATGAGGATGTCCTCGGCTTCGTGCATCATCTGTGTTCTCTTAGCCTTGTCTGTCTCAGCCTTGATTGAGGCAATCATTGCATCATACTTTGCCCATCCCTTGATAGGATCGACAAAATCTGCGCCCTTGTATTCTTCGGCGTTGATTACAAGCTCTGTTGATGCAGCGGGGGCTGTTGTTGCAGGAGCTGTTGTTGCCGGAGTCGTCTTCTTTGAACATGAAACGAAAACCAGGGAACAAAGAGCAACAAGAACCATGAGAATTGTAATTGTCTTCTTCATTTCTTTTCTCCTTTAATTTACAAGGCCTGCAACGCAAGCCTATGAATTCTTTTCATCCGGACCATTGTTCCGGTAAATGTACCGGAACAGACCCGTATTTCCTTTACTTTACCCAGCAAGCGACCTTATGTCCATTACCACGGTCAGTAAGAGGCGGCATTTCCTGCGCACATTTGGGACAGGCATAGCGGCATCTGGTCCTGAACGGACAGCCGGAAGGCATGCGCAGAGGACTCGGGACATCGCCCTGGAGGACGATTCTCTGTCTCTTTCTGGTGTACTCCGGATCCGGAATCGGGACAGCGGACATCAGGGACTCGGTGTAGGGATGGATCGGCGTGTAGTTAACATCGTCGGCCAGTCCGGTCTCCACGATCTTTCCGAGGTACATGACTGCGATCCTCTTTGAGATGTGGTGCACAACCAGAAGGTCATGGGCGATGAACAGGTAGGCGACTCCCAGCTTCTCCTGCAGTTCCTCGAACATGTTGATGACCTGGGCCTGGATGGAGACATCCAGAGCCGAGACAGGCTCGTCACAGACG
>JBGVBT010000150.1:0-2230 GCA_045225895.1 Sphaerochaetaceae bacterium
TACTGTCCGTCCGCATCGGGTAGAACCGGATTTCGCCTGTACATCGGAGTGTTCTTCTCCAATGTAAGGGCATAGACGCTCAGATGGTCCGACGGGTATTCCTCCACTATTCTTCTGACATCCGAAAGCTCGTCATGCCAGGACTCAAGGCATGTGATCAGATCATAGCTGAGGTCTGTCCCGTACCGGGCATGGAGTTTCTGGGAAAGCTCAAGGCCCCTAAAAGTGGAGGCAAGGTCGGAATTCCTTCCCAGAAATTCCAGAGCCTTTGGATCCAGACTCTGGACGCCCATGGAAAGCCGGGTGAAATGTCTTCCGAACAACGGGAAGAACTCTCCGCTAAGACTTTCGGGATTCATCTCCGTGCTGAATTCGGCAGGTCTTCCGTTCTCACATACGGCATCCGCAATCCTTGAAAGCCGCTCCGGCCCAAGACATCCGGGATTACCGCCGCCTATGAACGCCGTGCAATACGGGCGGCCGTCCATATGCCGGTTCACCTCAAGGATCTCATTCACAAGTCGGTCTGTATAAGCATCCATTTCAGTCTGACGGCAGCCTGAAAGCGAATAGAAGGCGCAATAAGCGCACTTGGACAGGCAAAACGGGACATGGATATAGATTGATGTTTCTTTGGAGAAATCGAAACTGTCAAGAAAAGCGCACTGAACCATCAGTTACTTGTCGAGCAGAGAACCGACCCTGCCGAGCGGCCAGATGCGGAAAGCCACACGGCCGTTGACGGTCTTCGCATCAACAGGTCCGAAGTATCTTCCGTCCTGAGAGTTGTCTCTGTTGTCTCCCAGCGGGAGGACATGGCCTTCGGGAACATAGACACCGCTCTGGTACTTGGCCCACAGGCTTCTTGCCTGCATATCGGCAGGATTGCCCATCATCTGACCCACAGCGGTCTCCTTGTTGTAGCAATAGTAGTCATAGAAGGACGCCGACTGGTCCAGAGCCTGGTAATCGGAGACAAGATGCCTGGGGATGTTGCCCGACGATACCCCGGCCTCGGAAAGACCGTTGATCCTTCCCATTGCCTTGTACCATGTGTATGCCCTGTCCTCGATTGTCGTATGTGGAGCGGTTGCCAGACCGTTCTGTGCCCTGAACTCGGACTCGTTCACATACTCGCCGGTTCCGGCGTACTTGAAGTAGGCATCACCGTCGATGAACGTCACGGTATCACCCGCAGCTCCCGCGCTTCTCTTTACAAGAAGCTTCTCGCGCATGGATCCGTCTTCGTTGACATCGATGTTCACCAGAGAGAAAGTGACCATGTACAGGATCTGGCTGAAGATGTTGAAGAACGGCCCCTTGCTCTCGTACTGGGGGTTGTAGAACGTTATTATGTCGTCCCGGTCGGGGATTCTGGAGTCGAGGATCTTGGGCCCCTGAGGGAAGGTCTCGATTCCGTATGTGAGCTTCGAGACAAGCACTCTGTCCTGGATCTGGAGGGTCTCCAGCATTGACGGAGAAGGAATTACGAAGAACTGGAACAAGAACTGGTTGACCAGGAAAACGACGACAACGGCGAACAGAATGGCGTCGACCCAGCTCAGGATCTCGCTGAGGAATGTCCTGTTCTGTTTTTCCGCGAGTTTCTTGGCCTTGCGCCTTGTAAGTCTTCTTTCCGTAAATGACTGAACTCTGTCAAAGAATCGATCCATAGTCGAAATTATAATGACAAATGCGTTTGTTGACAACAATCGCCAATACAGTTAACTTTGAGGCATGAAATTCTACAAGAAGTCCAAGGACCTACCAAAGGTAGAACCTGTAAAGATAAAGCCTCTTTTCGGCCTCAAGCCGGGCCTCTGGCTCACCTGCGCATACGCACTGGCCATTGTCCTTATCATCTTCCTTGTCTGCTTCCTCCCGGACATCATCCACGGCTCCAAACGTGTGACATTCACAAGCGATGCCGGAACAGTTGCAGTCTATGTTGACGGCACCTACGCAGGCGGCACACCGTTTACCAGAAAGATCGCAAGCGGAAGCCACGATGTCTCGTTCCAGGTCAATGGCGAGGAAATCGACAGCCAGACCGTGAAAGTGGGCCATCCTGTGTTCCTCAACTGGCTCTTCCCCAGAACCCAGAGGGTCCACAGCAGCGCGGCCATCAACCAGAAGGCGTTCGAGGCCCTGACAAAGGAGTTCCTCAATGACGTCAGCCTTTACAGCGCCATCCTGGAGTACGATACGGTCCACCGCTATCCGGGTCTCT